>JBNKZT010000518.1:0-3538 GCA_050301775.1 Promineifilaceae bacterium (SeqCode)
CCGTTGGAAAAGCACAGAGTGGCAACGCCGGGCCAAACCATCAATGCCCAGTCTGAAATCCACGGGCGATACCGCAATAAAAACTGGTGTTTGCGGACCTAACGCCAACATTATCCTAACTCCCGATCAATTTGGCAATCATCGCCACAGGATTCTGTTCGGCAAGCCCTGACAAACTGATCTTCATCCCTTGGGGAGTAAGAATATCGATGCGCAATGCCGATGGATCTTGCGGTTGAACTATCTGTGGTGTGAGCTTGATAAAATCGGATTGAGCCCGAGTTGTCTGGGACGGCTCATTCTGAGCGTGCAGTTTGTTCATTTGTTTCTGAGTCAGTTTCAGTCGCTTGCGAACCTGTGAAGCATCAATGAACTCCGATAGCTTCTGGGCTTCGCGGATCAGCGATTCGGGGATGCGCTCGGCCTGGGACTTCTTTTGCAAGCGCCAGCGGCCAAATTCCTCGGCCAGTTTATCCAGCTGTTCGTTGCCGGCTTGCTCTAGGGATTGGGATTCGAATGTCATCGGCAGCCTCCTGTGTTGAGTCACTGTCGATCTTAGAGCGTGAGACGGGGAAAGTCACAGGGGCTTGCCGAACGTTCACTATCAACATGCCCCCTAAAGACTTATTTTTCGACAATGGACAAAGTGCCACCGAAAATTACTATGCAGTGTTGTTACATGAATTAACCCACTGGACGGGTGGTAAAACTCGATTAGATAGAGAACAGGTCGGACACACAACCGATGAAAAGAAATATGCTTTTGAAGAACTGATTGCCGAACTTGGCAGTGCATTCCTGTGCTCGCATTTTCGTATAAAACAGCATGGCCGTGAAGATCATGCCATGTATATCAAGTCGTGGTTGCAAGCGCTAAAGAATGATAAGAAGTTCATCTTTAAGGCTGCATCACAAGCACAGAAGGCGGTGGACTTTTTGCATGGCCTTGCCAGCGGATAACAAATATGGAAGTTGCTGATTCAGCCTCGCAAATTCACGGGGCTGATCGCGGTTGAAATTCGCGCGCTGAAAGCTGTCATCGTGCCAGCTTTCAGCAAAAAGGTAGTCAGGCAATCATTGCCTTCAGCAAGTTAGGCAAGCTCGATACGCAGCGTTTTGCCAACGGCGCGAGCAGCGTTATCAAGCGTGTGCAACGTCACAGACGTATTCGCTGGATCAAGCAAGCGATCTAATGCCGAGCGACTGGTTTCCATAAGTTCTGCCATTTTGGTTTTTGAGAGATGCTCAGCTTTCATTTTTTGGGTAATTTCCCAAGCAATCACGCGCTTGATTGCCACGGCGTTAACTTCAGCAAGCTCGCCGGTTTCTTCAAGCAGATCATCAAGGGATGAACCCAGATGTTGATTGTGTTTAGCCATTGTCTACCTCTCTCTTTCGTTTCTTCGCCAAATCTAAATCTGGCTTGGGTGTTTGCTGTGACTTCTTGATAAAGCCATGCAGCAACACCATCTTTCCGCCATGAAAGCAAAACAGTACCCGTGAAATTCGCCCATCATCAAGGTTTGTTCTGACTTCATACAGCCCGTCTTTCATCGGGCGACAAACCGGCATCCCGACAGGCCAGCCAAATTCCACGGTTTGAATATCCGCGCCTATGGCTTTCCTATCCTCTTTGCCCAAGCCCAATAACCAATCTCTCACCGGCTCATTGCCACTGGTGGAGCGGTAGAAGATGGCTGGTACTTTCTTCCTTTTCTGGCCGGTCATATAATAACGTACCAAAAATGGTACAATCTGTCAAGATCGTTCTTTTGACGCATCTTTCCTCAGAACCCTGATTCAGGGGCTCTGTTATATGCTTTAGTGTTGAGAATACCTCAATTTTCCCCTATTCTCTCACCAAAACGGGTGTTTGGACAGTATAAATGACTGATGGAGTTATAACTAAATCTGGTGTTTGGAGAACTTGAAAAGAAGCGGTGTATCTGGTTGATTAGTTGTCGCCAAACAAAACTGATCAATCAAGGAATACACCGCTATGAACAAGAATAACGTTGTTGAGCTGTCAGGTCGAGTAGGTTCATCAGATCCCTTAACGGAATTGCTGCGCCAGGGCGCGCGGGACCTGATCCAGCAAGCTGTGGAGGCAGAGCTGGCCGAGTATCTTCAGGGCTTCCAGGGGCGTCGGCTGGAGGATGGGCGGGCAGCCGTTGTCCGCAATGGGCATCATCCAGAGCGGGATATCCAGACCAGTATTGGGCCTGTAACCGTACAGGTCCCGAAGGTGCGATCCCGGGACGGAGCGCCGGTAACTTTCCGCTCTGCACTGGTTCCCCCGTATGTGCGCAAGACGCGATCATTGGAAGCGGCGTTGCCCTGGCTATACTTGAAAGGTGTCTCCACGGGAGAGATGGACAATGCGCTGGAAGTATTGGTTGGTCCGGAGGCCAAGGGCTTGTCGGCCAGCACCGTGGCGCGACTGAAGCGCCAGTGGGCCGGTGAATACGATCAGTGGCGACAGTCTCGCCTGGATAAAGATCGCTGGGTCTATCTCTGGGCGGATGGCATCTACAGCGGCCTGAGAGCAGAGGATGCAAAGCTCTGCGCCTTGGTGATTATTGGCGTGAATGAACGGGGTCAGAAGCATTTTCTGGCTATTGAAGACGGCGTGAGAGAGTCCACGCAGAGCTGGCGAGAAGTGCTGCTGGGGCTAAAATCGCGCGGCATGAACACACCCAAGCTTGCTGTTGGCGATGGAGCGATGGGTTTCTGGGCGGCGCTCGATGAAGTGTACAGTGGCACCCGGCAGCAGCGCTGCTGGATGCACAAAACGGGCAATGTTCTTAACTACGCGCCCAAGTCAGTTCAGCCAAAAATGAAGGCGGCGTTGCACGATATTTGGCAGGCGGCGACACGGAAGGATGCCGAAAAGGCGTTTGATCGGTTTGAAAAAGCCTATGAACGAAGTACCCGAAAGCTGTTCAGTGCCTGCAGAAAGACCGGGATGAACTGGCAATCTCACTGCAATGGGCTATTTTCTACTCCGGTTGCAGTATGATTTAGTAAATCGCAATACACAGGATAAGACAACGCGCCCCCTGACTGTTAAAGGACTGGGACAGGAACACTACGACTACCAGATAGTGGCGGCCTACTGTTCATAAGAAAATGTAATCCGCTGAACACACCTATTCGGAAATCGGATTACTTTTGGATGGGGCGTTTGTGTTTCGGCTACGAATTCCGTGTCAGATCGATCAACTGATTTTGCTGTTAATGGCATCGTAACGCGGATATTTGGCGCGGTTTTACGACGCCATTAACAATTGATTTGGAACCAAATGAGAAACATTGGAACCTCTAAAAATCGCTTAAAAAGGACGAATCACTGATGAATCGGGCGGTCCAAGATTTGGAAGGTACCAAAAGAAATAAGAGGTTGCTCAAATCATTTTTCCAGGAAGAGAATGTATTGTTTGCTGCTGCCTAGGTAGTAAATTAGTTATGCATCCCATACCAGTACAGAGGAACTCGAAGGACGTAGCCAGCGCAGCGCTCTCTTCAAAACTATGTTTCT
>JBNKZT010000519.1:0-3527 GCA_050301775.1 Promineifilaceae bacterium (SeqCode)
CCGCTGGCGGCGCAATCCCACCCGGTTTGTTACACATTCTTCCAAAATGACCCGCTCGGCCTGGATTTGGGAGTACAGTTGGATGTGCGTGAGGCCACGGCCGTTACCAAACTCATCACCCAATTTCAGCCCCAGGTCATCATCCACACCGTTGGCTCCAATCGGGGCAGCGATATGGGCAATGTCATCCGGCAGGGTACGCGAAACGTTGTCCGGGCCGCCGCCGAAGTTGGTGCTCGCCTCGTTCACCTTTCCACCGACAGCATTTTTGATGGACTAAATCCGCCTTACGACGAAACGGCCGTGCCCAGCCCGGTTAACGAATACGGCCGTGCCAAAGCCGATGCTGAATCCATTGTCGCGGCCCACCCCAATCACGTCATCATCCGAACCTCGCTTATTTACGGCTTACAGGAAATGGACCACGGCACAGGCTGGATGGCGCGCGCCTTGGCGGCCGGCGAACCGGTGCAGTTGTTCGACAACCAGATTCGCAATCCGGTCTGGGTGGAAACATTGAGCCGGGCTTGCCTGGAATTGGCCGACCACGATTTTACCGGCATTCTTAATGTTGCCGGACAACAAATACTTAGCCGGGCCGCATTTGCCCTGAAACTGCTCGATTACTGGCATATCAACAATCGGGATACGTTGACGATTGGCCCGTCTGCCAGTGGGCATTGGCCGTTGGACTGCCGGTTGGATTTGCGCCGGGGAACGGCCGTGCTAACCACACCCTTACTTGGCGTAGACGATGTGATAAGAAACTTAAGCGGTTCTATAATTATCAGGAAATTAGAGCAGGGTAAAGCCACGCCTCCCGGCAATATTAGGGCTTGACTTTTGGGATTCGAATATGCTAGACTGCACCCTTGTCGGGAAGAGAATTTTTATGGGTGCAGGTGCAGGATTTTCGAAAAGCTATCCACCTGATTCGAATAAGAAAATCCTCAATAAGTGAGAATCGGCAATTGGGTCGATTTAGAGGTTGTTGTTTGCGTCCAAATGAGGCCCTGTCCAGGGACCCAAGGCTCTCCCCCAAAAATCTTAAAAGTTGGGAGCTTTTTATAAGCTATGAGTGAACGAAATAATCCATTTGGTAGTAAGGTCGATGTTGTTGGAATTAGTGTCTTGCTGAATGAAGGCGCGGAACAGGGCTATATTACATATGATCAGATTCTAGAAACCTGGCCGGACATCGAGAATAACCTTGCCCTTTTGGAAGCTATTATGGAAGAGGCCCAGGCCGCCAATATTCCTCTTTATGAAAACGAAGAAGAAGCCAATGAGGCGATAATCGGTGACGAAGAAATCAACGGATTCAACGGCAGTTTGCCGGAAGGCCTGGAATTTAGTGATGATGCCGAAGATTCACCCCATACAGCCCCTTTGTTTGATTTAAGCAATGTACCCATTGATGATTCGGTTGGGCTTTATTTCCGTGAAATGGGGCAGCAGTCCCTCCTGACAGCCGAAGAAGAAGTAAACCTGGCGATGGAAATTGAAGCCGGGCGCGCAGCAACAGAATCTTTGAAAGAAGGTGAAGTGTCGCTAGACGAGAAAGATAAACTAGAGATTATTGAGGAAATTGGTGATGCGGCGCGGGCGCACCTTATTCGGGCTAATACACGGCTGGTTGTCAGTATTGCCAAAAAGTACCGTGGACGTGGGTTGCAGTTCCTGGATTTGATTCAGGAAGGCAATGTTGGTCTGATGAAAGCGGTTGAAAAGTATGATTATCGCCGGGGAAACCGGTTTAGCACGTATGCCACCTGGTGGATTCGCCAGGCAGTGACGCGGGCGCTGGCCAATCACGGCCGTACCATCCGCATTCCGGCCCATTTGGGCGGGCGTATCAGCAAGTTGTACCAGATTGCCCAGGAATTGGAGCAGGAGTACGGCCGTCAACCCACCGCCGAAGAAATCGCAATCTTCATGGAACTGCCGGCCGACCGTGTACGCTGGATGCTGCGAACCAGCCGCCAGCCCGTTCACCTGGAACGTCCCGTCGGCGATGAATCTGATGCCGAGTTGGGTGACTTCATCGAAGATGTGGAAGCGCCACCGCCGGCCGAAGCTGTAGCCAATCAGATGCTCACCGAAGAACTGGGCGACATTTTAGACCAGTTGACGCCGCGTGAAGCCCGCATTTTGCGCTTGCGTTACGGCCTGCAAGACGGCGAATCGCGCACGTTGAAGGAAGTTGGCGAAATGTTTGGTCTGTCCCGTGAACGCATCCGCCAGTTGGAGAAAGAGGCCTTGCGCAAACTGCGCCACCCCAACTTTGCCGGTCACCTACGGCAATATCTCAATTAGATTGCTCACTAACTCGTGAATTGCAAAAATCCGATTTCTTCAAGAAATCGGATTTTTTATATATTGCTGACAAAGAATAGAATTGAACTAGGGCATAGGCCGCTGGGCGGGCACAATTCTCATTACCATGTCATCGGCAGTTAAGGGAATTGATGGGTCCAATGGATCGGTTGACGTACCCATTTCGAAATACTTGTTTCCTATCAAATGCGACCATTGTTCCGTTGCGTCTGTTACCCAACCGTTAGCCCTAAACTGGAACGGCTCGTAGAGATGCCCGACCCCTACTGTGTTTCCTTGGATCACTCCTCCGCTATATGGTTCGATAGTGAATAATTCAAAGAAGTGTAGTGTTTTACCCGCGAGATAGGACGGATTATCTGGGTCTGGATCAAACCTGATATTTCCTGCGAGGCTGCATTCGCGAACCTCCCCCTCCCAATAAGCCCCATTGTATTCCATGTCTACCAAACACAAAATTGGTGCATTTGGCTCCGCGGCAACTGTTGAAAATGACGCGAATAAAACTGTAATCATTAGCGCTGTGATTAGTATCAATAACCCCTTTTTCATTTTTCCATCTCCTTGTTTTCATGCTACTTCAGGGTCAAGCCACACAATATTTGACTGAGCAACAAACCTACTCAGTTTTAAAACTAATTTTGTTTGTAAGCGTTATTCTTCTGCACCTGCCTCGCGCAGTATCTCAATGATCCTGTCATCCAGAGCAACGCCCAAGGCCGTTTGGCCTCTGCTATTTTTCAGGTCTAAGGAAGCTCCATGTTCAAGCAAGGTCGAGAGCGCGCCCGCCTTATCCCACTTCGCAGCCTGGTGTAATGCCGTATAGCCTATGTTGTCTTGCAAATCTATGGACGCGCCATATTCGATAAGAAGCGGGATCATCTCAGATCTGTCCCACCTGGCGGCATGGTGAAGGGCTGTGTTACCGTAATTATCCTGTGCGTTCGGATCCGCCCCCCCCTCCAAGAGCGTGGTAACGATTTCAGTTCGGCGATGGATACCTTCGCTAATTGCGTACATTAATGGGGTCAGGCCCGTATCCGTTTGAACGTCTACGTCGGCTCCGCCATCCAGCAGCGCCTGGGCAGCCTCGACTGAACCATTAAAGGCCGCACCATGTAACGCCGTATTGCCCGTTTCCCATCTGGTACGTATGGAGGGATCAGCCCCATTATCAAGAAGGAGTGTGA
>JBNKZT010000520.1:0-3523 GCA_050301775.1 Promineifilaceae bacterium (SeqCode)
CAGTCAAAACCATACTCGGCGGTATATTCTTTCAATATGGCCGCATCTTCGTTCAGGTCCACATCCAGGCTGACGGAAATCAAGTCATCCGGGTTTCCCAGTAACTCGTGAAGCTGGTAGACATATGCTGACTGCAGGATGCAGGTGGGGCACCATACCGCCATAGTCTCAAGCAAGATGACCTTTCCCGCATAATCATTCATAGTGAAGGTCTCACCCGTTTGCACATCGGTTAATTCCACATTGAACCAATCCGGGGTGGTTGGAACGGCCGTATCCTGTATGTCTGCCGTACTCGCGCAAGCACACAAAATAAAAATACCCAAGGAAAGAACCAGACAAAAACGTATGGATTGCTTCACTATAAATTTCCCATTGAAATAGCTGTCGGCCTACGAGTGCTTTTTCCTGATATAGAATATGCTCTGAATGCCGATAGCGATCAAGGTCAGCACACCAACACCAATGCGCGTCCACCATGAACTCAATGAGCCATTGAACTGGAGAACGGACACAATTGTGCCGTGGATCAATACGCCGAACAAAGTACCAATGACATTACCGACGCCGCCTGTTAAGGCAGTCCCTCCGATTACGACCGCAGCAATTGAGTCAAGCTCCATCCCTGATGCAAACTGCCCATAACCTGCCAGCAGCGACATGCTAAAGACGATTCCTGCCAAAGCAGAGCAAAGGCCGCTGAACGCATACACTAAAATCTTTGTCCGAGGGACCGACAGACCCATCAGGATCGCGGATTGTTCATTCCTACCCATGGCATAGATTGTGCGGCCAAAGCGGGTGAAAAAGCTCAAGTAAATTGCCACCAATAGCATGATGGGGCCAACCAGGGTTGTCGGGTAGACATATGCTTTCGGTATAAATGGAATGTAGATCGGTGTCAGGGCAAAGGTCTTATACACATCATTCGTAATGGTCACCGAAGTCAGGCTGATGATATACGCCAGGCCGCGTGTCAGGTAAAGACCCATCAAGGTGGCAATAAAAGGCTGGACTTTGAGAGTTTGAATAATCCAGCCCATCAGACCCCCAAATGAGACACCTAAGATGATCATCAGCGGAATGACGATGTACGGACTCACCCCGGCCCGCAGCAATGCAGCGGAAGCCGTGCTGACCAGAGCAATCACCCCGCCTACCGAAAGATCAATCCCACCCCCGCCACTCAGGATCACCATCGTCATCCCAATCGAAACAAGCAGCAGGCTGCTGTCATTAATAAACAGATTGAAAAACACCTGCGGCTTTCGCATGGCAGGGTACAATCGAGCACCTATAAAGTAGACCAGAAGAAAGACCGCAAAGGTTAGTAGTAACGAACCATATCGCAAAAGGAGGGGTTTAGCTCGCTGTATCATGCTGTGAACCTCTTCGCTCGAATAATCGATTTATCAAACCGCCGGAGTAATCGGAGTAAAGAAGAATGACCACCATGACCAGTACTGCTTTGGCAGCTAACAAGGCATTGGCCGGTACACCCAGGCTGTAGACGGTGACGGTGAAAGTCCAGATAACGACCGCGCCAATCGCACTGGCAAGCAGGGAGAACCGTCCACCCATCAACGAGGTCCCGCCCATGACGACGGCCAGGATCGCATCCAACTCGTAGTTCAAACCGTTGTTATTTCCATCTGCGCTGTGGACGTAGGAACTGAGGATCAGGCCGGCAATCGCCCCCAATAACCCGCAAAAGGCATAGACAAACAGCTTGACGTTTTGTTCACTGATGCCGCTGTAGTAAGTCGATTTGGCATTGATTCCAACCGACTCAATGAATAGGCCGATGGCGGTCTTGCGCACCAATACCCAAGCCAGGAGCAAGACAACCGCAACAATATAAATCGAGACCGGCAGACCCAGGATAAAACCATTCCCAAACCAGAAATACGGCGTGTAATATATCGTCATGATCTGCCCATTTGTAATGAGCTGGGCAATTCCACGCCCAGCAACCATCAAGATCAGTGTGGCAACGATCGGTTGGATTTTTACCTTGGCAACGAGAAACCCGTTCCATAAACCACATGCTGTGCCGGCTGCAAGACCAGCGAGGATGATGATGGGCAGCGGGGTATTCGTTGCGTTCCTGGTCAAAATGTCATTGGTGATCAATTTATTTCCCAGCGCCGGATTGATCAACACGGCCCCCATTGCCGCCGAGATCGCGATCACAGCGCCAACGGAGAGATCAACGCCTCCTGTTGCAATCACCAGAGTCATCCCGATTGACACCAATATGAGCGGTGCCCCATTGTTAAAGATGTCGACAAGATTACCGTACAAGTGTTTTCCCCACACAGGGTCTTGCAAGATGCCGAGTTTGAAGAAACTTGGATTAACAATAGCATTAAAACTCAAGATAATGATCCAGGCCACAAGCGGCCAGAATAACTGGCTGTCACGGAACTTTCTAAGAAATGATGTCTGTTTCATATTTCTCCTGCCATGGCCTGAATAAGGGTCTTGTCATCCACGTCACCAACATATTCAGCAACCTTTTTATGATCACGCAAAACAGCAACACGGTCACTAACACGTAGTACTTCTTCCAGCTCAGAGGAGATAAAAACGCAGGACATACCTTCCTCCGCTAATTGCATCACCAGTTTTTGAATTTCTGCTTTCGCTCCGACATCGATTCCTCGAGTCGGTTCATCCAAAATGAGAACCTTGGGATTCGTCGCTAGCCAACGGGCAAGGATCACCTTCTGTTGGTTGCCGCCACTCAGATTTCTAACCAATTGCTCCGGAGAAGGTGTAACAATCCCTAACAATTGAATATACTTGTCGGCGATTTCATTTTGTTTTTGCACGGAGAGAAATTTGAACCAGCCGTAACGTGCTTGCAATGCCAGGATGATATTTTCGCGGATGGTCAGGTCTCCTACAACTCCCTCTGCCTTGCGATCTTCGGGACTCAGGGCAATCCCCCGCTTTAGAGATTCAAGGGGAGAAAATTTATGCACCTGCTCACCGTTAACAATGAGAGAACCGTTATCTGGAGAATCGATCCCGAAGATCAGGCCGGCCATCTCAGTGCGTCCGGAACCTAACAATCCGGCAATACCTAAAACCTCATTCGCATTCAATTCCAGATCCACCGGCTCCAGCGACCCCGTTAGCCCCAGCCCTTTTGCTTCTACCAAATGCTGCTTTGCCTTCTTCTCTTCCTCCTGGGATTTCACTTTTGACAAGGTATCCAATTCGGTCAAACTGCGTCCCAACATTTTGGCGACCAGTTCAACGCGGGGTAGAGAAGCAGCATCATATGCGCCTACCAGCTTCCCATTCCTCAAGACCGTAATCCGATCCGCTATCTGATAAACCTGATCCAGGAAATGGGTGATGAAAATGATACCGATACCCTCGCTCCTTAGTTTGCGCATGGCATCAAAGAGCAGGTTCGTTTCGTGAATATCCAGGCTGGAGGTAGGTTCGTCTAAAATCAGAACCTTAGCGGACAGGACTTCCAGGGCACGCGTGATGGCAACCATCTGTTGGA
>JBNKZT010000521.1:0-3519 GCA_050301775.1 Promineifilaceae bacterium (SeqCode)
CCCCTTTGCCGCACCGATGGCGCTTTCTTGAATTTCCCCCCAAAGCAATTTTAATCCTTGCCAATTTAGCCACTTGACAAATACCCTGGCATCGTTTATTCTTAAGCCCGTGAACGCTCACGTGAACGTTCATGGTAAAGGAAGAGAACTACCCAATTGCATCATTTGATGAAAAGGAGAAACGCATGGCCACCCCACTTTCCCCGACACCTTCTTTATCCGGAGTGTCGCTCGCAGCGACTGTTCGTAAAACCTGGTTAAACCGTGAAGCATTAGCTGCCTGGATTTTTTTATTACCCAGTCTCGTCGGGTTTATCATCTTTTATGCTGTTCCCGCTGTTCGCGCCGTCAACATTAGTTTTACCGATTGGGATTTACTGACCGAACCAACCGCCATTGGCCTGGCAAATTACACACGCCTCATGCAAGATCAGGCGTTCTGGCACGCGCTGAAAGTCACTTCCCTGTACGTCGTTTTCAACATTCCCGTGCAAACTGTACTGGCCGTTGTCATCGCCGTGATGATGCACCGGCTCACCAAATCCATCATTGTCCGCGGTATCTTGCTGCTGCCCTGGCTGCTGCCCAATGTTGTAGTGGGTTTATTATGGCTGTGGCTAATGGATACCCGTATTGGCATTATCAATATAGTCATTCAGGCGCTTGGCTTCTCCAGTATCCCCTTTCTTGGCTCGGTAGATTACGCGCTTCCTTCCATTGCTGCGATCAACATCTGGCGACACGTGGGGTACACGGCACTTCTCCTTTTTGCCGGGCTGCAATCCATCCCCAGCGATGTCTATGAAGCAGCGGCCATTGACGGCGCTACTGAATGGCGCGCCTTTTGGAGCATAACCATCCCTTTACTTCGTCCTGTCATGGTTTTCGTCATGGTCACCTCGGTCATTGGCTCCTTTCAGATTTTCGACACAGTCGCCATTACGACAGGTGGCGGTCCTGTGAATGCAACCAAGGTGTTGAATTGGATTGTCTTTGAGCAAGCATTTGAACGATTCAACATGGGTTACGCCACAACGATTTCCGTCGTCATGTTCTGTATGCTTATCATCATCAGCATCATCCAAATGCGCCTCCTGCGTGCAAACGAGACTGATTTTTAGGCTTCGTAACGCGATGGTTCGGCTGCGCTCACCACGAGCTTGCCAAATCGCTCCACATTTTTGGAGGAGACAGCACGCGCCAAGGCGCACCACGATGAATGCAAATCGTAGGGCAAGACGCTGTCTTGCCCGGACAAAACAGCGTTTTATCCTACAATTTTTGGAGGAGATCAAATGACAACAAGTACAATTTCTCGACCCAATCGTTTAGCCACCGTCAATTGGGGCCGTTTACTGGTCTGGTTGGTGATGATTATTATCCTGTTTATTACTTTGTTTCCACTGTGGTGGGTTTTGCGCACCGCTTTATCAGAATCCAAGCTGGTATTTTCGGAAACCGGTTCCTTGCTGCCGCCAGGGTTCACACTGGCCAACTTTCAGCGTGTTTTAGGGCTGCTGGACACGGAAGCAGCAATCGCCGCCGGCGGCACAGGGCAGTCCATTAACTTTTTCCTGTTTTTGCGTAACTCGTTTATTGTGGCCACGATAATTACGCTTGGACAGGTCTTTTTTAGTGCAACGGCCGCATACGCTTTTGCCCGGCTGCGGTTCCCCTTCCGTGACCAACTTTTTTTCCTCTACATCAGTGCGCTCATGGTTCCCGGTATTGTGACGTTGATTCCCAACTTTATCCTGATTCGTAAGTTGGGCTGGCTGGATACTTTTGCCGGTATCATCGCACCTTATTTTTTGATGACGCCATTTGCCATTTTCTTCTTGCGTCAATTTTTCCTGGGGATCAATCGGGAGATTGAAGAATCGGCCAAAATAGATGGTGCCGGTACGTTCACTGTCTTCTGGCGGATCATTTTGCCTGTCAGCCAGCCGCCACTCATGACCCTGAGCATTATTACCTTTATTACGGCCTGGAACGATTATTTGTGGCCCCTGATCGTTGGTAAGGGCGAAAGCGTGCGCGTCTTAACGGTGGCACTCGGTGTTTTCCGTTCGCAAACGCCACAAGGTGCCCCTGACTGGTCTGGTCTGATGGCCGGCACGACACTGGCCGTTATCCCGACAATCATTTTGTTCTTGCTATTAGGCCGACGCGTGCTCGACTCAATTCAATTTACCGGTATCAAATAAAATTTTTTATATTCAACACACATTAGAGAAGGAGTTTAGAAAGATGGAAATTCAAAAACGTTCAATTTTATTGGTCATGATAGCTCTATTATTGAGCATGGTTCTGGCGGCTTGTGGCGGATCAACGGCCGTTCCTGAAGAAACGGCCGCGCCCGCTGATTCCAGTGAGGCGAGCAGTGATAGTGGTGGGGAGGAAACGGCCGTTGACAGCAGCGAAGTCAGTGCATCTTCCACAGAAGGAGAAGCCGTAACCATTGAGTATGGTTTGTGGGATGCCAATCAGCTGCCCGCTTACGAGAAGTGCGCCACCGACTTCATGGCACTCAATCCCAACATTACCGTCAACATCACCCAGCAAGGATGGGATGATTACTGGAATGGCGTCCAGACCGGTATGGTTTCCGGCACGGCACCTGATGTTTTCACCAATCACCTGGCAAAATACCCGGAATTTGCCGCCAAAGGCCAACTGGTTGATATTCAACCATTTGTCGAGCGTGACAGTGTTGATACCAGCATCTACCTGGGTGAATTGGCCGACCTCTGGGGCCGCGACGGCAAACGCTTTGGTTTGCCTAAAGATTGGGACACAATTGCCGTCGTTTATAATAAAGAAATGTTGGCTGCCGCCGGCGTGACGGAAGAGGAGCTAAACAACGCCACCTGGGATGCGCAAACAGGAGGAACATTCCAGGAAATTCTGGCCAAATTAACCTTAGACGCCAATGGCAACAACGCCCTCAGCCCGGATTTCGACAGCAGCAATGTAGATGTCTATGGCATCGCCTTTCCGTACAACGGCAGTGGCGCTTATGGACAAACTCAGTGGAGTATGTTCACTGCGAGCAATGGCTGGCAGTTCAATGAAGGTTTGTATGACACCAAATACAATTACGAAGACCCCAAATTCATCGAGACGATCCAATGGTATGCGGACATGTCGCTGGTACAACACGTGGCCGCTCCTTTTGAAGACATTTCCAGCCTGGGTGGTGACGCGCTGATGATCGCTGGTGATGTAGCCATGACCACCCAGGGTTCCTGGATGATCGGTTACTTCTCTTCCAACGCTCCATTTGAAGTTGGTTTTGCCCGGCTGCCCATCGGTCCCGAAGGACGCAAGAGTATGTTCAATGGCCTGGCGGACTCCATCTGGACAGGCACCAAGCACGTAGAAGAGAGCTGGCAGTGGGTTAAATATCTGGCCTCGCCTGAGTGCTTGAACGTAGTTGGTGAATATGGCGTGGTCTTCCCCTCGATCGAAAGCGGTGTCAACAATGCGCTGACCGCTTACGAAGAACGTGGCCTGGAT
>JBNKZT010000522.1:0-3518 GCA_050301775.1 Promineifilaceae bacterium (SeqCode)
CAATCCCGCCTGGAGCGACGTAAGCAGTCAGTTAACCCTCGCCGCGAAAGACTTGCACGAAACAGAGGATAACAGTTTATGAGCCAGTATTTATCGAATGCGATTGCCATCATTGGTATGGCAGGCCGTTTTCCCGGAGCGAAAGATATTGACGAGTTTTGGGATAATTTGAAGAATGGGGTGGAGTCAATACGGCCGTTTACCAAACAAGAACGAGCGTGTTGCAGAATTGAGCAAAAAATGGCGGGATGAGACGTTTTATGTGATCATGGAAGGGAACGAACCAATTCCAACACAAAAAACGGACCATCCCATGCCAATTATACCCGAAACGCTCGCTCAAACTGAATCTTTTCTGGAAAATCACCCCTCATTCGCCAACTTCCTCTCCACTTATACCTATGACCGCCTTTTATCACGAGACCCCAACCATCCGCTGATACAGTTAAATACCCTTTTGGACTTGTCCCCCATGGAAATGGCTTGTGCCAATTATCATAAACAGGAAGGTCCAGGCTGCACACCGACCCATACCATGCCCAAATTGCTGCGAGCGCTGCTGGTTAAATACTTCTACAATTATTCGCTGCGCGAATTAGAGTATCACATTCGTTACAATCTGCTGCTCAAATGGTTTATCGGATATGCTATCTTTGAGGAAGGACCAGACCACACGACCTTATGGCGCTTCGAGATGTTCCTGGTCCTCCATCATTCCCGCCGCTTCTTTGACACCGTTCTGAACCAGATCGATAGGGCCTTTCCACATGACCGCACCCGTCCGCAAATCGGCGATACGTTCGCGGTCCACGCCGATGCTGCCTTGGAATCCCTGATCAAGCGGTTGCGTCACAGTTGTCAAAATCTGTTGGTTGCCTATCGCACGGCCTATCCGGTGGCCTATGATGTCCTGTGGGAAAAGCTGGATCGAGACGCCCTCTTTGGGCCGACAGACGAACAAATTGAGTATTATCTATCAACTGAACAGCGGCAGCAGCGATTATTATGCACGTTGAATGCCACCTGTGACTGTCTCAGTTTGGTCCAAGCGCATCCACTGGCACCTGCTGTGCAGAAATGGGTTGCCTGTTTAGACAAAATAATGCGTGATGAATTGCGGTTGGAGCGAGATAAGGCAGGCTTGATCATCCAGGCTGCTTTCCTGGCAAAAAATAAGCGTGGCACCTATCCCATCTTTTCAGCCACTGACCCCGATGCCACCATCCGCAATCACGGCCCAGGTAAAAAAGACCCCGGCTACAACGCCTCCGTTGCGGCCACCGTCGACTTCATTCGTGAGATTCGAGCGGATACCGGTTCCCAACCCGACCCGGTGGCCATTCCCGATTTACTCCTGAGCCAAATGGCCCAGCACGATGTCTGCCCAGAGAAATTCATCTATGACCAGGCCGCCGGATTGGGTAAGTATGCCGCCGATGTAGACCAGGCCACGCACGGGCAAACCCAACTGGTGGCCAAGCCGATGCCCACGACAAACGATGCCACCAAATTCGGACCGCAAGATTTCACCCTGAGTGCGGATGAATTGAGTCTCACCTGTCCTCATGGTCGCCGGTCCGTGCGCAAGTATCGCGCCGGTGCAGGCACCGGCTTTATCTTCCGCTTCATGAAATCCCAATGTGTCGGCTGTCCTTTTTTACAACAATGCCGACCCCAGAAAGACGGGCAGTCGGTTGTTGATCCACCTACAACCAAGCGGGATGTTTTCATCAGCGATTATTATCTCTTTTATGCCCGCCTGCTTGCTTACAGCCAAACAAAGGAATTTAAGCAGGATATGCTGCTGCGTCCTCACATCGAACGCATTATTGCTGCCCTGGCGCTGCATAATGGCGCTCGACGCGCACGGTTTCGTGGTCTTGAAAAAGTAGATTATCAGTTGAAGATGTGCGCAATGGCCTACAATCTGAAACGGTGGTTATCCTTACTCAGCGGCAAACGGTACAAAAAGCGACGCAGATTCGGAGCACCGACTCCTTCCCGGGGTGAAGTGGGTCTCTGTGCCGCTTGAAAACAACAAATGGAGCAAAAGCTGCTCGAAAATGGGCGGTTTTGGCTGCAAAAAGCAGCCATTTGACTGGATTATGACAAGCTGTGGCGAAAATGAGACGCAGTAAACCAACAAGTTAACATAAACAGTTCAGCAGAGGTTTCAAATAGCTTTCAAAATGGTCTGTTTAGTTCCCCCATCTTTCTATTCTGCAACACGCTCGGAGAGTGTCCATGAAAGGCTTAACCAACTATATCACAGAGTCCTCTTGGGAGGACATCATAATTTTCTGGTCAGGGCAATCGCGTTCTAATTAAAAACAAGTTGTTCAAGATAAGATTCATCCCAGCCAGCTAGTTGGCGTTTACCTTTAAGGGTCCGTAAATTTATAACTTCCCGCACTCGTCGTATAATACAAGCCTGAGATCAAGAAGGTTGTTTGCTTATGACATCAGAGAGCGAAATTCATCAGTGTGCGTGTTCTATTTGTCAAACTGGAAGCGATTTGGGAATCGTACGCCAGCATCGACAGATGAACTTGTTTCTTAGCCGTTTGAACGAGCCACAACGTCGGTGGTATGTAGGCTTGCTGTCACAACAAGCAGGCAGTCCCAGTGAACGAGAACTAAGCAAAATCACGGGGCTGGATGAAAAAACTATCCGGCGCGGGCGAGAGGAGTTAGGGTCTGAACTGATTGGTCTGCCAGATGACCGGCAACGCCAGGCAGGGGGTGGTCGTCCACAAGCCGAAAAAAAGACCCGGAACTAGCAGGAACGTTGATGAAAATTGTCTCCCCGCATACGGCCGGGGACCCCATGAATAGTGATAAATGGCTCAACTGTCGTCTGAAAGATGTGAAAAAAAAGTTGGATGAGCAAGGTCATGGGGTTAGCTTGCCTGTAATTAGCCGTTTGTTAAAACAGCACGATTATTCTTTACAGGCCAATGTCAAGCAGATGGAAGGCAAGCAACATCCCGACCGGGATCAACAATTTGAGTACATTCAGGAGCAGCGGAACAAACATCAAGAGGCAGGACAACCGGAAATTAGTGTCGATACCAAGAAAAAGGAGTTGGTCGGCAATTTCAAGAACACAGGACAGATATGGTGTCAGACAGCAGAACGTGTCAATGTTCACGATTTCCCCAGCGAGGCCATTGGTCGGGCCGTGCCCTATGGCATCTACGACCGGCAACATAATCAAGGCACTGTCTACGTGGGTCAATCAGGAGACACGCCGGCTTTCGCGGTAGATAACATTGCCGCTTGGTGTCGCACTGAGTTGCCCGAACGTTTTCCCAACGCCACAGAATTGATGATTGTCGCCGATTGTGGTGGCAGCAACAGCGCTCGTTCTCGCGTATGGAAGCGGGACCTGCAAGAAAAAGTGGCGGACGCTTTGCATCTTACTGTGACCGTTTGCCATTATCCTACGGGGACATCCAAGTGGAATCCCATCGAACACCGTTTATTCAGCGAGATCAGCAAGACTTGGGCGGGTTGCC
>JBNKZT010000523.1:0-3509 GCA_050301775.1 Promineifilaceae bacterium (SeqCode)
CTTCGAGCGAGCGGCAAACCTCGTCGAGCTGGCATGGTCGGAAATGGACAGGAGTCGTCAATCGGCAACCTGGCTGGGCTGGGTGAAAGCGCTGCCAGAAGAACTGGTTCGCGCCCGACCTGTGCTTAGCGTGGGCTATGCCTGGGCCCTTTTGGATAACGGCGAAATGGAGGCGGCCGCGATATGGTTGCGCGCAGCTGAACATTGCCTGGAAACAACAACAGGTTTCGCCGTCGCCGATGAAGTGGAATTTCAATATCTGCCGGGGAACATCGCCTCGGCCCGTACCTATCATGCGCTGGCGCTGGGCGACATGGCCGGCACCATAAAATATGCTCACCAAGCCCTCGACTTCTTTCCCGAGGAAGAATATCTTCGGCGCGGCACCCCGGCGGCGCTTCTGGGGCTAGCCTCCTGGGCCAGCGGCGATTTGGCCGAAGCCGTACACTCTTTTACCGAGGCTATGCTCAACTATCAAAAAGCAGGCAATATCCTTTATGTTATTACCGGCGCATATGTCCTGGCCGATATGAAATTGGCCCAAGGGCATCTGCGCGAAGCAGTCAAAATTTGTGAAGAGTCGGTGCAGCTTGCCGAAGAACATGGCGAACCGGTGCTGCGTGGTGCCGCCGACCTGTATACGGGATTAAGTGAGCTGGCTCTTGAACAGAATGACCTGGAAACGGCCCAAAAATACTTGCAACTGAGCAAAGAGATAGGCGAGGAAACAACATTACCACGTTGGCTCTATCGCTGGTATGTAGCTCAGTCGCGTATGAAAGCGGCGGAGGGCAACCTGGATGAAGCACTGGATGCGCTCGACGAGGCAGAACGGCAGTATGTCAGAGGGCCGGTTCCCGATGTGCGCACAACCGCGGCGATGAAGGCACGGCTGTGGGTGGCGCAGGGCAAATTGGCTGAGGCGCAGCGTTGGATAAATGAGCAAGGTCTCTCCGTTGACGACGATCTCAATTACTTGCGCGAATTTGACCATATTACGCTGGCCAGGTTCCTCATTGCCCAATACAAGCATGATCGGGAGGAAGATAGCCTTCAGGGAGCTATAACTTTACTTGAGCGCCTGCTGGAAGCGGCTGAATCTGGCGGACGAACGGGCAGTGTTATCGAAATCTTAGCGCAGCAAGCAATGGCTTACGAAGCGCAGGGCAACATTGCTGAGGCACTGGTGCCACTGGCGCGTGCGCTGGCCCTGGCCGAACCGGAAGGTTACGTCCGCATCTTTTTTGATAAAGGACTGCCGATGGCGAAGCTGCTGGAAAGGATGAAGGCAGAAGGCAGAGGGCAGAAATTGTATGTTGCCCAATTGCTGGCTGCCTTTGGCATGGGAAAGGGAATTCAGCCTTCAGATGTCAGCGCTCAGCCTCTGGTTGAGCCATTGAGCGAACGCGAATTAGAGGTCTTACAACTGGTGGCTGAAGGGCTTTCTAATCGCGAGATTGCTAAGCGGCTGTTCCTGGCTTTGAGCACGGTGAAGGGGCACAATCGGATTATCTACGGCAAGCTTCAAGTCAGCCGGCGCACGGAGGCAGTGGCGCGGGCGCGCGAGTTGGGTTTGTTGTAAGTTCCCATCCAATCCGACAAAATCCGGCATAGATTGTCGGGCAATGCGTTTACATTTCTCTTATTCTGTAGAAAACAGGAGATCATAACGTGGATTCGCTGGAGAGAATGAACCAGGCGATGGCTTACATCGAAGACAATCTGGCTGATGAGATTGACATGCAGCAGGTGGAAAAGCTGGCTTTGTGTTCGGAATATCATTTTCGCCGCATGTTTTCCTTTTTGGCCGGCATGCCCCTATCCGAATACATCCGGCGTAGAAGATTGACGCTGGCGGCGTTTGAGCTGTTGCATAGGGAGGTGTCGGTGATAGATACGGCCGTAAAATACGGCTACAGTTCACCCGATGCTTTCACCCGGGCTTTTCAAAGTTTACACGGCATCACACCCAGCGAGACCAGAGCGGCCGGTCAGCCGCTCAAAGCGTATCCACGCCTGACCTTCCAACTAACCATCAAAGGAGTAGGTGAAATGAACTATCGCATTGAAGAAAAAGACGCTTTTGCCATTGTTGGCCTCATGAAGCGGGTGAATCTGATTTATGAAGGCGTGAATCCGGGAATTGCGGTCATGTGGCAAAGTCTGGATGAAGCGACCATCACCACGCTGAAAGCGTTATCCAACGTGGAACCCAGGGGCATGCTCAGTGCCTCAACCAACTTTAGCGAAGGTCGTTTGGAAGGGGATGAACTGGACCATTACATCGGCGTAGCCACAACGAAAGCTGCCCCAGACAATCTGACACGGCTGGAAGTGCCGGCTTACACCTGGGCTGTGTTTGAGTCGGTGGGGCCGTTCCCGGAAACGCTGCAAAATATCTGGGGGCGGATTTATGCCGAATGGTTCCCTGCCTCAGGCTACGAACAGGTCAAAGGGCCGGAGATTTTGTGGAACGAAGGCAAAGATGTCACCTCGCCCATGTTTCGCAGCGAGATTTGGATTCCAGTGAAGAAAAGTTGATCGAATAGATTGCCGCAGAGAGATTCCCCATTAAGACCGGCAGATGAATGGCACTATCTGCCGGTTTTCTTTCCCAGAACAACACCCCCAACAATACTTTCGTGTCTATACGCCAATACCAGTTGGCCAGTATGCTGCTTTCACATTCAACCAAGTGAAAGGAGCAGAAAATGTCAACTCGTAAAAAGTATTTCTTTGGATTTTTCTTATTACTAGCGCTGACCGCGCTGTTTTTGAGCATCAGTCCGCAAAAGAGCGGGGTGGTCAACCGTACCGACCGTCCTGGTATGCCATCCTACGGCGTGCACGGCCCGTATCAGGTGGGGGTAAGTGACTTGATGATTGATGGTGAACGGCCGTTGCCCATGATTATCTGGTATCCGGCCACACCCGATGATGACGCGGAAGAAGCAAGCTCATACCCATACAAAATCAAGATGGGGGCGCCATTTGGCCAGGTGACCATTGCCACGACTGCGGGGCAGGCTGCCGATAATGCCCCGTATGATCTCTCTGACGGACCCTATCCCCTGGTTGTCTTGTCGCCAGGCTTTGCCATCGGCAGTACCAGTTACGCCTGGCTGGCGGAACATCTGGCCTCCTATGGCTTCGTCGTCATTTCACCTGAGCATGATGAGACTCTCGACCCGCAAAATGAGCTGTGGTCGGCGGCAATCACTCGTCCGCAAGATATTCTGGCTGTATTTGCCTATCTGGATGAACAGGTGAAAGCGGGGGGTATGCTGGATGGGGTAGTTGATGGGGAGGAAACGGCCGTGATCGGTCATTCCTACGGTGGATACACGGCACTGGCAGCGGCTGGCGCACAAATAGACACGGATAGCTTTACATCTCATTGCCAGGATGCCCAGGAAAGGGGTGAATCTGCCGCCTGGTTGTGCGAAATGCTGCTGCCACGTATTGCTGAGATGGCCGGGCTGGCCGGTTTAGATGCTGTTCCGGCGGGA
>JBNKZT010000524.1:0-3504 GCA_050301775.1 Promineifilaceae bacterium (SeqCode)
CATTAGTTGACGTCCAACAAACAAAGCATATAGTGGGTCCGGCAGCCTATGCCGCATTCGCTGTTGAAATCAAGAAAAATAACGATCCCCACTATGGTGATGACGAAGTGCGCTGGGCCATTGATCATGTTCAACTTGAAATATGCGAAATATTACTAAAAATGCCGGGTAGGGGAGAAGGGAAAAGCAGGTTGGACAAAATCATGTACGATTTAGATAGAGGACTACGAAATAAGTACAAGGAGACAATTCATGGCTAAAAAAGCAGCGAAAGGTAGTGGTAAACCTATTCCAAAAGTTGAAGTAAATCTGGAATTATCACCAGAACAAGGTGAAGAACTGCTCAATACATTGCAGGTGCGTTTTGAGAAAAACATGAACCGCCACGAAGGTCTTGAATGGCCCAAAATACAGGCAAAACTGGAAGCGCATCCGGAAAAACTGTCATCCCTTCAGGCAATGGATAGCAGTGGCGGTGAACCGGATGTTGTCGGTTATGATGAAAAGACAGGCGAATACATTTTTTATGATTGTTCAGCAGAAACTCCTGAAGGCCGCAGAACGATCTGTTATGACGGAGACGGGCAGGCAGAACGAGAAAAGAAAGGCATTCACCCGGCCGGGAACGCGGTTGATATTGCCGCCGCCATGGGCATCGCGCTTTTGAATGAAGACCAATATCGCGAGCTGCAAAAACTTGGCGAATTTGATACCAAGACCTCAAGTTGGGTACAAACGCCGGCTGACATTAGAAAACTGGGTGGCGCCATCTTTTGTGATCGCCGTTATGACACTGTCTTCCTGTATCACAATGGGGCGCAGTCTTTCTATTCTGGCAGGGGATTCCGTGGCTCGCTTAGGGTCTAAAATCAGTGCGGATGTCGCCTGACAAACTGGCGGCACTCGTTGAAGCCAGCCAATAAGTACACTACGGCCGTAAACAATGCCAACCCACAGGCGTCAGGTAAAGGAGTAAGTTAAGGAGATACTATGACCTCAAATTTCCCCACAGCCGGCATGGAATTGACCCACATTCTCGTCGTCAACGATCTGGAGCGTGCCCGGCGCTTTTACAGTGCCGTTTTAGGCGCATCGTTGCACAGCGAATACGGCGGCACATCGCTGGTATTTAACTTCAACGGCGCGTGGCTGCTTGTCGTCACCAGCGGCGAACCCACCAAAGACAAGCCCGACGTCACGTTTGCCGCACCTGATGACCCCCGGCGCGTCAGCCACTCGATGACTATCCGCGTGCCGGATTGTCAGAGCGCCTATGAAACACTGAAGGCCCGCGGCGCTGATTTTTTGACCCCGCCTGTTAATTGGGGCTACGAGATTCGGGCCTTTTTTCGAGACCCTGATGGTCATCTATTTGAAATCAGTCAGGTGGATAATCTCAAATAGACATGGCCGTCCACATCTATTTTTCACTTGGGTGTCAGAAGGGAGGATTAACATGCTGACCGCCTTGATGCTCAATACACGATTCGCCGAAAGCTACGGGCAAATCAAACAGGCCATTACTCCCATCACCCACACGGAAAGTCTGCGCACGCCACTTCCAGGAATCAATCCTACGCATTGGCTCGTCGGGCATGTGGTCGTCGCGCGCGCTAATTTTCTGACGCTGCTGGCCGTGCCATCAATTTGGCCATGGGAGATCAGCAAACGATTTATCCCCGGCAGCATCCCCACAGCCGAAGACGCCGAGGCAATCGCGTTCGAGACTTTACGCCTCGACCTGGATCACACGCAGGAACTGTTGGCGGCGGCCCTGGCGCAAACCAGCCCCGACGATCTGGCCGCGCTTCGTGATAGACGCCCGATTGGCGATCACCTGCTGGAGTATGCCACTCATGAAGCCTATCACGCCGGGCAGCTTACAATCCTCACACAAGTTCTCCTGACAAACAGCGACTCAGACAGGTATGATGAAGAAAGGTGAGGCGCAGATCAGCGGAAACCAGTTGACTGCACCTATCCTGGGCACCAACCTCTTTAAACGGCTGGAATTGGAAATGCGAATAGGGAGATAGTAATTCTGCGTAAACAGGAGAATACTGATGAACGAAAATTTTCTAACTTTGCACCCTCAAGGCAAGAATGGGGTTAATATTAGCAAGGATAAGTACAATGTCATGAAGGCAGCCATCGTCAACGTGCTTCAAAAGCAAGGGGAGATGACTTTTCGCGCGCTAAATGATGAAGTGCGCCGCCAGTTAGAAGGCAATTTTGCGGGATCGATTGACTGGTATGTCACGACGGTGAAGCTGGATTTGGAAGCACGGGGCGTGATTGAAAGGTTTGGCAAAAGTCCGCAGCAGCTTCGGTTAACTGCCAATGAGTAACGGGTAGGTTTTTGGTGACGAAACGGCCGTTTTCAGGTATTGTCGTTGCCAAAAAATGGAAGGGAAGCATAAAATGAAAGTACAACCACTGGGGGATGCCGCCCCCAAACGCGGCAATAAAGTGACACGCTGGCTGGGTCGAATCACATTGGCCCTGTTCGGCTGGCAAATTGTGGGGCAGGCGCCCAATCTGCCCAAATATGTGGCTATCGGCGCACCCCACTCCTCAAACTGGGATTTTCCGATAGGCATGCTGCTGTTCATTGCTCTGGGGCTGCGCGTTTCCTGGATGGGTAAAGATTCCTTTGTGAATGGCCCATTAAAGCGCGTCTGGCATTGGATGGGTGGCGTTCCCATCAATCGGAGATCAGCCCATGGCGTGGTCGATCAAATGATTGACGCTTTTAATAATCGCGACAAATTTGTTTTGGGCATCACGCCGGAAGGCACACGATCCAAAGTGGCTAAATGGAAATCTGGTTTTTACCACATCGCCCAGGGAGCCGGTGTCCCCATTTTCCCGATTGAGCTTGATTATAAAGTTAAGCAAATTCGTCTGCATCCGATCGTTATTCCCAACGGCGAATTGGCAGTTGACTTGCCTAATATTCAGGCAATTTATGCCAACGCCAATCCTAAACGGCCGCATCAAATTTGATAGAACGGCCGGAGGTTGAAAGCGGCCTGTCTAATCGGCGAATAATTGAAGCTGTTGGAAATTGATAACGGCCGTTTCACCAAAACTCTCCAACCATAATCCAATCCGACCTGAACTGGTTTCTACCGAACCGGTCCAATATAGTTCCCGATTGAGGCGGATGGTGGCACGGCCGTCCACCACATCCAGCCAGATTTCATTCTCGTCGGGGCGCACGTGGGGCCAGGGTTGAAAGGCTGAATGGTGAATGATGGATGATGAATGCTGCTCCCAAACAGAGGCGTAACCCAAGGGGGAAACGGCAGTAACCCAATAATCACCCTCATCGCCAATGACCAGACCAATCAAAATATCGGTCTCGCCGCTTTGATAAGCCGTTGTCAGGCGCAAACTGTAATCATCGGCCGGTGTCGCTGCTTCCAGCCAAACGATTTGCTGTGAACCGGCGGCAATCGTTTGCGGGGTAAGCGGCCGTTCCCACTGCAATATTCCCACCGG
>JBNKZT010000525.1:0-3476 GCA_050301775.1 Promineifilaceae bacterium (SeqCode)
ACCACTTGGCTAGGTGAGCAGGTATGCGTTATTCAGAAAGAATACCCTACGGCAGGAAAGTTGGGCAAGCCACAACGGCAGCATTGGGATATTGGAATCATTCAAACTCCGCCTGCCAGCATAGTTGATACGCCAAACTCTTATGATTATCTGAAACTTGCTGCGGCAGTAGGATTTGGGATGAATGAAGACAAAGAACATTTAGTTGATGACATCAAACGTCTTTGTCATCCAGACGCAAATCTTAAGCAAAGCTTTGCTGTGCATCTTTATCGGATATCGGAGGCTGGAGCATTATATTCCAATCGCGATTGGTCGCCTAAATCAGCCCGCATACTTACTCCAGAGGATGTAAGCCAACTTGAAATTGACCAGTCAATAGAGATTTACTACGGGATACACGACAGTACCAACACACACAGATCTGGTGTTTGGCTGGTAACACAAGATAAAATATCTGTGCTAAATCGGGGCTAGTCCAAGTAGACGTGTGCTGTAACTTGTAAGGTTTTTTGACAAACAGAATGGCTCATGGGGTCAAAAGGTGCGAACAACCAGGGAAGCAATGAAAGGAGGATTGATCCGTTTGAGATTACGTTTGAATTCAGCGATGGCGACATAACCAGAGAGGTACTC
Source organism: Promineifilaceae bacterium (SeqCode) (assembly GCA_050301775.1). Taxonomy (GTDB): domain Bacteria; phylum Chloroflexota; class Anaerolineae; order Promineifilales; family Promineifilaceae; genus JACKCC01. The sequence continues at coordinate 637 of JBNKZT010000525.1, forward strand.
CTTGTGAACCCCTTTGAAAGGACGGAGGAAATTACGAACATCAGTCCATAAGCCCTCAGTGGAGTTGACATGAACTTCGCGGATGCCGTCTCCATCATCATCTCTGGCCCATTCATTTTGACCGTGAGCCACCGTGGCGTGAGCCCGAATGATGTGATTGTAACTTTGGTTTTCATCAGTGTAAACCGTGGCCTGTGCTTGGGTAAACTGATGAACGTGAGCTTCAAGGGTTTTGGCCGTGGTGTTGTTCTTGACCCGAATACGAACTTGGCCACTTTCTCGACCGACGGTGCCTACAATAGGTGGACGATCATTGTCGTAGGTACCTTTGCCCCGGCGCTTGTTGGCCCGATAACGAGGGGGATCATTTGGGTCAAGGTGCTTGTCTCCTTTTTTCCCCCGCATTCTGAAACATTTCATCGGTTTCAGTCTGTGTGTCAGTCAGAGGCGTATCTGGCTGCTCTTGTTCGGCGTTACGTTGGATTTCGTGTCGCAATTGGAGTGCCATCTTGTAATCCATCTCCAACTCTGCGGCTAAGACGGTGGTTGGTTCCCCTTTGCACACTCCGCGCACAAACATTACCACTTTCGGGGGAGGCATATGACGACCTTGAAACACCGTTCCGGTGTACAGATTGTAGATACTTTCACATTGCCGACAGCGGTATACCGTCAATTCACTGCGTTTGGTTTGCCGAAATTCTCGCGCTTTTTCGACTGGCTGGTGGCATTCGGGACACCTCAACCCTTCCGGATGAAAGTGAGCCATTAACCACTCGACGCTTTCTTCGTAACCTAGCAAGTCATGGATCGGAAATTCCATCCTTATCTACCTACCCTTTTTCGTTTCGGTCTATTTTACCATAACCTGCACCTTTTCTACTGATGAGCCTCAGCCAATAAGCCCAGCACCCGCCCAGAGCCAAGCAGACCATATTCAGTTTCCAGCAAATGGATAACCGCTTGCTTGAAGCTGCGTTGGAGAGTGCCGGCGTAGTGATTGGTCCTCATAGCGCCCCCTTTTTGGGCTGAACGGAGTTACCTGTCAACCGAGTGAGTTGTTCTTGAAGCCGTTGCCGACAAAAATCGCTGTCATTTTGCTCATAAACGGCCAGATACTCCTTCAGTAAGGGCTGGCTGACTTGTAACAAGAGGCCAATTTCGTTTGGGCTAACGTGCTGTTGGTGCAAATTGATCACCCGGACAAAGGTTTGCACATAACGGCGGACACAACTGACCGCGTGATGGGTATGCCAGGCCACCTGGTCATAAGTTTCACCGCGCAACCAGCGCCCCACAATTTGGGCCTTATGGGTTTGTCCCCGGCCTATGCCTTGTAAATTGCCGCGGGTGGGCAGATAAATACCCTGAGCTTGCAAGGCGGCGCAATCCCGTTTGATGGTTCGGACGGAGACCTGCAAAGCCCGGGCCAAGTCTTCCTGGCTGGCCACTGCACCCTGGCTCAAAGCTTCGTCCAGTAAGCGTTGGATGCGAAGCTGACGCCAGGCCTGGACACCGTGGCTGGACAACACTTCCTGGTCTTCTGTCCCGGCATCAATCGTCCAGAGGACTTCGACGGTGCTGTTTTGGTTCAAGGCTCGACCATGAGGGGCGTCCCGTTTGAGCAGAACGACCCGCATTTGACCGGCCCGTGGTACCAACGGCGGTCCTAATAAACAATCCTGGGCTTCGGCTAATATCGCCTGAGCAATTTTAGGTGCAAAATTAAACTCTTGTTGTAGCATACTCAACAACCGTTGTTCAGGGGTTTTGGCTTGTAGCCTGGCAATTTCATCTAGGTTCATAATTGTCACCTCCACATTGTTTATATTACCAGACAGTTGAACAAACTGCTGGTTGAGGTGACAGGTGTCACTATATAGAATTAGGAATATTTATTTGCTCAACCCAAAACCCATTCATCGTTCATCACTCATCATTCCACTCTTCCGGCCATCAACCTTGCCCTGCAAATGGATGAGGTCCCGGCTTGGTTAATTTTCAAAAACCATCTATAATTTCCCGCAAAGAAACAGCATAGTTATGGGGAGATAACCCAATGAGTCACACCGTTACCTTGTCGCAACTAACCACACGTTTAGATCACCTGGAAAGCGAAATTACCGTTATCCGGCGTGCATTGGAAATGTTACAACAAAACGCCGGTTCCCCAACAATACCCCCTGGCCCAATCTTCACCAACAAAATCAGGTTGAGCGAACAGATGCAACATCTTATGCAGCGGTTTTCCATTGTGGGCCGGCCCGTTGGCCCGGAGGCGTTCCAGCAGCAGATGGCCCGGACAAACCTCAACCGCAATGAATTGAGCCAAAGTTTGATTGAAGCGCGGGGCGAATAAGCCATGCTCCGGCTCTATTTTGATGCCAGTGCCCTGGTCAAACGATACGCTGCCGAAGATGGCACGGCACTGATCAACCAAATATTTAGCCGTATGTCCCTCAATCAACTCGCCTATGCCAGCATCGGCGTACTGGAAATCGTTTCGGTGCTGGTGCGTAAACACAACGATGGCCGTTTATCCTCTCAGCTTTTTAACCAGGCCATGATGGAACTTAATCATGAAATTATTGAAAACGAAAGCTTTGTGATTACGGCTATCGAAGACAGCCTGATTATTGCGGCTTTAGCCTTAATTGGCCAATACAACCTCAACGCCACCGATGCCATTATCTTAAAATCTTGTCTTGATTTTCAAGCTGGACTACCCGAAGATCGAGTGGTATTATGCACCGGTTATAAATGTTTGGTACGGGCAGTCCAACAAGAGGGGATAACAGTAATTGACTCCGAGGTAGATACGTTGGCCCAATTAGAAAATT
>JBNKZT010000526.1:0-3462 GCA_050301775.1 Promineifilaceae bacterium (SeqCode)
ACATCGGCCAGGAAGATGATGAACTGAAAGGGCTGGAAGAAAAAGCGCTGGCCAGCGGAGCCAGCAAAGTCTACATCGAAGATTTGCGCCACGAATTCGCCAAAGATTTCCTCTTCCCCATGCTCCAATCCGGTGCGATCTACGAAAAAGAATACCTGCTAGGCACGTCCATCGCCCGCCCGCTCATCGCCAAATGGCAGGTGGCCATCGCCGAAGCCGAAGGGGCCGACGCCGTCGCCCACGGCGCAACCGGTAAAGGCAACGACCAGGTTCGTTTTGAACTGACCTACAAGGCGCTTAATCCAACGCTCAAAGTCATCGCTCCCTGGCGAGAATGGGACATCCGCTCACGGGAAGATGCCCTGGAATACGCCGCCAAACACAACGTCCCCGTCACCCACACCGTTAAATCCATCTACAGCCGGGACGCCAATATGTGGCATCTCTCCCATGAAGGCGGCATTTTGGAAGACCCGACCAATGAGCCGGAAGAAGTAATGTACCAGTGGACAACTTCCCCGGAAAATGCGCCGGATGAGGCCGAAATGGTCAAGATTGATTTTGAACAAGGTGTTCCGGTTGCTGTTAACGATGTGCAGCTTCCACCGGCCAAAGTCATTGCCGCTCTGAATGATTTAGGCGCCAAACACGGCATAGGTCGAGTCGATTTGGTGGAAAATCGACTGGTCGGGATGAAATCGCATGGTGTGTACGAAACACCCGGCGGCACAATTTTGTACAGAGCGCATCAAGCTCTGGAATCGTTGACACTGGATCGAGATACCAATCATTACAAAGAACAACTCGGTGTGCGTTACGCCGAACTGGTTTACAACGGCAAATGGTATACCTCGCTGCGCGAAGCCATGCAAGCGTTTATCGATAAAACGCAGGAAACGGCTACCGGTTGGGTAAAGATTAAGCTGTACAAAGGTAACGTGATTGTTATCGGCCGTTACAGCCCGCACAGCCTCTACCGGGAAGATTTCGCTACCTTCGGCCAGGAAGACGTATACGACCAGAAGGATGCGGTTGGTTTCATCACCCTGTTTGGCCTGCAAATGAAGGTCAAGGCGATGCACGAAGTCAGCGACGGCGGCAAAACCCGCTACGCCTCGCCTGATTATTCCAAGTTCAAGCGGGATTAAAGGAATTAACCGCAGAGGCGCGGAGGACACGGAGGGAAAAGAAAAACTCTGCGGCCTCTGCGTCTCTGCGGTTTTATGAATGGAGGAAGGTTTTGAACATTCTCGAATCAGGAACTATAACCTCGCCAATCGGTTTTCGGGCGGCGGCCGTGGCTGCTCACATCAAATACGCCGACCGGCTGGATTTGGCTGTCATCGTCAGCGACCGTAACTGCGCCGCGGTCGGGGTTTTTACGCAAAATCAGGTGGCGGCTGCTCCGGTGTTGGTTGATAAGGAGACGTTGGAAAGAGACAACGGCCGTATCCGAACCATCATCGCCAACGCCGGCAACGCCAATGCCAGCACCGGCCGACCCGGCCTGGCCAACGCCCACACCACCCAACAGATCGCTGCCACCAGCCTGGGCTGTGACCCTGAGCAAGTGCTGCTGCTTTCCACCGGCGTCATCGGCGTCCAACTGCCAATGGACAGGTTGCAAGCCGGGATTGAATCGGCCGCTGGTCAACTCTCGCCAGACAATGGACTGGCCGCAGCGCAAGCCATCATGACCACCGACACCCACCCCAAACACCTGGCTGTCCAGGTCGAACTACCCGGCGGCGTGGTGACGATTGGCGGCATGGCTAAAGGATCGGGCATGATTCACCCCAACATGGCCACGATGCTGGGCGTGGTGACAACAGACGCCTTGATTGCGCCGGAATTGTTGGATGGGATGTTGGGAACGGCCGTTAACGCCAGCTTTAACCGCATCTCCGTCGATGGCGACACCAGCACCAACGATACCGTCCTCCTCCTGGCCAATGGGGCCAGCGGCGTCCTCATCAACGATGCCGCCAGCATCGAGCCATTCCAGGCCGCCCTCACCTATCTCTGCACCCAACTGGCCCAGATGATCGTCCGTGATGGCGAAGGAGCGACTAAATTTGTCGAGATTCAAGTCACCGGCGCGCCAACTGCCAGTGATGCCCACGCCATCGCCGCCACCATCGCCACCTCGCCGCTGGTCAAAACTGCTTTCGCTGGTAGTGATGCCAATTGGGGACGCATTTTGGCCGCCGCTGGGCGGGCTGGTGTTTCCTTCGACCAGAATCAAGTCGAATTGTGGATTGGGATCGATTCAACCGATGAACTGCAATTGGTCGCCCAGGGTACGCCCACCGGCTACCAAGAAGCCGACGCCGCCCGCATCTTCGCCCAATCAGCCTTCAAAATCCGGCTCGATTTGGGCAGCGGCCGAGCCAGTGACACAATGTGGACCAGCGACCTCACTCATGAATACGTCAGCATCAATGCCGACTACCGAACGTGACAGAGAAATCCGATTTCTCCAAGAAATCGGATTTCTGAAGCGAGTAACGAGATGGGCCTGCAACTTTTAAGCACAATCATGGCCGTGTGGGGTGCAATTATGGTCATCGGCACGGTATTTAAGCTGGATTTTTACTGGAACACCAAACAGATGGCCGAAAGCCGCAAAATGTTCGGCGAAAAAAGAGCCATTATTCTGCACATCGCCGTCGGCTTGCTTATGATTGGCCTCGGCATCTGGGTCATCATCGGCGAGGTGGGTGGCTGATGTCCATTCTCCCCTTTCACCCCTGCACCCGTTCACCCCTTCCAGCCATACAAAGGAGTTAGCATGAGCAAACTATGGGGCGGCCGTTTCGCCAAAAAAACGGATTCATTGGTCCATCAATTCAACGCCAGCATCAGCTTTGATGCCCGGCTGTATGACGAAGACATCACCGGCAGCGTCGCCTGGGCGCGTGGACTGGTTGGCGCGAGCATTTTGACCGAAAACGAAGCAAAAACAATTATTGGCGGGCTGGAACAGGTGCGGGGCGAGTTTGCGGCCGGTTCGTTTGAATTTGCGCCGGATGATGAGGATGTGCATACGGCCGTTGAGCGCCGTCTAACTGAAATTGTAGGCGAAGTTGGGGGTAAACTGCACACCGGCCGCAGCCGAAACGACCAGGTCGCCACCGATTTCCGGCTGTGGGTCATGCGGGCTTGCGATGAAGCCCAGGTCTGGCTGGCCGATTTACAGCAGGCGCTGATAGAAAGTGCCGAAGCTAACCTGAATTTACCCATGCCCGGTTACACCCATTTGCAGCACGCCCAGCCCATCACCTGGGGCCATTGGGCACTCTCCCACTTCTGGCCGTTGGTGCGTGATAGAAAACGATTCGAGCAGGTACATTCACAAGCGGGGGTTTTGCCGCTTGGTTCTGGCGCATTCGCAGGTACAGCCTACCCCATTGATCGGGAATCGTTAGCCGCAGAATTAGGCTTTGACGCCATCCCGCGCAA
>JBNKZT010000527.1:0-3460 GCA_050301775.1 Promineifilaceae bacterium (SeqCode)
CCACAAATAAGTTATCGGAATTGGTGGATGACCTTCGAGTAACCGTCCTTCCCAAAAGGGAAGTAATTGTTGGACGGCTACTAAGTGTTTAATAAAAAAACGGCCGCTCCCCCTCCTCTATCCACCCATATCCGCAATCGGCGCTAGGGCAAAGGCCAGCGGCATCGCATTCCGATCCAGATAAGTCAGCCGCGTCCAGCCATTGGTGGCCATCGCTCGAACATACAGCGTCTCGGCAAAAGCAGCCCGGACACACGGTTCACCATCAGGAGTCAACGGCCGTAGCAGATACGAAACCGCCACATCCTTGCTGTACTCACCATTGGCTTCACTGTACCCGGCAACGGCCGTTCCCACCATACCATTTGCCCCTTCCACAAAACCGACACTGCCGCGATTAATGTCAAAATTAAACGTCGCAAAATCGTTCTCATGGCGGGCCTTGAACGCAATCGTCACCAGTTCGCCGGTATGATTGAAATTGAGGAACCCACACGGATTGGCCACATGACTGCCAATTTGCACCGGATGAATCACCGCTTCGCAAGGATTGTTGTCCACGTGCACCACCATGCGGAAACCAACTACCTTGCCCGCGCTCATCAGCAGATTGGCTGCCGGCGCATCATCCGTATCCAGTTCTGGGCCAAACGGCGCGTCACCCTCGGCAACCATAGGACGAACATTCGTTATCGCGCCATCTTTGAAGACAATGCGGGTGCCATTTTTGTCAAACAGTTCCAGCTTCAGCTCATACTTACCGGCTCCGGCCTGGGCATTGCCACCAGCCAACAAATGGGTCTCAAAGAAAGCACTGGCCGTATTCTCATGGGCGTTTACTTGCGGCGCCCAATCGCCGGTCGGCGGATCGTCCGGCTGAATTTCAAAGAGGTTCAGCCCGGTCACCGTCAAGGCAGCATCCGTGTCCGGTCCCAGAGTGTATGGCTTAAACTTCAATTTGCCATCGGGAGCCGTGTAGGAGTAATGGCGAATCACCTGACGATCCAGGGCGTGCCATGTATCGCCAACAGGATTGTTGCTGCTGTCGGCAATTTTGCGGTACGACCAGCGGTAATGGGTAACACCATTGGCAACAAGGTCCTCACCAAAAAAGACACGCGGTTCCAAAATCCCGCCGAACGGCGCGCCACCAGTGGTTAATCCGGCCAAAGCACCGGCTGATGGGCCATTAATCTCTTCAAAACCGACGCGCTCACCAATGCACAAGACAGCAATTTGATTGCCGGGCACACGCGGCGCCGGGGAGCACCAACCCACACGCGGGTCGGTAACGCGGATAGTCACTTCATGGCCGCATTCGTAATTCCAGTAGGTGTAGCACCCTTTAGATGGTTTGTAGACCGTCGTCCATTCGCCGCCAATGCTGTATTCCACCCAAAAGTAGAGGTCGGGATGGTCACCAAAGCAGCGATACCAGATGGTTGTGTCGAAACGGCCGTATTGATCCGTCTCAATCACCGCTACCTCGTCACAGCGCAGGTAATACCAGAACCATTCCAGATGGCACAGGAACGGATAAACCAGATGCACGCTGTCCAGCAGCGCTTGGCGCACGATGTTGGCCGAATTGGAAACCAGACTGATAGTAGCCGCCACTGGCATTTGGGTGGAAACGGCCGTTTCCCGTTCACCTTGATCAAATACCTGCATCTGGCTCATAGGCCGCACCGGGCTGGGCATCGGCGGCAGCGGCTGCGGATTCAGCGCCACCTGCGACAAGCGCGATTCAAAACTCACCGCTTCCAGCCGATTCATGGCCGCGATATTTTCCGGCGAAGGGTCAATCACACCGGGATCATAGCGGAAGGGCGGCGGATCGGGCAGCGGCCAGGGCCAACGGATGGGCGGGCGTTCCAACAAGGGCAGCAAATCATCGCGCAGGCGCAAAATATCCTTGTCCGGCAAAACCGCAATCAAACGGGGGACGCGATCCACTTCACAAATGTGAACGCGGGCATGGCAAACCGGCATATCATAGGTTTCACCCTTGATTTCTACCGGTCGTACAACCCGGCCGCGCACCCGGCAAAAACACCAGGGCCGCCAATGAAACTCCGGAACCGGCTGTAGTTCAAACATTTCCCGCTGCGGATCGTACTGCCACACCGGCTCGTAAGCCTGCCACCGTTCCATCAACTCAACAGAAACTTCTTCCGACTGGCGCTCTTTGGGCGGCGTGGGGGCGATGAACAGGCGAGCCTGTTTGGCCTGGCGCTGATCCAAATCCAGCGCAAACCGACCGGCGACAGCGTTGAATGGGGCAGTGGATAGGAGACTGCCGTTCCGATCAAACGCATACGCCGTCGCTTCCAATTCTTTATCTGGCTGTCCCTCAAAGGGAACTTTGAACACAAGACCTTTTACTCTACTTTTACCTTTAGACATTTTCAACCTCCGATACAATCGTGTGCCTGTCAAATCAGGCACAGTTCTCAAATAATGTTCCAACACCCAGATAAACGAGGTTCTGATCAATTTTCCGGTAGGTCTTGCGTTAATATGACGTGAACAAAAAAAGCCTCTGATCGAAACCAGAGGCTTAACAAAAACCGATACCAATTTTTATGCGTAAATCCGCGTCTCTTGATTTACATTGATTTGGCCGGCGGCAGTTTAATGCCCAACTTGGCCGCACATTCCTCAAATTGGGCCAATGTGCGCGCAACGTTAATAATACCCGCTCCCAGGTCGGTATCTCCGACTTTGGTGGCGGCACATTCAATGATACGGCGCACATCGCCGGGTGATAGGCTGCCGCCGCCGCGTTCAATGACCAGCGCCGCCAGACCAGCCACCATTGGCGTGGCAAAGGAAGATCCGCTCCAATAAATGAATCCGGTATTATTGTTGGTTTTCATGATGGGACCAATCACGGCATATTGACAATCGGGATCGGTGCAGCTGCTGTTGGCGGGAACACAACGCCTTTCACCATCACCACCAGCACGGCCGTTGCCACCCGGCGCCGCAATATTTCCACGATTAGAGAAACAGGAACGGCCGTTGGCCTGTGTACTCGCCGCCACCCCAAACACCGAGGGCCAGTTAGCCGGTAAATTGGCCGATTCCGGGCTGTCCAGGTTGGCCGAATTGTTACCGGCCGCCGCCACGACCATCATCCCCAGGCAGCGCGCCGCCCGCAGCAAATCTTGCATAGATTGCACTTCACGCGGTAGACTCAGTCGGGCATCTTCAGGCAGCACACGAATGCCCAAACTCCAGTTTAGCACCACACCCACAATCTCGGCCGGGCGATTCTCCGGTAGATTGGTCTGGATGAACTCAAACAAAGCCACCAGCAGGGTAAATAAGTCGCCCTTATTGTCATCGCCCAGTACCCGTATCAGATGAATATCGGCGTCAGGAGCCAGCGCATGGGCGATACCGGCGCTAAACAGGCCGTGGCTGCTGAGATCGCGTTGGGGCGGAACGGCCGATG
>JBNKZT010000528.1:0-3458 GCA_050301775.1 Promineifilaceae bacterium (SeqCode)
TAGAGGGTACTAAAAAAGAAAAGCCTCATAAAAATTCTCGCCATTCCCGGCAAGCCATTATATACTTGCCTCATCCACTTATGAGGTAATTATGACCAGAGAAACAAAAACCATCACAGTCGTCCAATGCGCCAAGTTTAATACCGAACTGCCGGCGCTGAACCGCCCACCCTTCCCCGGCGAATTGGGCCAGCGTATTTTTGATAATGTGTCGGTGCTAGCCTGGGATTTGTGGCAGGAACAGGCAACGCTGATCATCAATCATTATGGCCTGAACATGGCCGATCCCCGGGCCAACGATTTCCTTTTTGAACAGATGGAAGCATTCCTCTTTGGCGGCGATGCCACGCTGCCCGGCTCTGGTGGCGCACCGGCGAAGAAATAGCTGTGGGCATGTCGGCTAGTCAGCAAACAGCGTGCTGATTGGCTGACATGTTGACTGGCTGATTGCTATGAAAACGCTTCTCCTGGCCTGTTACGAATTGGGTCATCAACCGTTGAGCATAGCCTGGCCGCTGGCTTTTTTGCGTGAAAAGGGGTTGGAGGTAACGGCCGTTGACCTGTCCAACTCCTCCTTCCCGCAAACCGCCGTCAAAGAGGCCGGGTTGGCAGCCATTGCTGTGCCGATGCACACGGCAATGCGGCTGGGCGTGCGGGCGGCGGCGCAGGTGCGAGCCGTCAATCCCCAAGCCCATATTTGCTTTTACGGCATGTATGCCTGGCTGAACCGGGATTATTTGCTGGCTGAGGTGGCCGATTCCGTGATTGGGGGAGAATACGAGGAACCGCTGGCGGGTTTGGCTGAAGTTTTGTCTGAGGGGATTGGCTTCGACAGGCTCAGCCAACGCGTCCCCGGACTCACTACGATCAGCCAGGAAACGGCGCCCCACACTGCTCGCCTGCAATTCCCTGTCCCTGACCGGCATGGTTTGCCGCCGCTGGATCAATATGCCCGCTTCATGCACAACGGTTCGACCAAACTGGCCGGTTATGTCGAGTCCAGCCGGGGCTGCCTGCATACCTGTTGTCATTGTCCAGTGGTTCCGGTGTATAACGGCCGTTTCTTCATCGTCCCTGCCGAAATCGTTCTGGCCGACATCCGCCAGCAGGTGGCAGCCGGCGCTAGACATATCAGCTTTGGCGATCCCGATTTCCTCAACGGCCCCGGCCATGCTCTCAAAATCACCCGCGTCCTGCACGTTGAATTCCCCGGCCTGACCTTCGATTTTACGACTAAAGTTGAGCACATCCGCAAGCACCGCGATTTGTTCCTCGAATTCAAGGAATTGGGATGTAGCTTTGTTATCTCTGCCTTTGAGTCCACCAGTGACCGGGTGTTGGCCCGATTGCAAAAAGAGCACACGGTGGCCGACATGGAAGCTGCGCTAGAAATTTTAGCTGAGGCTGGCATCCACGTTCAGCCAACCTGGCTGCCGTTCACGCCCTGGACAACGCTGGCCGACATCATCGATATGCTGGCCTGGATTCGGGCGCACAATTTGATTCAACACGTGCCGCTGGTGCAGTTGTCGGTTCGGCTGCTGGTTCCGCCAGAGAGCGCCCTGCTCGATCAGCCTGATGCGGCCGATTGGCTTGGCCCATTGGACGCGGCTAATTTTACTTACCGGTGGCAGCACCCGGATGAACGGATGGATCGGTTGCAGCAAGAGATTGCTTATCTGGCTGAGCATGGCAGTGACGATCCCTTTGCGGCGTTTGCGGCGGTGGAGAAGTTGGCTTATGAGCTTGACGGCCGTTCCCCACCTCAACAACCCTTCCTCACCCTTTACCAACCGGCCCCGCCCCGCCTGACCGAAGACTGGTTCTGTTGAGCGGAGCCAACGACTGGTCAGGTTGACCAGCTAATTAACTTTTAACGGATTGATTAAGTTCTTCTTGCGCCACAGTTGGTAAAGTGAACGAAAAACTGGCGCCGCGTTCCGATTCCGGATTGCCTTCCACCCAAATCTTGCCGCCCTGTGCTTCAACCGCCAATTGACAGAAATTAAGGCCGACGCCGCTGCCGGCTATGGAATTGCCCGATTGGCGCGCCTCCACCTGAACGAATTTGTCAAACACTTTTTTACGCCATTGGGCAGGAATGCCTGGACCTTGATCGATAACGCTTAAAGTTAAGCGATCTTTGCCTGCCGGGATTATGCGCAAAATGACGGTGGACTCTTGTGGGCTATATTTGATTGCGTTGCCCAATAAATTTAACAGAACACGCTGCGTTAATTCGCGGTCAGCTTGAACCAGCGGCTTTTGGAGATCAAGCTGTAATACCAGTTTTACTTGTCGTCGTTGGGCCAGTAGTTCCATCTCTTCAAAGACCGATTGCCCAAGTTCAGCTGCGTTAAACTCGGTTATTTGCAAAGGCATCTGTCCCTGCTCCAACCGGGGCAAATCGAGCAGCGAATTAATTAAAGTTAACATCCGCCGGCCTGATGAGAGACTGTCTTTGATGATGGTTTGCTGTGTTTCGATCAGGTTATTAGCGCCGCTGAACTGCAAAACATCCAGGCCCATCATCATCATCGCCAAAGGCGAGCGCAAATCATGGACGATAAAATGCATGAGTGATTCTTGTTTCTGCCGACTGGTTTGTAAAGAAGCAAGGATTAGCGTAACAATCAGGAAAAACCCTAACCGAACCAATGCGTTCCAATAGGGGATAGCGGGATGAGAATAGATTTCATGATTGGTAAGATCAATAAACAGCCAGGCACAGGCGCTGACGAGTGATATGGCCATCCCCGCTCGACGACTAACGAACCAGGCAGCGATAGAAACCGGAAGTAAGTAGAAAATGGAAAAAGAAAGCTCTTCCCCGGTTAAATAATCAAGACTGCTCATGGCTATAATCAACAAAATACTGGTAAGCATGTGTGTTGTCGTGGATTGACGGCCGAATTTATGCAGCAGAGTCATAATCATTTGGATACCCTGGAATCTGTCATTTAATGATGATTGTTTAGATGGGTCAAAATTGCCTCTAAGGCAGCGCCGCCCATGGCCAGTGCTTTGTCGGAGATGGTGAAGCAGGATTGGACGTCTCCCCGTGCGTCTACGTCACCGATTTTCATGCCCTGGGTAACGGCCGTACCCGGTCCAATTATCCCCCGCACCACCCCAGCAAACGGCGCAGTCACCGGTTCCCCGGCCACATCGCCAATCACTTGCCCCGTTTCAACCAAATCACCAATCTCCAATCTCCAGTTCACCTTTCCATCGGCTGGGGCGCGCAGCACCCGCTCCGCGCCCTTGCCGGCAATGATGCCCGGTGTGCCTGTGTTGGCCAGCGCCGGACCCTCCCAGATGACCCGCCCCAGCAAGTGACCGCGCATCGTTTCGATGACGGCGTGGCAGTCAACGCCGGCGGTAAAGCCCGGCCCCAGGCCGATGACTAACGGCGCTTGGTCGATGGTGGTGTCGATGTTGTGTTTGGCGATGCGGCC
>JBNKZT010000529.1:0-3452 GCA_050301775.1 Promineifilaceae bacterium (SeqCode)
GCATACACCCGCTCTGGCGTAAACGGAATACTGCGGATACGTACACCGGTGGCGTCAAAAATCGCGTTGGCCAGCGCCGGGGCCACGCCATCCTTGGGAATCTCGGCAATTGCTTTGGCCCCAAACGGGCCGGTTGGCTCATTTGTCTGTACCAAAATCGCCTTCAACCAGGGCATTTCGTCGGCGCGGTAGATGTGGTAAGGGCCAAATTCGTCGTTGATGAGATTGCCGGTTTCGTCGTAGGCCATTTCCTCGCAGTGGCCGTAGCCCAATGCCTGTACCATGCCGCCTTCCACCTGGCCGCTGGCCGTCAATGGATTGATGGGTACGCCGGCGTCGACAGCCATGACCAGTTTGGTGACTGTTACCTGACCCGTTTCCATGTCCACTTCCACTTCGGCGAACTGTCCGGCAAAGGGCGGCGGCGAAGCGGCGCTGACGTAGCTGGCGTTGGCCATGATTTGCCGCTGGTCAGCCTGATGCAGGCTGTGCAGGCCCACTTCTTCTAAAGTGACACTGCGCCCATCGGGCGCTACTGCTTGTTTGTTTTCCAGGCGAAAATCATGCCATTCGTCCAATTCCAGCATGAGCGCGGCCCGTTCTTTGATTTGTTCGGCCACCTGTTCGGCGGCTTTTTTAACGGCCGTGCCCGAAATATACGTCGTACTGCTGGCATAAGCGCCCACATCAAACGGCGTCATATCCGTGTCGCTGGAATACATCAAGATGTCGGCCAGAGGCACACCCAGCACCTCGGCTGCCATTTGGCCCAGCACCGTGTCCGACCCCGTGCCCAAATCTGTTGCGCCAACGAGGACATTGAACGAGCCATCATCATTCATTTTGATGGATGCGCCGCCCATGTCCAGGCCGGGAATCGCCGTACCGTGCATACACATCGCCGCGCCCAAGCCGCGCCGCAGATGGGGTTTGCCGGGAACTTCATGCCAGCCGGGTTGATATTTGCGATCCCATTCAATCGCTTTCATGCCCTGTTCAAAACATTCATTCAGACCACATGATTCAATGTAAGGCACATCGACGACCGTTTCCTTTTCCCCTTCGCCCAGCAGCGGGGCAATGGATAATGGATCACCGGCCTGCACCCAATTTTTACGCCGGAATTCAATCGGATCCATCCCCAATTCCTGGGCAATCTCGTCCATGTGGTTTTCCAGGGCAAAGAGTGCCTGCGGTGCGCCGTAGCCGCGATACGCACCAGGGACGGGGATGTTCGTGTAGGCAACGATGCAGTCGAACTGGCGGTTGGGGCAGTTGTAACTGCTCAGGCCGCGCAAGCCGGAAACGGTTTGGACTGTCAGTCCATGACTGCCATACGCGCCGGTGTTGGCCACCACCTGGTAGCGCTGGCTGTGCAGCGTGCCATCAGCCATGACGCCGCTGGTCCAGGTGATTGATTGGGGATGGCGGGTGCGGCTGCTGCGGAATTCCTCGGAGCGCGTTAATTCTAGTCGGACAGGACGACCGGTTTTGATAGTCAAATGGCCGACGATGTCTTCCAGCAGCATCTCCTGCTTGACGCCGAATCCGCCGCCGATGCGCGGTTTAATGACCCGAATCTGGCGCACCGGCAGTCCCAGGAGCGGCGCAACCATGCGCCGGGCGTGGAAGGGCACCTGCGTGCTGGTACGGATAACCAGCCGTTCGTCTTCGTCCCACCAACTGATGGCGATATGCGGCTCGATGGGTGCTTGCTGTACTTGATGGACGTAGTAAGTGCGCTCGAAAACGTGGTCGGCCTCTTTGAAGCCCTGCTCTACATCGCCCAAGTGGGCTTTGATGTGGTGAACGATGTTGCGGCTGGCGTCATGGATGTCCAGCGTATCGGCTTCATCGTGGATGACCGGCGCACCGGGTTTAATCGCCTCTTTTTCGTCGAAGACGGCCGGCAGAACTTCATATTCGACTTTGATCAGTTTGAGCGCTGCTTCGGCGATTTCCAGCGTGTCGGAGGCAACGGCCGCTACCCGATCACCGACGTAACGCACTTTGGTATCGAAACTGACCTGGTCGTAGGGCGGCGGATTGGGATAGCTTTGGCCGCCAGACGCGTATTTGACGCGCTCGATGTTTTTGTAATGGATGACGGCGCGCACGCCAGGCAGGGCGACAGCTTCGCTATCGTCGATGTCCAAAATGTTGGCATGGGCGTGGGGGCTGGTGAGCAATTTGGCGTACAACATGCCGCGCATCTCGATGTCATCGACGAAGGCGGGGTTGCCTTTGGCCAGTTTGATAGCGTCTACTTTGGCTTCCGGTTTGCCGACAACGGCCGTTTCCGGCACGCCAGATGAGAGCTTGATGTCGGTTTGGGGCTTGGTAAGTAATGAGGACTGAGGATTGAGAGTTGAGGATTGGCCGCCGCTGAAATCGGGGGTGTCATCGTCATCGTCTGCTGGAGGATTTTCCACAAAATAGCTGGCATCGACGATTTGGGGGCCGTCGTAGGGCGGTACGTCTTCGCCGCGCAGGTAGGCGGCGGCATGCAGAACGGCTTCCACCGGTTTGACGTAACCTGTTTCACGGCACAAAATGCCAGAAAGTGCCTCGCGGGCGTCGGCTCCGGTCGGGTTGGGATTGCTGGCGATAAGCGCTTTTGTCGCCAAAATCATGGCTGGCGTGGAGTAGCCGGACTGAATAGCACCGGTTTCGATGAACGCTTTTTGGATAGGGTGCAGCTCGCCGACCCGTTTCGTTAGCCCTTCAATTGTTTCGATTTTGTGACCAATGGCTTGTCCAGCGAGCATTGTGTCGCTGTTGACCAATTTGCCGTCTATCAGAACGGCTGCCGCACCGGTTTGGCCGTCATTGCTGCCGAAGCGCACGCTGAAAAAGCCAGCCTGCCGCAGTGCTGCCATGAGGGTGGTCGTGGGGGAGGTGGCGATTTCGACTTGTTGATTGTTGATGTTCAGTGAGATAGTCATGGTTCTGTCCTTTTTTCAATTGGAAACTCAAGACGATGCTGCTATTTTACCTTAAATGATGGTTCTATTCGAAATTTGTTGACAACGGCCGTTCCTCCCGATACAATGTGACCACTTAGTCATGTGACTGAGTGGTCACATTGAGGAAACTATGCCGAAACAAACCTTTTTTAACCTGCCTGAAGATAAACGACAGGCGATTCTGGATTTAGCCATCGAAGAATTCGCCGAACACAATTACAAAAATGCCTCCATCTCGCGGATTGTCGAACGTGCCGGAATCGCTAAAGGCAGCTTCTACCAATATTTTGCCGATAAAAAGGAACTTTATCTGTACCTCATCGAATTGGTGACGCAGGAAAAGACGGACTTTTTCCAGGTTCACGAACCGCCGCAGGTGATGGATGTTTTTGCTTACCTGCGCTGGTTGATCAGCCTGGGCTTGGGTTTTGAATTTTCCAATCCGCAGTTAGCCCAAATTGGTTATCGAGCCGTGTATGGCGATGC
>JBNKZT010000530.1:0-3429 GCA_050301775.1 Promineifilaceae bacterium (SeqCode)
TGCGGGAAGTGGGCATTGTGACGCCGCGCATGGGGAATGCGGTTGATCCGGGTGTGACGACGCAGATCAAAATTCATCCGACCGTGGATCGGGTGATTCCGGCGGCTGTGCTGCCGCTGCGGGTACAGATTCCCCCGTTGGGCTGGCAGGCGAATTTTTATGGTGTGACGACGGACGATATGCAGGTGCTGGTTGATTTGTGGGGGATGGAGGTGGTAAACGGCCGTTTCCCCCAACCCCGCACCAACGAAATCGTATTTTCAGAAGCCGTTGTCCGTAATCGCGGCTGGCAGATTGGCGACATCGTGGGGGGACCAGACAGCACAAAGGACGATTACCTGCCCACCGAAATGGTGATTGTCGGAATCCTAGCTCCGCAAAATGATGGAGACAGCGACCCCTGGCTGGGGTTTGCCTCCTCCGAATTTATGAGCAGCCATGAACAGTACGCCGGCGTGCCGGCGCACCTGATTGTGATTCCGGCTGAAGGTCAAAAGGCGGCAATGGATACCTGGCTGCGCGAAGAGGTCCATTCGGATTTGGTCGAAGTGCTGACCTTTGATTGGATGCTGCATAATTTCCAGTTGTTAACATTGATCTCCCTGGGCGTGTTTGGTGGAGTCGAGAGCGTGGTGGCCCTGATTGCGGCGGTGGCGCTGGCTGTTTTGAGCTACACCTTTTTCCGTCAGCGGCGCGAGGAATTCGGCATTTTGCACGCGATTGGGCACAGTCGGGCATGGCTGGTGCAGCGTGCTTTGCGCGAAACAGTGAGTGTTGTCGGTATGGCGTGGTTGTTGAGTATGGTGGTGTGTGGTGTGGGGCTGGTGCTGATTCAGGTGGGCCTTTATGAACCGAAGGGGCTGACTTTGAACTATTTCAACCCGGCTCCCTGGCTGTTCACACTGCCGATTCCGCTGGTGGTGATTGCTGTCAGCGCTATTACCATTGCCCGCATGTTGTCCAAACTTGATGCAGTTGCAATTGTGGAGAGACGATAAATGAAAATAAATAGTAACACATGGGACAAAGTAGATATTCATGAGATAGCAGCGGTAACGTATGCTGCAAGACAAGCTGTCGTGATGCGTGAAAGTTTGACAGTTGAAAAGATTGAAGAACGGTTTCGAAATTTCCTATCCGAGAATCCTACAAAAATTATCATGGCTTATTCAGGTACAGAATTAATTGGCATACTGATCCTCTATATCAATAACGCCACAGTTTTGGAGATGAACCCGGGACAGATACTTGGTGGGAATCCTGTCGTTGCTCCCGGATACGATGTCAAAAGGGTCGGCGAAAGTCTTATTGAAGAAGCCATTGCCTTGGCCCGCAAGGGCGGTTTTAAGAAGATAGAATTTGTCACTGCGATGGAAGATGGTGAAAACAGGTACCAATCTTTGTATGAAGCGCACGACTTCAAGATTAAAGAACGTTACGTCGAAATGATTTGTCATTTGACTGAGCAGCTTGAGAAAGATACAGCGCATCCTGAAAGCTTTGCAATGAAGCCACTCAATCAAGTGTCCAAAGATGATCTCTATCAATGCTACTATCACTCATTCATCACGGGTGATGCACAGTTTTTCTTTACCCAGGACGATCAAGAAAGGCGAGAATATTTTGACATGCTTGGTTATGAAGATGCCATAAACGAGCCTGCTTCAATGGTGCTTATGAAAGATCAACAGTTGATAGGCTTTTCACTGGTTTTGCCGTATGGAGAAGCGAATTGCCATATTAGTTGTATGTGTATTGAAACAGAGTTTAGAAGAAGGGGTTTGGCGGAACGCCTGCTGCACATATTAATGAATGAGGCATCACAACAGGGTTATAAAACGATAACGTTAGGAACTGATACCAGCATGGGGGCATACCATCTGTATAGAAAGAATGGATTTGAAATTACAAATGGGAGCATTTCCTGGCTGTGGCACGACGGCACGAATGAAGATTAAGCATTTGAGCACTTCAGCATTTCAGCAAGAATCAGTTCCGGCTGACTAGCTGACCGGCTGACTAGCTGACTAGCTGACTAGCTATTTTCACAGGAGATTGTAACAACAGGAAGTCTATCGTCATGATGAATTTTTATCGGGCATTACTTATTTTATTCGTGGTTAGTTTGTTAGCAGGTTGTGGGGGTGGCGAAACGGCCGTTTCCACCCCATCCCCTGAGACCACAGACGCAGAGGCGGCAAGCGTAACCCAAACAATTTCTACCGGACAAATCAATGCCCTGGCGACAATCAAACCCGTGCGACAGATCAGCCTCAGCTTTGGAGCAGATGCCGTAGTCGAAACTATTTCTGTACGGGTCGGGGAACATGTCACCGCCGGGGAACTGTTGGCATCGCTGAACACAACCGAACTTGAACTGTCGCGGCAAAGTGCGCAGGAGGAAGTGTCGGTGCGGCAGGCGGAGCTTGCTGAATTGACCAGCGAAACCTATGCGGCGCAAGCCGCATTGGAGAACCAACAAGCCATTGCCCAGGCAAAAGTTGCGCTGCTTACAAAGAAATTGGCTTTAGAAAAAGCAATTATCACCGGTTCAGATGGTGAAGTCATTCAGGCCCAGGCCCAGGTTGATGAATTGGCCTTGACCATCAGCCAGGGGTGGGCGTCACTGCCGGATGATGCCGTGACCATTGCCCAGGCAGAGCTAACCCGCGCCCAAATCGCCTACGATGAGGCTGCTTACGAATATCAAAAATCCGTGGATCGCCATTGGGAGCAGGATGAAGTGCGTGATGCCTACAAATCGGGACTGACGCAAGCTGAACTAAATTTACAGCAGGCCCGGGCAGCGCTTGCCGCAGCGCAAGGAAACGAAAACGCCCATGCCATAGGCGTCAATATTTATGCTGCCCAACAGCGGCAGGCGGAGTGGCAGCTATCACAGGCGCTGACAGCGCAGCAAACGTTCACGATGACGCTGGCAATCATGGAAGCAGAGATTTCGGCAGCTCAACTGGAACTGGAACGGCTGCAAGCGTGGCAGAATCCTTATCTGGATGAGAGCAATCCCGCAACTTTGAAGGCTGAAGCCCGTTTGCGGCAGGCGCAGGTTGAGTTAAATCGGCTGGAGAATGAGCTGGCCGGGGCGACAATTACAGCGCCTTTTGCGGGAGTGATAACGGCCGTTTCCCTCAAACCGGGCGAGTGGGCCAATGCCGGGGCACCCGTCATTGAGATCATGGACACATCTGCCTGGTTAGCCGAAACATCAAACGTCAGTGAATTAGAAATTGGCCGAATCGCGATTGGGCAGGAAGCGACCGTGCGCATTCATGCGTTGGAGGGGGCAGAATTGCGGGGGCAGGTGATGATTATTTCGCCGATTGCGGTCGTGCAGCAGGGTGATACAACCTATTCACTGATGATTGAACTGGAACCAACTGAATTGGCGCTGCATCCGGGGATGAATGC
>JBNKZT010000531.1:0-3427 GCA_050301775.1 Promineifilaceae bacterium (SeqCode)
GTGATGCCGAAGTGATGACTTGGGTTGCCGATGCCCTGACACCGGCATAATGGAACTGATGATGGATATGGATGGGCTGCCCCAAAACGAAGCGGAAGTTGGTGAGATAACGGCCGTACTCAAAGCCCTGAGTGAACCCAACCGGCTGCGCATCTTTGCCACGCTGATGGATGGCGACTCTTGCAATTGTGAACTGCAAGAATCGCTGGGACTGGCACCCAATTTGCTCTCCCACCATTTACGTACCCTGGAAAAGGCCGGGCTGGTCCATTTGCGGCGAGATCAGGTGGACGGCCGTTGGATCTACTACAGCGTCGATCGAACAGCCGTCACCCGCTGGCAAACCTGGTTCAACAACTTCTTTAATCCGGCCCGCATCCAGGAACGGCCGTTATGCGGGCCGGAAGGGCAGCTTATTCCAGCCGATCAGGTGGTTGTCACGGTAGAATAAGGGCGTAAACCGTCCCCAAAACCACCGCCCCCACCAGAGCCAGGGAAACGTACAACACAAAAACCCGCCGCCGCACCAGTCCCCAAACAGCAGCCATCGCCGGTAAAGTCGTCGTCGGCCCGGCGATGAGGAAGGCCAGCGCCGCCGCCGGATTCATACCCTGGGTCAACAGGCCGCCAATCAGGGGCAGCGCCGTCAAGTTGCTAGTGTAAACCGGCACGCCCAGCAGCGCCGCCAGCGGCACAGCCCAACGATTTTGTTCCCCCAATAAGCCGACAATCCACGCCTCAGGTACAAACAGCATAATCAGCGCTTCGAGCAAGAAGGCCAGGGCCATAAACTGGACCACCAGGCGCGTCGCCGCCCAGGTTTCTTGAAGCAAACGCTGGCGGAGTGACGGCCGTTCCAACGAACAACTTCCCCCCGATTCACTGCCACAGCTGCCGGATTGTGCTGGAGAAGCAACGGCCGTTACCGGAATCGACGCCAGTGACACTGTGGCCGGTACGGCCGTCAGGCTGGCGTCAGGTTTGAAAAACGAAACGGCCGTTTGCTGCCGCAGCCACTGCCAGCCCTCTTGCAACAATTGGCGGCTGCTCCGCACCGATGTTTGTCGTTTCTGGCGCAAAATGTCCGTGCCCAGCCAGCGCCGCTGCATCAAGAAATGGGTCAGCAGCCCGGCGCTCAAACTCAGCACCAGTGTGCCCATCAACCGCCACAACGCCAATTCCCAGCCCAACACACTCACCGACAGGAAGAATATCTCCGGGTCCATTGAAGGCGAAGCGATCCAAAAAGCCATCACCGGGGCTAGAGGCACGCCGCCGATGAGCAGCGAAGCGACCACCGGGATGACACTGCATGAGCAAAAGGGGCTGAACGCGCCAACGGCCGTAGCCAAAACAATAGCCACCAGTGGACTGGCTTGAAAAGCACGGCTGATGTATTTTGATGCCCCCGACAAATTCACCGCCACTGCTAGCGGGATGGTGACGAGCAGATAAGGCCAGATATTCAGGAAATTCTCCCAGATGAATTGGCCGACAAATGTTAGTTGTTCCATGATGTTTTCTCCTTTATCGTATAATTACGATACAAAAAGCTAAAAAAACGTGGTTCAAGCCAGAGTCCGACACGATTCAAGAGAGGGATCAGCCCGGCGCTGCAAGGCGCAGCCGGCCGTCACCAAAACGCGGCCCAGTTGGGCGGTCCATTGGCTCGCCCGACTTTTTTCCGGCCTGGCTGAGCGATTTCGTCGCTGCCGCAGCGGTTGATATCGTTCTTGAGCGATTTCAATTTCCGTTTTCCATTCGTACCAGTTAAACATTTCAATCTCCTTTATCGTAATAATACGATTATTCGTTGCAAAAATTTTTAGAAAATCTCCCCCACCTGCTCTCGGAACCAGGTGATGTTTTCGTTGTTTAGGCAGTAGCTAACGGCCGTGCCCGCTACCGTACCCTCAATCCATCCCGCTTCGCGCAGTACTTTGAGATGCTGCGACACAGTCGCTTGGGCAATGGGTAAATAATGGACAATGTCGCCGGTGATACAGCCGGGATGCGTCACCAGAAATTTCATAATCTCAAAACGCACCGGATTGCCTATCGCTTTGAACATGACGACAAGACGATCCTGATCGCTGCCGGTTACAGCCAGGGTACAACAAGGTTCAGGAATGGGCATACGTTCATCTCCTTTTATCGTAATACTACGATTAATAATAAACGATTCTTAACGCTTTGTCAAGTCGATTGGTTTTTGGGGTACAAACCAGTTGCCGCCAAATACCCGACAAGCCAGAGATAGCCCGCCCACGATGCTAAATCCCACATCAAGTAGAGAGGCCTCCTAGTCCTCGGCTCATGACCGGTTGTTCGTTGGGAATTATGGGATTAAACAGCGTAGGGGTGGGACGACCGGGAAAAATGTTAGCTAAACGAACGACCTCGTATCTCGGTCGTCTCGTCCATTTGGGGTTGGTGTATGGAGCAAGAAGGGTGAGATGGCGCGGAGAGAAGGTTCAGCGCTTCAGCTAAAACCTTTCCGCGCCATCCGGCTCCTACGAGTCAGACGTTACCAGGCGTAGGCGTTGGGCGCTTCGCCGCCGGGACCGGGGAAAATTTCGTCCAGTTTTTGCAATGCAGCCGCATCCAGGACAATTTCAGTGGCCCGGACGGCGCTTTCTAGCTGCTCGATGGTGCGCGGCCCAATGATGGGGGCGGTGACGATAGGATTGTGCAGCAGCCAGGCCAGGGCCACTTCGCCCGGCAGATGGCCTAATTTACGGCAAAGAGCTTCGTATTTTTCCAGTTTGTCCCGATTGGCTTCGACTTCTTGTTCAAATTCCTTCCCTTTGCGGCGACCGGTCTCCATTTTTTCCAAGGCGCCGCCCAGCAAACCGCCGGCCAACGGACTCCAGGGGATGAAGCCCAGGCCGTAATGACGGCAGGCCGGAATCACTTCCAGTTCGACCGTGCGGTTGTTCAGGTGGTAGATGCTTTGCTCACTGGCCAGCCCCATCATGCCCCGCCTGGAGGCTTCCTGACAGGCGGTGGCGATGTCCCAACCGGCAAAGTTGCTGGAACCAATATAGACGACTTTGCCCTGGTCAATCAAGCTGCCAAAGGCCTGCCAGGTTTCGTCCCAAGGGCAGTTGCGGTCGACGTGATGCATCTGGTAGATGTCAATCCAGTCGGTTTGCAGGCGTTTGAGGCTGCCTTCGCAATGCTTTCTGATTTTGTAGGCAGAGAGGGAACGGCCGTCACTGTTCACTTCCGGTAGATTGGCTTTGCGTGTAACCGGATTGTAAACCTTAGTGGCCAACACGGTCGCATCGCGCCGCCCGCCACCCAGGGCAAACCAGCGGCCAACGATTTCTTCGGTATGGCCATGCTCGACTTCCCAGCCGTAGACATCAGCCGTATCGAAAAAGTTGACGCCCAACTCCAGGGCACGATCCATGATTTTATAGCT
>JBNKZT010000532.1:0-3427 GCA_050301775.1 Promineifilaceae bacterium (SeqCode)
ATGGCAAAAAGCAGCCACGACAACACCAACCCTGCCAACCAGCCCATCCCCGTCATGAACATCGTTTCTAGCGTCAAGCGACGGGTCAACTGTCTCTTGCTGTGGCCCAACGCATTCAAAACGCCAAACTCTTTCAGCCGTTCAGCCTGTGTAATCTGATTGATCATGCCGATCACCAACGCCATCACGCCCGCCACCAGCACATCTACCACTCCAAAAATGACGTAAAATGTGGCAGAAAGTTCTTGTGCCCGTTTTGACAATATCTGATAGGTCATCACGTCGGTTTGTGCAGAAGCGATCTCATCTTCCAAAAATGCTTCGACCTCACGCTGCCGCCCCTCTTGGGCAATGACCACCAATCCGGGCGTCCAGGGAGCCGTGAATTGTTCATGGTTGTTGACGTATTCGTATGAGACAAATCCCAGGTGTACCTGCGGCCCAGACCCTGCTGCGGTTAAGGTACCCACCAGTTTAAGCGGCGTGGGAATGGCTTCGTAATAGTTGTCGCCACCCCAATCCTCACCAACGGAGCGATCTATCGTATCGTCAATTTGCAAGCCCATGGCGTTGGCCATCTCTTCTGAAAGGACCATTTCGTTGGTACGTGGTTGGGGGAAACGGCCGTCTTTCAACCGCAGCCCCGAGACAGCCACAATCGTTTGCATATCCGCTTCAGCAACGCCAAACAAATGATGCTCACCAAAAAATGCAGGCAGTTCCAGACCCAGTCCCTTCTCCACAATCACATGCGCCACATCAGGATGCGCTCTAATTTGCGCCGCCACACCTGCCTCAAGTTCCGGGCTGCTGCTCGAAACCAAACTGGTGCGCGTCAGGTAATTGCCAGCCGTAAAAATATTTTCGGGTATCGTGTCTAATATCCGCACCATCACGCAGACGCCTACTGTCATCAGAGCCACCAGGCTCACCAGTAAAAACGTCTGCCGTTTATGGCGGCGGTAATAAGTTATCGGTGATAAAGGATTCATGTTTCGTATTATTTATTTCACGTCATTTCGAACCCTTCGTTCGATACCGCAGGGCAGACTGTCTTCGGAGTGAGAAATCCCTTGTTGTATCGGCAAGAGGGATTCCTCGGAGGACCTCGGAATGACGGTACAAATGGAAATGGGTCATCTATTCATTGACCATTTTCTTTTCCACAACATGCTCCGGCAGGTGAATAGCAATCTTGCACCACTGTCCTCCGGTCAAAACTGATTCAACAATCTCCGCCTCTAACGGCTGCTCCAGCATCACTTCCCAGGGCTTTTTCACAAAACCGGCACTGCAATTACAAAACGTCGGGGAAACATCTGCATTCCCCTTTTTAATTGACTCTCTGGCCCAGGGGCAGTGGCAATAATGATATTTTTTCAACGTCTCGTCCGTTTCGGCCAAATATTCTTTGGTCATGTAAGGGATTTTGACTTCATAAATCGTGCTGCCGTCTCGAATGCCTTGCGCAACAATCGGATTTTTGCGGACAAAATCAATCACTTCATCCGTCACTTCTTGCGTAAAAAACAACTTGCCGTCCCGCTGAAGCTGTGCCAAATACGCGATAAATTCTTCACCACGCCGTACCAAAAATGCATCAATATCTTTGCTTTCCAGGTATTTTTGCCTGTCTTCCAGATAGGCATCTTCGGGCAAACTGCGTAGACTGCCGGCTAACAGCTTCTGACACGTTTCCGGGTCAACCAACTTTTCCAACCTTGCCATTACAGATGCGGTGATTTCAGCTTTCTGCACGGGGGCAATGCCCAGCGGCGGCAAATCAATACCGGCAAAAACTTCATCACGTTTTTCGGCGCCCACTTCATCGGCCAATTTTTGGTACAGGTTATCCATCACCTCACGACCATCAAGTACCTCAATCGCGGCCCTAAAAATGTCGTTATTACGTATAAACTGACCGTAATAGGCCAGAGCGATATAGTTATCTCTCACGTTCAGACTTTCCCTGATGAGGATGGCTGAAAACGCCTCCACATCACTCAACGTAGGTGTGTAATCAGGTGTTGGCGCTGATTTTTTTATGTAGTCGGCAAATCTTTCGGTAATCGTTACGCATTGCTCAACGCTGCCTTCGTCCAGTTTCTTTTCTTGCAAGAATTTGCGAAATTTGTTTGTGTTCATTCAGACATCTCCTTTTCATAAGCCAGCACAGCATCCAGCTTGCGAAAACCCAGTTTGACATTCAGGTCATACATGGGATTGTTTTCTTCGTTCATCGTCAGGATTTGTGTTTTGCCGCAGGCCTGGGCGTAAACGGCCGTTTTCGCCTTCAGCGCCGTTGCTAGTCCACGCCGTCGATGGCTGCGTGCCACCCCGGTGAACCCGGTTTGGAAACGAGTCTCGTCACCGAGATCAGGTTCGAGATTACTCATGCCGACATAACGGCCGTTTTCCACCGCCACCACCCACGCATCAGCCACAAACGAAGGCCCTTCCAGCACCTCCAGCACAAATCGGTCAAACGGCTGCTTGGTTGGCGGATTGGGGGCCGGTTCATCTAACGTCAATTCCCAATCCAATTCATAAATTTTCTGCTGCCATTCGGGATCCGTTAATTGCAGGTGCGCCAGCGGCACAAGCTCAATGCCTTGCGATGCCAATTTAGCAAACAGCGCATCGAACGATGTTTTGTCAAATTGGGTCAGATCCAACTCGGACCGCAGCCAGCGCATCACCCGCACAAACCCCCGTTTTTCTAAAAACCGCACAGCCTGTGGTTTCGTGTCACGGGTGCCGCTTTCCAGCAGAACGGGCTTGTGTTTTTGCTGCTGTAGGCAGGTGAGAATGTACTCGTAAACGGCCGTTCCAATTCCCCGCCCCTCAAAATCAGGATGCACCTGAATCGAAACCCGATACTTGCCCGGTTGGTACGAGTATGGATTTTCTCGATAGTAGGCAAATCCTACGATATTGCCTTCCCAAAACATCATTAGACGTTGGTAAAGGTAGTTTGCATCCCGATGTTTGTCGGTATGTTTGAGTTCATCCAACACCATCGGGTTATCTGGCCAAATCGCATTGTCTACAGCAATAACGGCTGCATAGTCAATGGTAGTGGAAGAAAACGGCCGTATTTCCAGTGAAGTTATTATTGTCATTAGGTTTCCTATGCCTCAAAATGAATTTTGAGTCTGACGGATCAAACATGTTTAAACATGTTTTCCGCGCTTAGACGTCGAATTCATTCGATGTCTACCGCCGTTCAACCACAGCCACAGGATCGAGTTTACTCAACACCCGTCCAATCGTGGCCACACTGACCAACACTACCGCCACCGGAATCGGCAGCGTAAACAGCCAGGGCAGCACATTCCCAATCTCAGTCTGTAAGCCCAACGGTGCATAAATCTGCGCCTGCGACAACAGCAGCGCCAACACACAAACCACTGCACCAATCAGCCAC
>JBNKZT010000533.1:0-3425 GCA_050301775.1 Promineifilaceae bacterium (SeqCode)
CAGGTGGGGATGCGCGGCAGGGCGTAGGCCAGCCAGGGGGCAAACAGAGCCAGCACAGCCGCCTGCCCTAACGACCAGCGCCCCAGTTCCCGGCCGTGCCGGGCGGCCTTGGGCCAGACTCGCACAAGCCAGATGAAGTTAATAACCACCAGAACAGAAACCGAGAGATAAAGCGTGTACAGCCCGGCCGTCATAAACAAAATGTAGGCCAGCCAGTCGCGGAAACGGCCGTGATCCCAAACCCGAATCGCCGCCCACAACGCCAGCGCCGCCAGCAAGGCCGACAGCCCGTACATGCGCATCTCCTGCGACCAGATGATGTCAAACCGGGAGATGGCCATGAGCAGCGCCGACAGCCAGCCAACCAGCCGCCCGCCGACAATCTTACCCAGCAAATAGGCCGCGGCGACGGTCAGCAAGCCAAACAGGACGGACAGCAAGCGCAGACCGAATTCACTGTCGCCGCTGGCCAGCCGCCAGAAATGCAGCAGCCAAAAGTAGAGCGGTGGGTGAACGTCATGGGCCGTCCAACTGGCTGTGGCCGCCAGTGTGTCGCGGGCCGTCCAGGCGGCCAGCCCTTCGTCCCACCAGACGCTCTTGTCGCCCAGCCGGTAAATGCGCAGGCTAAAACTGATCAACAACAGGCCGACCAGGCTGCTTAAAGTCAGCCCGGCAGAGGGCCATTGTTGGGGTATCTTTCTCATAAGAGGGGATTATTCAGGGAACGGCCGTGTTCGTCAACGATTTTTGGGAACACGAGCGCCCCGTTCGCCTGGCCGCACACACACGTCGCCAGTCCAGGCTGGCAGCACGAAGCGGCGTTTTTCGCCTACGTTGGGAATTTTTACCGTCACGTTGGTCGTTTGATCGCTCAAATTCAGGGCAACCAGGATCACTTCATCGGCATTTACGCGGGCATACACGTACGTCCCGGCCGTTTTGTTGACGTGCAGCGTCTCATATTTCCCATCCAGCAAAACTGGATGCTGGCGGCGGAAGTGAATCAGCCAGCGGTAATAGTCCAGCAGTTCTTTGTCCTGCTCGTCACCCCATAACATGGGCTGGCGGACCTCGGCCATGCCATCGCTAGCCGGGTCGGTGCGGTCGCGCGTTTGGCTGACGCCAACTTCGGTACCATTGTAGACAATTGGCGCGCCGGACAGCGTGAACTGGCACAAAGCGGCCAGTTTGAGTTTGCGTTTGTCACCGCCGGCAATCCAGAGGAAGCGGTTCTGGTCATGGTTGTCGAGGAAACTGGGACGGCCGTATCCCACCGGGAAATAAGCTTCGTGCTGGGTCAAAAAGGCGTCAAACGCAGCCACATCCATCGTGCCTTGACCAAAGGTATCACGCATCGCCTGGGCCAGCAGAAAGTCCAGCGTACCGTCGAAGCGGCCCTGGTATTTCAACTGGGCGTCAGGCGCGTCTACCGCTTCACCAAACAGCCAGATGTCAGGATTGATAGCTTTGACCGTTGCCCGCAGTTCGGTCCAAAAATCTAGGGATGGGCCGAGGACGTAATCGAGGCGTAAACCGTCAAAACCGATCTCGGCCAGCCAGTAACGGGCCGCTTTTAGCATGTGTTCCCGCGCCGGGCGGTGCTCCAGATTGATTTGCGGTAGTTCTTTTACGCCGAAGAAGGTTTCGTACTCGTTGGGCCAATCGATCCAGGTGTACCAATCGTGGTATTCGCTGTTCGGGTCGGCCTGGGCGGCACGGAAAGTGTGATGTTCGCTGCTCCAATGGTTGGCCACAAAGTCAAGCAGCAACCGGATGTTGCGGGCATGTGCTTTGGCAACCAATTCTTTGATGTCATCAAGTGTACCCATGCGCGGATTGACGTTGAAGTAATCGGTGGCGTGGTAGCCGTGATGGGTGTCGTCAGGGAAAAACGGGTTGAGCCAGATGACGTTGAAGCCCAGGTCGGCGATGTAATCCAGCTTTTCGATGACGCCGCGCAGGGTGCCGCCGTAGATGTCGTCGAGGCTGTCGGTGGGGTTCCAGGTACGGCCGTTCCCCGGATAAAAACGGTCGGGAAACACCTGGTAGACGATGGCTTCTTTGGCCCAATCAGGCTGGGCCGGATCGCCGACCAGATAGGAAAACACCGCCCCATCATCGGCCGGAATCGATTCGCTGCCGTCGGCCGGGTAAGCCAGCAGGCAGTAACGCACCAGCGTGCCATCAGCCTGCGGCGGCAGGGCGACTTGCCAGATTTGGTAGTAGGACCAGTTGAGTAAGTCCCATTCTGTTTTGATAAGGTGGAGGGGGTAAACGGTTTGCCCTGAACCTGTCAAAGCGGCCGTTTCCGGCTCGCTCATCACACATTCCACCCGATCTACCCGCCGATCCAGTTCCACCGTCACCGTCAACACCGGTGATTCGCCCGGCCGGACTGCCTGTGGTTCGATGCGGTATTGATGTTTGACGCCCTGCCGCGCTGCCTGAAAAGCGTCGGCCCTTTTTTCGGTAGTGGACAGCGAACCGAATACAAATTCGCCCATAGATTAATTGCCTCAAGATTTTTGCCACGAATTACACGAATTCCACGAAAAATGGCCTTAATTCGTGCAATTCGTTTAATTCGTGGCAGATAAATTTACCAGTTTTTTGCTGTTTAACGTGCACCGGCGTTCTTGCGCCGCCACCAAAAGACGGTCCCGGCAAGGAGAACCAGCACGACAATAAGGATGCCCCAAACCAGGCTGCCGGGCAAATTAGAATCCTTGTCTGTTTCAACCGGCGGCGCGGCAGGAACGGCCGTTACCCCATCAGGCACAGGAGCGATTTCCGGCAAACCGGCTAACTGCACCGTGAATTCTTTTGCTGTGTCTACCGGTTGAATACCCGATTTGGCGTAAACGGCCGTTTCTCCCTGGTACCAGCCGCGATCCGCCGCCTCAAACGCATCCAGCGCCGTCAGGACCGGCAGCGTTTCGCTGTTAAGCAGCACGTCAAGGATGGGTTCGCCGTTGAGTGCCACCTGAATCACATTGTTTCGTTCCGTCACCGCGCCTTCGTACTCGCCGTTGGCCACATCAATGGCGATGTTGATGTTTATTCCCGCCCACTGCTGACTCAGTTTGGTGGTACGGACTGTGCCGGATTGGTAGGCTGTGGTACGGCCGTCATCCTCATACAGCGTAAACGCAGTCGCTTCCGGCGCGGGCACAATTTGCACGATGAGTTCATCGCGCACCGAGCCATCGCGGCGCAGCCCGGCCAGGTTCATCGTTTGTTCATCCACGGCCATGCGCGGCACAATCGCCCCGGCGCGCAAGAACAGCGGCAGCCGGAACAAGCCATTATCCACGACCGGCACATCATCCAGCCACCCGCCCATGCTGTCAATCCAGGCTCCGCTGTAAAAATCAACCCATTGGCCGATGGGAAGGTAAACGGGAACGGCCGTGACCCCCGGTTCT
>JBNKZT010000534.1:0-3424 GCA_050301775.1 Promineifilaceae bacterium (SeqCode)
GCAGGAAACCTGCGTACCTGTGGACTGCTATCAGGACGTTTTGGTGATTGCCGAGTCTAGCCTGCAGGAGGTGAACATCTTCCAGATTAAATATTATGCGCCAGGGGTAGGGAATGTTCGGGTCGGCTGGAGAGGTGAAGATGCCACGCACGAGGAGCTTGAGTTGGTAGAATTTTTGCAACTTGGCCCGGAGGAGATGGCGGAGGCTCGGGAGTCAGCGCTGGCATTGGAGGCGCACGCCTATGAGATCAGCAAGGAGGTATATGATCAGACGCCACCATCCGAGCACCTCACTGTCAGCGCCAGTCCGGAGTTTGAGGATTTCGATCCTAACAACTTTGATGATTCGGCCAATATCGACAATGAATGGTTACCGCTGCAACCAGGAACGCAGTGGGTCTTTGAGGGGGTTACTGTTGAGGATGGTGAGAGCACCCCACACCGCATTGAGTTTACGGTGACTGACCTGATCAAAGAGATCGATGGGGTGCAAACGGCCGTTATCTGGATTGAAGACTTCAGCGATGATGAATTGGTGGAGGTAGAACTTGCCTTCTATGCGCAAGACAATGACGGCAATGTTTGGTACCTGGGCGAGTACCCGGAGGAGTATGAGGAAGGGGGGTTTGTGGATGCTCCAACGTGGATTGCAGGCGTGGAAGAGGCGAGAGCAGGGATCAAGATGTGGGCAGCACCGGCAGTAGGAATGCCCAGTTATTTTCAAGGATGGGGACCGACGGTCGGCTGGACGGATTATGCACAGGTGGACCAGACGGGAGAGGAGACCTGTGTGCCGGTGGATTGTTACCCGGATATTCTAGTGATAGCCGAGTCCAGCCTGGAAGAGGTGGATGCTTATCAACTCAAGTATTATGCGCGGGGTGTGGGCAATGTCCGTGTCGGTTGGAGAGGGGAAGATGCAACACAAGAGGAGTTAGAGCTGGTTGAACTTGTGGAGCTTAGTCCGGATGCACTGGCGCAGATTCAGGCGGCAGCTCTGGCTTTAGAGATGCGTGCTTACGAGATAAGCTCGAATGTTTATGGTCATACATCGCCTGCAGTAGAACGGTAGTTACCCAATACCATTTATTGAACTGCGGGGTCAAAATTCACTAAGTTAAGGAGTTTTTTGTCCTATGATTCAAAGCGGTGAATCAAGCGCGGGAACGGCCGTTTCTCCATCAGAAAATACAACAATATTATCGGCTGAAAATCTACACAAATTGTATCATGGTGTACCGGCTCTGCGTGGATTGTCTTTTTCGCTAAAGGCGGGACGAATATTGGGTTTTCTGGGGCCAAATGGTGCCGGCAAAACAACCTCTATCCGTATTCTGACAACGATTTTGGAGCCGTCATCAGGGCGTTTCTTTGTCGACGGCACCAGCTCCGAATTTCCCGAGCAAATCCGCCACAAAATTGGCGTTCTGCCGGAAAGCCTGGGTTTTCCCAAGCAGATGACTGCCGCCGAATACCTGACCTATTTTGGCCGGCATTATGGACGAACGGCCGTTACCGCCAAAAACAATGCCATGATCTTGCTGGAAGAGGTAGGGCTGACGGCAAGAGCCAACTCCCTTATCGGTTCCTTTAGCCGGGGGATGCGGCAGCGGCTGGGCATTGCCCGTGCTCTGGTCAATGATCCGGTTGTTGTCTTCCTGGACGAGCCAACGCTGGGACTTGACCCTCGGGGCAAACAAGAACTGCTTGACCTGGTTCGGCGCATCGCCCGCAGGCGTAGAGCCGGGGTCATTTTTTGCAGCCATCTTCTAACGGAGGTGGAAGAGGTTTGTGATGATGTGATCATCATGCGTCAGGGGCAGATCGTGGCTGCCGGTACAGTGACTGACGTGCTGGAAAAGGCCCAGCGCAACGCCCCTCGTGTACGTGTGCCGCCATCATTTGTGGCTGCTGCCCAACAGCAGTTAGCTGCCTTGCCGCATGTAACGGCCGTTACCCCCCTCAACGACAAAGCAGATTGGTTGGAAATTCAAATCGACAATCAATCAATCGCAGACCCCGGCATCAAGAATCACATCCTCAACATCCTCATTCGCGCAAACATCCCCATCCTTAACTTTGATGCTGAAGGCAGCCGGCTGCAGGATGTATTCTTTCAGCTTACCGAAGAGTTCGCCGGGAACGGAACGCACACATAGCAGGAGGTCAACGCATGATCCGAAAAGGGGATAAAAACGGCCGTATAAGATCAGGGGGATGGTGGCTTATGGCCCAAAGAGAGCTAGTCGATTTGTGGCTGGGGGGCCGGGCCATGATCTTCCTCCTTCTCTTTAGCATTTTATTAGGCATAACCTCTTTCCTGCTGGCCAGCAACAGCGAGCTGAGACTGCTTCCGCCTCAGGAAATGGTGTTTATGATCCTGCAAATCAGCATCACCGTCAGCCTGTTTATCAGCCTGCTTATTGCCGCCGACAGTATCAGCGGCGAACGGGAACGGGCCACGCTTGAAGGGCTGCTTCTGGTACCCACCAGCCGCCGCCAGATTGTCATCGGTAAATTTCTAGCCGCCATGTCCATCTGGCCGGCTGCTTACCTCATTGCCGCCGCCCACATCGCCATTCTTTCCCCCAACAATGTGATTATGGGGCAGGGACTGATTTTAGGGGTTGGGTTGGGGAGTCTGTTGGTCGTCGGCTTTACCGGCTTTGGTATGCTGGTGAGCATTGGCTCCAAATCAAACAGAACGAGCCTGTTTGTCAGCCTGTTTGTTGCTATGCTTTTCCTGCTGCCCACCCAATTCCCCGGTACGGCCCAGACCGGATTTATGGGCCGGTTGGTGAAAAGAATCAACCCGATGGAGTCGGTTAATCAGATTTTGGAAAAACTTTTGGTCAATAACCGAACGTGGGAGGAAATGGGGTCCTGGCTGGCAGCGCCAATTTTGTTTACCCTCATCACCTGCGGCCTGCTTTTTTGGCTGGCCGCACCCCGGCTTGATCTGGATGGCGAAAAAGCAAAGGTGTTCCGGCTGAACCGGAAGCGAACGGCCGTTACGCTGGTTCTCATTGGCTGCCTGATGACTTTCCCCACGACAACGGTACGGGCACAAACGGCCGTTTCCCCCGAATCCCCCCTGCAAATCACCATTGATTCAGCGTACAGAGAAGCGAAAACAGGCGACACCTTTGACTTCGTTACGATGGTAACCAACCACGACACGCAGCCTTCACCGGAAATTGTGGTCGCCATGAACATTGTCAATCTGGGCGATGGTGACCCCGTGGATCCGGAGGATTGGTCGCCGGAGCGGACCCAATCTATTGAACCGCTGGCTGTCGGGCATGCTGGAAATGCATCCGCCACCGGCACCGGGCGGGCGGCGCATCCGTCTGCGGTACATGACGCAGGTGAAATCGCGTCCGCCGACCTTTGTGGTAATGTGCTCGCACCCCGAATTGCTACC
>JBNKZT010000535.1:0-3413 GCA_050301775.1 Promineifilaceae bacterium (SeqCode)
TGGGGATGAAGCAGGGTATCAACCTGTTCTGGCTTGACCCGTTTGACAGCTTCTTCCTTGGTGATGAGGCCTTCTTGCGCCATTTCAACGGCGATGGTTACGGCCGCTTTAGCAGTGCGCTTGCCATCACGGGTTTGCAGCATCCATAATTTACCGCGTTCGATGGTGAATTCCACATCCTGCATTTCGCGGTAGTGTTGTTCCAGTTTTTCCTGTACTTCCAGGAACTCTTCGTACGCTTCCGGCAGTTCTTGACCCATGAATTCGATCTTTGTGGTGTTACGGACACCGGCTACTACATCTTCGCCCTGGGCGTTGATGAGGTAATCACCGTAGAGTTTGTTCTCGCCGGTGGCCGGGTTACGGGTGAAAGCCACGCCAGTCCCGGAGGTGTCGCCCATGTTACCAAAGACCATGGTGCAGATGTTGACACCTGTGCCCAAATCGTGGCGGATTTTGGCGGCGTTGCGGTAATCAATGGCCCGCTTGCCGTTCCAGGACTTGAAAACAGCTTCGGTGGCCAGTTTGAGTTGTTCGTAGGGGTCTTGCGGGAAGTCAAAACCTTTGTGCTTTTTGATGACAGCTTTGTATTCTTCGGTCAGCGCTTTCCAATCTTTAGCCGTCATTTGGACGTCGTTTTTGTACCCATTGGCTGCTTTGGCTGCTTCCAGCGGGTGTTCAAATGCTTCATCGTCGATGTCTAACACGACGGAGCCAAACATGTGGACCAAACGACGGTAAGCATCATAAACGAAACGTTCGTCGCCGGTGAACTCGGCCATGGCTACGGCCGTTTCATCATTCAAGCCAATGTTCAAAACGGTATCCATCATACCCGGCATGGAGAATTTAGCGCCGGAACGGCAGGAAACCAACAGCGGATTTTGTGGATCGCCAAATTTCTTGCCGGTCAATTCTTCGGTCGCCTTCATCGCATCCAATTCTTGCTGCCACATTTCGTCAGTAAAAACCTGGCCAGCAGCCAGATACGCGTTGCAGGCTTCGGTAGTCACAGTAAATCCAGGTGGTACTGGAACCCCAATGCGGGTCATTTCAGCCAGATTGGCGCCCTTACCGCCTAACAATGAGCGGACACCTTCCCAATCGCCGGCATGCGCCTCGGCTTTTTCAACTTCGTTGAATAAATACACATACTTTGTCATCATTTTACCTCTTTTAATCGTGTAATAATTCTTGCATTCAACAGGCACACATAATTTTTGCCGGACAACCATCTCCGGCAAAATGCGCCAATTGAATTTTTATAAACAAGTTTGGAACGCTGTGTGATGGCCTACAAATCTGTGGGCCACACTTTTACATCCAGACTATTCTACATTGTCAACCAATGGGACTCTAGTGATAGATTACACCCATGATTCTGACAAAAGTCATCAACTAAAGCAAATTATAATGGGGAAGGGGAAATTCTGGTAATAAAACTAACCGAGTCGCACGATCTACACGAAAAAACGTTTATTCAGGATAGATTATGACCTACTCATAATTAATTATTGGCGAAATTGCAGGAATAAGGGAGATTTGATGAGTCTTTAGGCTATAAATAGGCTTTTTAACCTGAAATATAGGGTAAACTGGGCTAAAACGGCTGCTTTTTGCGTATAGTAGTACAAATCTATGTAAGTTCTATTTACGTTTTTGATTGATGAGGGCAATGCCGGTCATAATGAGACCCATACCGACCAACATAAAGGTTGTAATGTGTTCGTTTAGCAGCAGCGCACCGCCGATGCCGGCAAAAATGGGGATGATGTAGGCGGTCATGGCGGAGGCAGTGGCCCCAAATTGTTTGATGTTGTAGAAGGCCAGCAGCATTCCGGCGAATGTGCCAACCAGCGCGGCATAGCCTAAGGCGATGTAGCCTTGTCCGGTCACGGCCGTTAAATCAAATCCCACCCATACGATGGACAAAGGCAGCACGGCCGCTGCCGCGGCCACCATCCGAATACTACCCACATCAAATGCATCCAGGTCGCTCATATATTTACGAGCGTATATCGTCGCACCGCTGCCAAAAATCATGGCTGTCAGCACCAATCCATACCCGATGGGATTAGACTGCGACACATCGGGCAAGCCGCTTTCACCGCGTAAAGCCAGCAGGGCCGCGCCGCCCAGGGCCAATACTACCCCGCTGATTTTTTTGCCATCTAACCGCTCATCAGTCAGTAAGAAATGGGCCATGAGGACGGTAACGGCCGGACCGGTAGTGATGAGCAGGGAGGTGATGCCGCTGGATTGGTATTGCAGGGAGGAAACGATGAAGGTCATGGGAACGGCCGTGCCTAACACCCCCAATACAATCGCATGTTTCCATAAACGCCGGTCGGTGGGCCAGTGCCGCCGCCGCGAAACAGCGTAGATGGCCGCATGGCCTAATCCGGCCAGCGCCAGACGCAGGCCAATGTAGGTGGTCGGCTCAAACTGGCCTACGCTGAACCGGGAAGCGACGAGGGTCGAGCCGAAGAAAAATCCAAGTAAGACGATGTAGGGGAGAACAGAAAGGGTCATTAGTCTTGTCGTCCGATAGTCTTGTAGTCTGTTAGTTAGCGGATTATAGCTAACAATTAGACAACTTGACTACCCGACTATTTGACCATTCGACTACTCGACTAATATGATGAACAGTAGAACCAATACGGCCGTTTCTGCACCACGTAGCGCCAACGGCCGTTAAACTCGCCGGTTTGGGGTGGGTTGTTATCGGAACTATAAAAATAGCCGGAAAAGTTTTGCGAAGCGTGCCGACTGGTGTAGAAAAAGATGCGCGTTACCCCATCGCCGTTATCAATGCGGACGGTATCGCCATCGTTGGTAAGCGTGCGGTAGCGGAAGGGGAGGGCGACATAGCCGTCGGCGTCAGGTTGGAGCGCGCCGCTTTTGACCAATTCAACGACTTCTTCATAGCGGATCATGTTGCCTTGAAAGCGCAGTTCCTGCCATAGATTGCCAAAAGGGACAAAGCGGACGATGAGCAGGGTACCGATGTTGATGACCAGGGGAACGGCCGCTACCTTCAAATTCTCCCCGGCCTTTAGCAGCAAGTACAACAGCGAGCCGAAGATGAAAGCGATCAGCCCCAACTGCAAGCTGGCCAGGATGGGATTGTTGCCGAGGTGGCTGGCATCGAGGAAAAGGTGGGAAACGGCCGTTATCCCAATCAAAATCACGCCAAACCAAATCGAAATCAATCCCAACGGCGGGAATTTCGGTGCGTACTCGTCATAATCGTAGCTGCTCATAGTTCCTCCAGAAATCAAAAGGCAGAGGTCAGAAGGCAGAAACTTGCTTACTTGCCTACTTGCCTACTGGCTCACTGGCCACTTGCATACTCGCCCCCAAGTGCGGCATGGCAACCATGATGATGTAGGCAAACAGCATGATGGCACTCA
>JBNKZT010000536.1:0-3394 GCA_050301775.1 Promineifilaceae bacterium (SeqCode)
GAGAGAGGTGCAGGACGTTTTCTCGGCCGCTACCCGTTTTCAAGGTGATGGCCAGTAGTTCCGCCGATGAAAGCGCCTGTTCGCCATAACACAGCAGCCGTTCTCGCGGCCGGCTGTCTTCCGGCAGTTCAGGGAGTGGCTGGTGGCGTTCCGGCGACATGATTTAGCATATCATGTTGACTCTCTGGGTTATCTACGAATCACCTTAATAACGTGGCAATCAGTGAACCACATGCCCAGCTTTCATTCGAGAACTCCTACGCGTTGCCTCAATAGAAAATGTTACCGAAGGGGAAGTCGTTGCCTCAAAAGGCATGTTACTTTCCCAACAGCATTAATTGCCGCACTTTTCGGTCGATATTGCGGCGACATTGGGCAGGATTCGTGTCCCGATAAGCCGCTTGCCACAGGTGGGTATTTTCAGCCGAAAGCAGTTTCATGTCCAGCACACGTTGCAATGGTGTTCTGGGAGTGTCATATTGCTTTTGCACACTGGCTCCAGTGCGCTTTTTGCTTTTTAGCTTGAAGGTAGGTTGAAATAGATTGGTGTAGAGATGTAACTCATCATAGATTTCCCCCAGCAGTCGGTGCGCAGCCTTGCTTTCATACCGTTGATAGCCAATGGTGCGACGCACGATTGACCAATTTTTCTGCTCCACAAAACATTGGTCGTTTTTCTTGTGTGGTCGACAGCGGGTGAAGGTGATCTGGTTTGTCTGGCAATACTTGAGCATTAGCTCGTTGATAAAGACGCTGTCATTGTCCGAATCAATGCCCAAGAGGGGAAAAGGCAACCGTTCCCGCAGTTGGTCAAGGGCCTCATGTACAGCGATTTGAGAACGATGCAACAAGCTGAAGCACTCTGTCCACCCTGTGGCCACATCGGTGGCGGTTAAGGAGTGGACAAACTGCCCGGCCATGGTTTCACCACAGTGGGCCACCAGGTCTATCTCTACAAATCCGGTCTGGTTATCATCCCAATCGGCAAAGGTGCGTACCGGGATTTGACTTTTGAGCAGGCCACCTGGCTTGGTGCTGCTTTGGCCGCGTCGCCGGCTTGCCTTATACGGTTGTAGCAGCCGGTCAATGGTGGCAGGGCTTACAGCCAGCAACAATGTTTTTGTTTCCTCATCCAGCTTGAGTTCCTCATGCCTTTCCAATGAGGCGACCATGTCGGCCAGAATGGGGTGCAGCCGCTTGCCGCAGATACCGCCACAGATGCGCCAGATTGTGACCAAGGCGCTCACGACGCTACCCGTGTATCTTTTCTGCCGACCCCGGTATTCTTTGCTTGGTTTGTTTTGTTGGCGTAGACGACGAATGGCTGCCTTGCGGTGCATCCCTGTCACAGCGACAAACTCATCTAGAATTCTTGTTTTTTCTTTACGGTCTGCCTTGAGATACCTCGGTTGCAGACGTTGTACTAACTCTTGTTTACTGTGTTGACTCATTCTCGCATCCATCATGGTTGCGAAAGTAACACTTTTTTTGATTCAACGACCCTTCTTTGGGTAACATTTTTTTTGAGGCAATTCGTTGTCTGCGATTCGCCTCTCGCCATGAAGTATAATGTGAAATTCATGTTGCATGGGTATACCAAGGTGTTTTCCATTCCGTTCCATCTACCTAGTGTCAGACGTCTGGCATTATCTTCCCACCGGTCTGGATCGTGGAAAACGTGCCAGCCTCGTAATTATAATTGTCGCCTTCATCCTCATAAAAGATGTTACCTTCATCGGCATGATGAAGGAACTCAAAATGAGTCAACAGAGTAAACAAGAACTGGTCAGATGATTACACCCGCGCTACCTACAAGCCAGCCGAATCGAGAAGAGCAAGATACTGGACGAATTCGTGGTCGTCACTGGCTATCATCGAAAACATGCGATTTGTGTGCTGCGAAAAGGAGCGCCCAGTTGTCCCTACGAACGACAGGGCCGGTAGCGCACCTATACCGGGGTAGTGGTCAACGCTTTGGTCGGAACATATTTGAGGTTATCAAAATCATCAATCAGTTGAGTGAAAATGGGGTAGGGGTGATTTTGTTAGGCAGCCAGAACTATCAACGGCTGGGCCGCACAGGAAATTGCTGTAAGCGATTTACAGTTATTTTGCGGAAGCGGAACGGGAATTTATTTCAATGCGAACCAAACAAGGTTTAGCAGCAGCAAGGGCGAGCGGCAAAAAACTGGGGAGACCGAAAGGTAGCCATGATAAAGAGAGGGTGTTGGATCCATATTGGGAGCAGATTAAAAAGTATCTTCAGCTTGGTCTTTTGTTAATCCGCATTCAAATCATTCGCAATCCACAATTAGAAAAACCAATTAGCGGATTTACGCACAAAAATGGGAGATACCCACCACAGGTATCAGGCTAAGGATCTTTTGTAGAGAATGACATCGAAAAAGTATCCAATTACACCAATATTTGGCAATCTGTTGAAAATAGCACAAGAAATATGCCGAAAAAAGCAGGATCCCTTTGCGAACATTCCGATTTACGGGTAAACATGCAATAAAGCGGAAATTTCACATCTTTCGAGAAAGTTACAATAGAAATCAGTCGGAATTTTCTTCTGCGAGCAATAATTCTCTCGAGTAGTATAAAAAGGGCGTATTGCGTATTTACCTCTGTTTACTCTTGAATTATCTCGGCTACCCATCTAAATTGTGCCTAACAAAGTGTCCGCATTACTCAGATTCAACGTCGTTCAGGGAGTGTGATATCAATCTGTGTGTCTACCCCAGGAGAACGTAATTGGGCATCCATGCCGCCATCAACGATGAGCCGCTGGCCTGTGATATAGCGTGCATCATCCGACGCCAGGAACGCGGCTGCGGCTCCCAGATCCGCCGGACTTCCAGGATATCCGAATGGTATGGTGCGCCGCGCGGCTTCTGGCCCTATTGCCCCACCGAGACTGTTAGCGACAGATATATTGCCAGGAACAAGTGTGTTGACCCGAATCTTCCAGGGAGCGAGATCAAGCGCCATGCCACGAGTTGCTGCCTCTACACCGCCTTTAGTTGTATCATAAGCCAACAGTTGGCGATGCGCGCGGCTGCCGCCACCAGAACCAATGTTGATGATGCACCCGCCTGATGCTTTACCGGCCGCTACCTGCTTGACCATAATGCGCCCGGCCCTCTGGCTGCAATAGAACATCCCGGTCAGGTTGATTTCCAAAGACCTTATCCATGCCTCAGCCGATAGTTCCAGAAAATGTTTATTGGAATCTGGATGGTGGACCAGCGCCGCATTGTTTACCAAAATATCGAGCCTGCCAAACGCCTCAATTGTTTTGGTAAACAAGTTATCTACCTGATCGCTGTCAGACACATCACAGATGACGTAGATGGCACGGCCGCCAGCTTCTGTAATTTGAGATGCGAGT
>JBNKZT010000537.1:0-3386 GCA_050301775.1 Promineifilaceae bacterium (SeqCode)
TTCGACGGAATGCACCTTGCCCCTGTGGTAGTGGAATTAAATACAAAAAATGTTGTGGTTCTAAGACGTAAATCTCGATGCCGCAAGGTCTTTTTCCTATACTGTGGTCGGCGTTCCCGCTGGCGTCCCCGCCCCACCACTTACCTGGTCGTGTTTAGAATTGGGCAATCATAAACGGCTCAAAACAGGCAGCGCCGCCGGGAGTTCATCTAGCATTTCTTGTCAGATGAAATGACAGGGTTTATGCAACACGCTGTGCAGGATAATAATCGTTTAGCTATCGTCATAAAACTCAAAGGATATATTGTCTAGGCGTGGTCAATTTGACTAATGAGTCGTGAAAGCACCCGAACGTCAATTGGCTTAACAAGGGTGAAGTTAGCTTGCTCTTCAACCTCTGGCTTTAACATATAGCTTTCGCCAGTCAAAACGATAACAGGCACAGAACATAACTCATCATCAGCCCGCACCAGGCGCAAGATTTCATCTCCATTTATTTCTGGCAAATGCAGATCGAGTAGAATGAGGTCTGGGGATGTTTTCTTGATTAAAGAGAGACCTGATTTGCCATTGTAGGAAACGGCCGTTTCGTATCCTAAGTTTTGCACAGCTAATTCTAGAAAACTGGCGACATCTTTATCATCTTCAATGATAACAATTTTCATAATTTCCACCTGAATCGTAACTACTCAGGCTCACGAGAAGAAGTTCAACTTTTAGCCGGCAAATCGTTTGGTCAACCAAAGAAAAAGTTGAACTTCTGGCTTAGTAGTTACCCTGAATCAATCATTACCCTTTGCTAAAATTTCATCTAAGCATAATCGCTTAATTATCTTTTTAGCAAGGCGCATCCAGTGAATTAAATGTGAAAGTCGAAACAATCAGTACAATGGAAAGGGTTGGCATGATCTATTTAGTTGGTGGTGCGCCCCGAACTGGCAAGAGTATCCTGGGGCAACAGGTTGCGGCGAAACTGAATATCGGCTGGGTCTCCACCGATTTGCTGATGGAACTTTTGCGGGTAAAGCATGTCGCAGGAGTAAAGATGAAATGGGATGCTTCGCCTGAAGCCATCACAGATACGGCCGTATGGTTTTTCCCTTGCCTGGAACGATTCATCTGGGGCGTCAGTGCCCTGGCCGAAAGCTACCTCATTGAGGGCGTTGATTTTCTACCGGCCCAAGCGACCCAACTGGCCGCGCAGTATCCCATAAGCGCCGTATTCCTGGGCTGCGCCCAAATGACACCGGAACGTTTCGACCAATTCCCCGGCCGTTCGCGTGGTTATGCCCATCTGCCGGAACAGCAGCGGCGTCAATTCGCCCACGACGTCCCCCGGTGGAGTGCCTTTGTCCGCCAGGAAGCCGAACGCTACCATTATCCCTACATCGACATGAGCGATGATTTCCCCACCCGCCTACACGAAGCCGAAGCCATGCTCATCAGGTGAAGGGTGTGAATTGTAAAAACTGAGGAAAAAAGATATGCTCTCAGACAAAAAATCCATACTCGGCGGTTTGCCACCTAAATACAGCTTTATCCTCAATCCCTATTCAAATCAACGTCTCTCGCGCTGCCCTTTCTGTGAAGGCAAGACCGGTCAGCGCAAACTGCCGCTAACTATTCATGTCGACCCGCAGCATTTAATCGCTTTGAACTACACCTGCCGCTATTGCGCTGCTTGTAATTTACTAATTGCCCACAAGCATGAAATTGAGCATTTGTTATACAATCTATTCAGTCTCAATAATCCTGGGGTAATCGGGAATGAGTATCTAATCTTTGGCACAATGGAAAAGAAAGCGTGGCGTACCGGCGTAAAGCAATCCAGGCCTGTCATGGAAATGCTGGCCTACGTCAGTGATTTTGAGACTTATTACCAGGAACTGCGTTTGACTCGACCAGGATGGTACGGACCTAAGCAAAAGCCGCCCATCATGGAGCCGGCGCCACCGCAAGAGTGGGTGAAGGTTAAGTAAGCGGCCAATAACAAATCATAAATCGGGCCAAAGTCGTGATCGCATAGGCCTGTGTCAAGGTCTTCTTGATGTGCAGTGCCCGCCCAAACCGCGCCACATTTTTCCCGGTTGCCTGCCATCCTTGAACCGCTACAATTGGCAGGATGAAAACAAGCGATTTTGATTACACTCTGCCCCAAGAACTGATTGCGCAACGGCCGTTAACCCCCCGCGACGCCTCTCGACTGCTCGTCCTGGACCGGGAGAACGGCCGTATCACCCACAAACAATTCACCGACATCCTTGACACTTTTAATCCCGGCGACATCCTGGTCGTTAATAACAGCCGCGTCATTCCAGGGAGACTGTACGGCCGTAAACCAACCGGCGGCAAAGTAGAAATCCTGCTCCTGGAACAACTCGACGAGACGCGGTGGAAAGCGCTCGTCGGCGGCAAAAAGCTGGACGAAGGCAGCGAGATTCTGCTGGATGATGGAGAGGGATTGGTGGGAACGGTAACGGCCGTGCTCAACGGCCCGCAGCGCGAAATCAGCTTCAACCAGCCGGTAGACAATTATTTGTACGAACACGGCCACGTGCCGCTGCCCCCCTACATCCACGAAACCCTCGACGACCCCGAACGCTACCAAACCGTCTACTCCCGACCCGAAGGCTCGGCCGCCGCGCCCACCGCCGGGCTGCATTTCACCGGTGATTTACTCTTTGCCCTGCGCAATAAAGGCGTCATCTTCGAGATGGTCACACTGCACGTCGGCCTGGACACCTTCAAGCCGGTCGAAGCCGAAAATGTGGCCGACCACATCATCCACAGCGAATGGGCCACGATT
The DNA here is from genome assembly GCA_050301775.1 of Promineifilaceae bacterium (SeqCode). GTDB lineage: Bacteria > Chloroflexota > Anaerolineae > Promineifilales > Promineifilaceae > JACKCC01. The sequence goes on from JBNKZT010000537.1 coordinate 2,807, forward strand.
AGCTCGGAGACGGCAAAGCGCATCAACGAGGCCAAGCTGGCCGGTGGTCGGATTATTGCGGTGGGGACAACGGCCGTTCGCGTTTTGGAAACCGGTGCGCTCAAGTCGGCCGGGCTGATGGGCAGCTACCAAGACATCAGCGCCCGCGACGCCGCCGGTGAAACGAGCAATATGTGCCCCTGGAAGCCGGTCTCCGCTTTTGAAGGGCCGACCGATTTGTTTATTTATCCCGGCTACAAATTCCGCGCCGTGGAAATGATGATCACCAATTTCCACCTGCCCCAATCCAGCCTGCTGATGTTGGTTTCGGCTTTTGCCGGGCGGGAGAAGATGATGCAGGCTTATGAAACGGCCGTGGCCCAACAATATCGTTTCTACTCCTTTGGCGATGCGATGCTTATCATTTGAAAGATGCTTGAATAATCAATGGCGTGAAACGTGAAACGTAAAACGTGATAGGAATCTTTTCACGTTTCACGCATCACGTTTCACGAAGAAAACCCCATGTCCCCATCAACTGTTCTCCTCCTCTCCATCATCGCCGCCGCCATTCCCACTATCATGTACATTGGCCTCATTT
>JBNKZT010000538.1:0-2072 GCA_050301775.1 Promineifilaceae bacterium (SeqCode)
CTTTTGCTATGTAGAACGATTTGGCAAATCGTTCTACACGGAGCGGTGCTGGCTTTCGGTGTGAGGCGCGTCGGTGAGGAGTTCTAAGGCATGGGGCAAAACGGGCAGGAGCACGTCCAGGTTTTCGCGTACCGCTTTGGGGCTACCGGGCAAGTTGATGATAAGCGTCTGGCCGCGAATACCGGCCACAGCCCGTGATAACATGGCGTGTTGGGTAATTCTGCGGCTTTCGGCGCGCAGCGCTTCGACAATGCCCGGCGTTTCCCGCTCAATCACGCGGCGGGTCGCTTCCGGCGTAATGTCACGCGGCGCAAAACCGGTGCCGCCGCTGGTCAAAATGAGATTGACGCCTTCATCAGCCCAGGCAACCAGCGTGTCGGCAATGGTATCCATCTCGTCGGGAATGATGGCTTGATGGGTTACTGGCCAGGGGGTACGCGACTGGAGGATGGAAACAATCAGGGGACCGCTGCGGTCTTCGTACTCGCCGCGCGATCCCCGATCACTAATCGTCAAAACGCCAATTTTCATAGGTAAAGGGCTGAGTGCTGAGGACTAAGGAGCAAGTTTTCTCAGTTCTCAGCACTTTCAACTCATCACTGTTCTTGAATGAGCTTTAACCATTCGTCATTCAGGCCGCTGTCGGTGACGCCGTAGTAAATGTGGATGTCGCCGTTGTCACGGACGGCCAGATCGTACCAAACGTTGTCGGCCTTTTTGCGCTGATCGAGGACGGCAATTTTGCCGCGCCACTTAAGTTTATCGGGCTTGGGTGGGCCGGCTTCAACCTGGGTAATGGCATAATGCCATAATTTCCGAGCCGATTTGCGGGTGACGTTTTTGATGAGGTTGCCGTTGCGTAAATCGCGCACGGTATGATAAACAATGCCCTGCCGTTTTTCGCTGTCGACAATTTCCACGCCGGTCCGAGGGGCATCGAGCTTGCTGCTTTTCTTGCCGCTTTCTTTTTTCTCGGAATGAACGGTGGGCGCAACAGGTGCAGGCAGGGGTAAAGGCAGCGGAATCGATTCAGTTTCACGGTCGCCCTGCTCCAGACGGCGTTCTACCAGACGCACAATTTCATCCCGAACGGCCAGATTGGTTTCCGACTCGTCGCGCACGTAAAATTTATTGTCGTCGATAGCGTAGGGCAAATCCTGGCCGGGCTGGACGGTGATGCGCACGATGGGTTTGCCTTGCGAGTTCAGGCTGTCGATGTGCAGGTCTATTTCGGGGCTGAAGCGGTTGGTAACGGCCGTATACAAGCGCTCAATTGCCTTATTTGGTTCCCGTACCCCAACCGGCTGCTCTTTAGGGTTGTCCGAAACGCCCACATAAACCGTACCGCCATTGGTATTGGCCAGAGCACAAATATCCTCTAAGACCCTGTCCATAAAACCGCCCCGCTGGGCCATACCAGCATGGAAAGTCTGGATGATCGATTCACCTTCCTCTCTGGCCAGTTGGACAAAGTCAACTGGATTAGCCGGGCCGCGATACGGCCGTGTCCGGGCAAAATCATTCCCCTTCAACACATCGGCCAGCTCCTCAAAACTTACCTCATCCAGCAAAATCTCCGTAATCCGTTCGCCAACACCCAACGATTTGGACGCAGCCGATTCCCGCACCAGCCGGTGAGCGTCCGATCCTTGAATACAGCGCATGGGACGAGGATATTCCGGTTTAGACCCCTCAAAGAAGCGCCGCGTGGTATAACGGCCCCGTTTTTCCAAATCTGTTACTTCCAAGACGTGCAAATTAGGGTCTTGCGTGTAAGCAATCCGTGTTTGGCCGCCAATATCCAGGCCGCGCATCACCACGCCGTTGTTAGAGTTGGCATGGGCGGCAATCACCAGCCCGCCCGCCTGATTGATGACACGGTAAGCGGTCAACACATCACTTGTTGACCCAACGGTAGAACTGCCATCCTGCAGCAAATGAGCCGGTACATTTAACGTGAGCAGCAAATGCTCCAAAAAACTTACCTGGGTTTCTGAGGGGAATATACCCAAAATATGGAACCCAAAGGTAGCCGTAAATTCAAATCCGGGCAGCACCATAATTTTATCCAG
>JBNKZT010000538.1:2082-3381 GCA_050301775.1 Promineifilaceae bacterium (SeqCode)
GAGGGGAATATACCCAAAATATGGAACCCAAAGGTAGCCGTAAATTCAAATCCGGGCAGCACCATAATTTTATCCAGCAGCCGCCGGTACTCTTCAAGCTGCCGTTTTTCATCCGCTTCCAGCCGGCCCAACTGTTCCAGCCAGAGAAGCTGCTCAATTTCCTTCTTCATTGCCGCAAAGCCGGCTACTGTGTTGTGATCGGTAAAGGCAATAATGTCTAAGCCGCGAATTTCGGCCTGGCGTAAAATGTCGAGATAACTAATGTGGGGTTCCTGGTAATCGTTGGAGCCAGGCGTATGCAAATGCAAATCCATACGCCGCCATTGACGGTTTTGCGGCTTTGATTTGCCGTGTCGTCTTGATCGTCCTGTCATATTATTCACTATCTCGATTTAATAATTTTTCGATTTCTTTGCAAAGCGTGTCGGGGGGATAGGGCTTGAACAAAAACCGATCAGCACCGGCTTCCAATGCATCTTCTTCGCGCCGATAGTCGCCGGATGTCATAATAAAAGCGGTTTGGGCGGGAGCGGCCGTTTCTCCATTACGAACGGCATGCAACAAATCAAGGCCGCTGGCGCCGCGCGCTAAATGATAATCAACGACGAATGCATCGGTATCCGCTGCGGCGTTAGATTTGGCCTCATCCACTGTAGCAAAAGCGCCTACCTTAAATCCATCCAACTCCAGCAGCATTTTTATTAATGTTATATTTGACTGGTCATCATCGACCACAATAACGTTTGTCATAATTTCTTAACTTTAGCTAATCCTACTTTACCGGCCGGCCAAAGAAGCAATGCCGCGCATCACACCAATGACATTCACACCAATTTTAAGTGCATCGCCGGTTTTTATTTTGGGTGGACCATCATGATTTTCTTCGGCTGTACGGGCCAGCAAATACGCTGTACCCAACCCCACCAATGCACCGATTCCAGTGCCAATGATTAAAACTTTCATTTTCCAATTGTTATTTGTTGTAGCTTGGGACATTTTCTATCTCCGAGTAAATTGCTTTTTGACATTTTCCAGTAATGTCTGCACGTAAGCCATCCAGGCATAACCTTTAATAACAGGGGCGGCTGCTTTGGGTGTTGTGGCCGAGATTGCATCTTGGGCTTTGGTCACTAAAGCGTCGAGCCGCCAGATAAGGGTTTGGAAACGGCCGTGTTCCCGCTTAGGTTGTTGACGACGATAAATAACCAACCCGATCGCCGCGGCTGGCACAATCAAACAAAGCAGCAAAAGGGGCAGCAACGTCATAATCACAACCAAATCAGCTAAACCGGAAACAAA
>JBNKZT010000539.1:0-3363 GCA_050301775.1 Promineifilaceae bacterium (SeqCode)
TGCCAATACCATCAAGGGACAGTTGTTGGTTGCGGTAGGCGTAGCTCAACCCTTCGGGGTTCAGTTCTACGTTACCTGTGTGGGCATTGGTGATCTCATAGACGGGTTGTAGGAATTGAACACGGCCGGGATGGGCGCGCCAGCCCCAGGTGTAGATGCCCCGGAACATGCCCAGCGGCGGGTAAGCGACGGTCAGTTCAGTAACGGTATCGTTTTGGATAGGTATCCAGGTGGAGTCGAACCCTTTGAAGGGGAATTTGACGCTGGTGGGGGTGTCGGTCAGGGCGGTCATAGGAGAGAAGTCTTCTCCCACCAGAGAGTAAATACGGTAATTGATGCGGAAGGTGTCGTTTTTGTGCGCATCCACGGGGACACGCAGGAGGTAGGTATCGGAGTCGAACTGGTCGTCGTACCAGAACATATTGACGTCTACTTCCCAGATTTTGCGCTCAACGCCATCGATGCCGGGGGCCGTGAGGCCGGTATCGCGCAAGGTTTTCATCTTGTACTCGCCAGGAACTTGATCGGACACGTATGCGCCACGATTGTAACTGAGGAGGGCAAACCCATCATAGATGCGCCCTTGCGTTGTACCGAGCAGGATGGCTTCTATGTCGGCAGCAATGGCCTGCATGGCGGCCTGATCGTTTTTGCGGGCAGCGGCTTCAAGGTCGCTCAGCGCCCGGTTCAAATCGTTGTTGGGGCTGGAGACCTGGGTGATGGAGTTACCGGTGATACTGGCAGCGCCTTTGGCGTCGTTGGCGACAACATCGCCAATAACGTTGAGTTGGATACCGTCCTGCACCTGGTCGGTATTGGGAATGCGTACTTCCTGGCCTGTAAGGCTGGTGAGCACTGGTTCCAGGATGCCGGGTTCATAATTGTTTTGGGCATACAGAGTGAAGGCAGTGGAGACCAAGACAATTACGAGCAGGAATAGGGGGAATACTTTTTTCTTAAACATAATAAATTCTCCTTGTAGATTTTTTGTGGTTCTAACCAACAGCGGCTAAACCTGGATTCATTATGAAATATGGGAGGGGATAGGCACAACGGGAGCAAGTTGGGACTTTTTTCGATCCTGAGACGGAGGTGTATACGGTCTAAAGTCCGTATTGGCACAGGGCCTAGAGATCAAAGCCTTGAATGAGGTAATTATTATTCTTCACCAGTCGTCTAGATAAAGCAGGAATTTGCTTTGTCCCTGGAGAAGTACGAATGTTTGCCTTTACACGTTTTTCATTGGCGCGACAGTTTATGGTGGTGAGTTTACTTATCTTGCTGGCGTCCATGTTGATTGTGGGGACATGGGTGGGACGGCAGATTGAGGAGGGGGTATTGGAGCGCACGGCCGTTTTCACTTCCCTGTATGTCAATAGTTACGTTTCACATTATTTGCAGGATGTCACGGAAGAGGGAACGCTGGCTCCTGAGGACATTGAGACATTGGACCGTCTGATGTCGGAGACGCCTTTGGGGCAGGAAGTTGTGAGCTTTAAGGTGTGGTCGGAAGACGGCCGTATCCTCTACAGTTCTGATCCCGAGCTAATCAATCAACAATATGAAAACTTCGATCTGTATGCTTCTTTTGCCGGGCAAATTACATCTGAGATCAGCGATTTGTCCGGCCCGGAAAACGCTTACGAGCGCCAATATTGGTCAGAGTTAATCGAAATCTACTCGCCAATTTGGGCAACAAAGACCGGCGAAGTGATTGCCGTGTCTGAGTTTTACCAGGTTCCTGATGAACTGCTGGCAGAAATTCGCACCGCCAAACAACAAAGCTGGTTAGTGGTAGGCGCCACCACTGCAGCGACGTATCTGATCCTGGCCGGGCTGGTAGGTCGCGCCAGCAACACCATTCTGGCTCAGAAGACGGAACTTCAGGAAAAAGCGACCCAAAACAAACAGCTGCATGATCAGGTTCGCCTGGCGGCTGCACACACCACGACTTTGAACGAGCGTTTTTTGCGCCGCATTTCCGCCGACTTACACGACGGTCCCGGCCAGGATATTTCTCTGGCGCTGCTGCGCATCGGCTCCCTGGCGGCCGGGTTTAAGACGTATCCTATTTTTGAAGAAGAGCGACAAAAGGCGGCAGATGATTTTGACCGGGTGCAGGGGGCGCTGGATTCGGCTCTCACGGAGCTGCGTCACATTTCTGCCGGGCTGCAAATGCCGGAAATCGAATCGAGTTCGCCGCTGGAGACGGTGCAGCGGGCTGTTCGTAGTTATGAGCGCAAGACGCAGCAGCTGGTTGAACTGACGGTCGATTCGCTGCCAACGGACGCGCCACAATCGGTTAAGATCACGTTGTATCGCATCATTCAGGAGGCGTTGAATAATGGCCTGCGCCACGCCGATAGAGCCGGGCAGCAGGTGGAAGTTCGGTTGGAAGAGGACAAGCTTTGTGTGCAAATCAGGGATGAGGGTCCTGGTTTTGAACTGGATGAGATGGCGGAAAACGGCCGTTTAGGACTGATAGGGATGCGAGATCGCGTTCTTGTGTTGGGCGGGCAGTTCACAATTAAGAGCAAACCTGGGGATGGAACGATGGTGCAGGCTGTACTACCACTTACCGTACCGGAGGTAACTGATGGCTGATTTGATTCGGATATTGATTGCAGATGACCATCCGCTGTTTCGAGATGGGGTGGCGCATTCTCTGGCCAGTGAACCTGATTTGGAGATTGTGGGCCAGGCGGGCAGCGGCGAAGAAGCAATAAAGATGGCGGCGGAATTACAGCCGGACGTGCTGCTACTGGACATCTCTATGCCGGGGCAAGGCGGCATTGCCACAGCCGCCGGAATGGCGGCCGCCTACCCGGCCGTTCGTATCATGATGTTGACCGTTTCAGAGGATGAAGAAAACTTGCTAGAGGCGTTAAAAGCAGGGGCAAGCGGTTATATTTTGAAAGGCATTTCGGCCGAAGCGCTGGTGCGGGCTGTGCAGGCAGTGGCTGCGGGCGAGGTACACATTTCTTCCCGACTGGCAGGCAGTATTTTGTTTGAATTGACCCGCGACCAACCGGCCGATCCGTTGGAAGAACTGACGCCACGCGAGTGCGAGGTGTTGGAGCTAGTGATGCAGGGGCTGATGAATCGGGAAATCGCCGCTGAACTGAGTCTGGCCGAGAAAACGGTGAAACATTACATGAGCAGTATTTTGCATAAATTACAGGTACGCACGCGGGTGGAAGCGGCGCTGCTGGCCCAGCGTCGTGGCCTGGGAGATACGCTCATACATTGATGGCTGGATAAAACCAATTGGATATTCCTCAGGCTGGGGATGCACGTCAATTTCATGCCAATGAACGGCCGTTATCGCCGTTATCAAGACAGTCGGCCGTAGACAAACACACA
>JBNKZT010000540.1:0-3358 GCA_050301775.1 Promineifilaceae bacterium (SeqCode)
AGCCCCCGGTCGCCACCGCAAACCCGGCCTCGGCCAACAGCCGCCCCACCAATCGTGCCGATTCATAGGCTTCACTGCCAGGTTGCGGCGCAGCACTCCCAAAAACCGAAATCACTTTAGTCGTTAGTCTTGTAGTCATTAGTCTCGTAGTCGATGATGTAATCGTCGATCATCAATCGTTAATCATCAAAAATTCCCGCGCCAGTACCTGCACCTGCTGCTGCTGCTCCAAAATCGGAGCATGGCCGCATTCAGCCAGTTTATGAACCTGCTGCACATTGGGCATCAATTGAGCCAGTTGGTCAGCGTCGGCCACGGGCACAACCGGGTCATTGGCTCCCCAAACCAGGCAGGTTGGATGTTGTAAATTCTCCAATCGGGAACGCATATGGTTAAACGCCGTCGCCTTAATCACGTCGGCTGAGGCGCGAGCCAGGTCATAATCTTGCAGCCGCCGCGCCCAGACCGATTCATCCTGCTTTTCCGGTGCATAAAACGGCGCTTTGATTTGTCGTTTTACCCAAAAGCTGGATTGAGAAATAGCCATACCCAAATCAACCATCCCCAATCCAAAGCCGATTTTTTTGACCAGGTGCGGGTAACTTTCCGCCCGCAGCAGGGCCGGAGCTATCAAAAACAGGCGGGTTGCATCGTCTGGGTAAGACAAGGCAAATTCTGCCGCCAAAGTACCCCCAAAAGAATGGCCGATTAGTCCCGCCGGTGGCAAATTAAGCGCCGCCCGAAAAGCGGCCAGCCACTCGACAAGATGCGGCATTGTGTAAGGTTCCGCGTTGCCGCTGTAGCCAAAACCGGGAATGTCGGGCGCAATCAGCCACAAGTCGCCGGCCAGTTCGTGCATTGTCTCGCGGAAGCTGTCGGCTGAAGTGGACATGCCATGCAGCAGAATGTTGGGACGGCCGTTTCTATGCCCCATCTCGTAATAAGCCGTCCGCACCCCCAGGACATCAACAAAAAAACGGGGCATTTCGGGATATGGATAATTGGGCATCGTGATTATTCCTCCTTCAAACCGGGAATGGGGCCAACCGACGCCGCCTCTCGAACCGCATTACGAATCGCTTCGGTGGTCATGATAACGGCCGTGTTCGCTACCAGATCAAAATTGGCGTCAACTTGATTCGTCGCCACAGCAAAAGCAGTGTCACCATCATGCGTCGTGTGAACGGGATGAATGGCCATCGCCAACCCATCATGTGCCCGCTGGGCCAACCGGTATGCTTCAATTTTGGTCAAACGGGCATTGGTGGCCACAACAACCAATGTCGTGTTCGTCCCCACCGGAATCGTCGGTGGATCAGGAAAGCGCCGCAGTGGATCATGATCGACCTGCCAGCCGCCATTCTCATTCCGCGACCCGGCCAGAACGGAGCCATCGGCATTGACAACATCGCCCACCGCATTGACAACGGCTGCGGCCATGACCATCAGACCCTCTTCCTGCCAGCCAGCTATTCCAAACCCGCTCTTCATCATGCCCAAAAAGCCGCCCCATTTGCCAACCGTGACGCCCGCCCCTGCGCCAACATTGCCTTGGGTAACGGCCGTGTCACTGGCATTTTGGCATGCTCGATACCCCAAATCGGCATCCGGCAGCCCCTGCCCGCCGCCTAAAAACAAATCGTACACCACGGCCGCCGGCACAATCGGAATCGGTTTGATGGGGGTGGGATGGCCAACGCCTTGCTCCGCCAAATAACGCATGACGCCATCGGCCGTGGCCAAACCGAAAGCACTGCCGCCGGTCAAAACAATGGCATTCAAGGTTTGCACCGCTTTGTCCGGGGCCAGCAGCGCCAATTCGCGGCTGCCGGGCGCCGGACCACGCACATCAACACTGCCGACACTGCCCTCAGGCAAAAGAAAAACCGTACAGCCGGTGTGAAACGCTTCATTTGTCGCATGACCAATTTTGAGACCAGGAATAAGCATCATTCCTCCAATTAAAACAAAAACGTATTGGCGGATTATAAAGACAGACCGGCTACTTGCGCCAACGCCAGAAAAACAGCTTGCGCCCGGCTGCCTTTGGTCGCAATCTCGCTTTCCTCCAGCAAATAGACAATCTCTTGCGACCGGGGGTGACCCAATGCATCGCGCAGCAGTCCGGCAATGCGTTCCCGCAAATCAGGGATTTCCATGGCCGCCGGTGAACGGCCCAGCGCCGCCAACAATTGTGCGGCTGTATAAGCGGCTGCGCCGCTTTCACCAATAAGGGCATCAGCTAAAGGTTTCAACGCCTCGTCATGGGCAAAATCGGCCGATAAACGGCGGAAACGCCCCGCCGCCGCCACAGCATCTTTTTGCACAATGGCCACGTCACGGCAGGCGTTCAACAAGGCATGAATAACTGGCGGCGTAGCCAAATGTAAATGGCTTAAGGCCGTGATCCCGAATCGGCGCGAACTGAAGCTGCCTGCATCTTTTGTGCCGGTAATCAGCAGTTCCTCCAGGGTTTCACGCTCTCGGGTCAGGTTAAGTGCATCTGGCATAACGGCAGCGCAAGCGGCAGCAGCGGCTAAGGCGATACGCCTCGGCTCCCAATCATCCGCCGCCAGCGCGGCCTCTAACCTGCTTACCAATAAAGACAACGCCACCTCATCTCCCTGGGCCACATTTTCAATGAGAACAACAATCGCTTCGTGATAATCCCCCCAACCATCATCATCTGTGCCCGCCTGTAGAAGCGCGGTCAATAATATTTCCGTATCAGGCAAGGCCTGAAAGAGGCCAGGCAGCCGGTTATTGTCCTTCTTTGCTTGCGCCACTTGCAATCGCACCCAGGCCGCCTGCGCCGCCCCATCGGGGAAAGCGTTTTGCAGCAAACCGGTGACAGCAGTCACCTCTTCGTCATCAGCGTGAGCCGCTAAACGAGCCAAAGCAGCGTACCACGCCGCTCTTCCTGCCGCGCTAGCCACATTCAATTGGCGCAGCCCTGGCAGCAGGGAGACCGATGTTTCAGGCCAATGGCCCACAGCTTGCAATGCCGCTTGCTGCACAGTCGGCGTTTGATCATGGCATAAAGCCAATAGTTGTTCAGCAAAGTCAGGGGGGACTTGACTACTTTGCAGACGCAGCAGCCATGAGGCAGCATTTAATAAAGCAGCTTGAATCTCCGGCGCGGCCGTATCCAATAAGCCTCGATAACCCGCCCAATCATCGCCCAGATAATGGATGTTTTGTAACACCTCTTTTTGCCCGGCCGCCGCCCACTCGTGGAGCCAATCCGAACGGTCATGAGTAACATCTGTCAATGCCCAATAACCCACCGTTTGTAAGAGAGATGGCTCTGTATGATGGTTCTCCAGCATTTGCGCCAATATTTCCAAAACTTGTTTGC
>JBNKZT010000541.1:0-3354 GCA_050301775.1 Promineifilaceae bacterium (SeqCode)
AAAAATGGCTCACTTTGGGTCAAGATGGGCAAACAGCCTGGGGTATCTTCCCTCTAAGTAAAGGGAAAGCACCTATCCAAACCAGTATCAACCTGACGAATTTACATTTCTCATGCTCCTGTGCCAGCCGCAGTTTTCCTTGTGCGCATGGGTTGGGTTTATTGCAATTGATAATCGATCAACCGGACTATTTTGTCATTTTGGATGCGCCGGAGTGGGTGGCGCAGTGGCTAGAAAAAGTGAAGATGCAGATTGAAGCACAACGACGGCGGGCCACGGCCGTTCCCCCACCCCAGCAGCAACAAAAACAACTCGCTGCTATCCAAGCCGGTTTAACCGAGCTAGAACTGTGGCTGCACGATTTAGTCCGCAATGGATTAATGGCGGTGCGTCACAAGCCGAAAACGTATTGGTTTACGATGGCCGACCGGATGGTCGATGCCAAAGCAGCCGGCATTGCGGCTGAACTGCGCCAGTTAGCGGCCGTTCCCACCGATGATTCCGATTGGGTCGAAACAATTTTGCGGCGGATCGGCCGTTTATATTTGCTCATTCAAGGATTTCAACAATTTACCCTGCTTGCCCCGGAAGTACAGGCCGATTTGCGAACGGCCGTTAGCCGACAAACCAGAGGTGCGTCATTAATCGCTGGCCCTGGCATTCGTGACCGGTGGCACATTTTGGGCCAAGCAGCCGAGCAATCGGGACAGCGGCATATCCAGCACATCTGGTTATGGGGCGAACAAAGCAATCGCGCCGCCCAAATCAGCCACATTACCCACGGCCAGCGGCACAAGACCTTCAGTTTGGTAACCGGAACCGTTTTGGATGCCAAACTGCAATTTTTCACCGGAACAACGCCTCTTCGTGCCCAAATCATTGAACAATTCGACTATTCGCTGCCAAAGCATGCCGTGACCGGCAGCCCATCTATCCAGACGGCGGTGGCCGATTTCAATCAAGCGTTGGCGGCCAATCCCTGGCTCAATCAGTTTCCGATAATGCTAAAGGCCGTTCCCACCCACACCAACACACGCTGGCAAATACAAGACGAGACTGGCACGAATTTATTATTACCTACTCACTATAAACAAAACTGGCACTTATTGGCGCTGAGCGGCGGACGGCCGTTACCCATTTTCGGTTTGTTTGACGGCCGTGTCTTGACCCCATTGAGCGCATGGTGTGACGGCCGTTACCTGCCCTTACACATTTTACGAGGTGTGGCTTGAACCGCTGGTTTGAATTGACCCGCACCGCTTTGTTGGGAACCCAGCGCGCCCCCCTGCCTGACCTGGGCGACGAGTCGCGGTTAGGTCAACTTTTAGGCAGGATGACCGTTTCCCAGCCTGAGCAAGCGCTGCTGCAGATGGTCGGAACCCTGGATTTGTACGAACAGGTCGGTTGGCAGCCGCAGCAGTTCGTTTCCCCAACGGCTAGTTATTCGCATGACTCATTTGGTGATGATTTGCGCACCTGTCCACCGGCATTGGCAAAGCGGTTGGCGGCCATGCTGGATGGCAGTTACCGCGATTTACTCCATGAATGTTTGGCCGCGATGGCGAAGGCCAATTTACCAATTCCGGCCGCGCTGCTGCCCGATTATTTGGAGCGCGGGCAGAAAACCCCACTTCTACGCCCTTTTTTATTACCTGTTTTGGGTGGAAACGGCCGTTGGCTGGCCGCCCAAAATCCCGCCTGGGCTTATGCGTCGCCGGCATCCGAAACCTGGGATGGTTTGATAAAACAATGGCGTCAGGGCAGCAAAAACGATCGCCATGCTTTGCTGCGCCAACTGCGTTATACCAAACCGGCGCTGGGGCTGGCTTTGGTTGCTGGAACCTGGAAATCGGAGACCGCGCCGAATCGAATTTCCTTCATGCGTTTGTTGGAAACGGGATTGAGTATGGCCGATGAGCCATTTTTGGAGGCGGCGCTGGATGATCGGGAAGCCCAAGTGCGGCGCAAAGCGGCCGAACTGCTGGCCTGTCTGCCCCAATCTCGCTTATGCCAACGGATGGTAGCCAATTCGCAGCAGCTTTTAAGCTACGATTCAGCGGGGGTGTATCAAATTGTTCCCACCTTTCCCATTCCCATCAACGATGAGATGGTGCGTGATGGGATCGCAAAATTGGCCGAGAATTTAACCGGCGACACATTGGCGCGGGCCAGAAGCCGGCAGTTGACGCAAATTGTCGGGGCCATTCCGCTGGATTATTGGATAGAAACCTGGCAAGCCGCGCCAGAAACGATTGTGAGGGCGGCTCAGAAGAGCCGCTGGCCGCGCACGTTGACACAGGCGTTGGCGCTAGCCGCTGAACGGCAGCGGAATGCGGCCTGGGCGCTGGCGCTGGCCAAATATTCTGATTTTAAGATCAATGCGCTGAAAATTGTGCCGGTTTTGACGCCGGAAGCGGTTCAACTGTTATCACAACAGTTCCACGATGAATTGGATGAGACTCTGCCGCCGCTGCATAAGGACAGTCCGCTGTTGAGGCTTTTGCGGTATTGGCCGCATGTCTGGGACGCGGAACAAACGATCATGTGGACTGAATTTTTGGTCCGACAAATTAACGTGGATGAGAAACCGACGCCATTTTTGAGTACGGCCGTTAAGCAGTTAGCCCGCGCCTGCCCGCCGGAAAGTGCGGATGGGATGATAACGGCCGTTACTCCCCTTATAAACACCCATACCGGCTGGAAAACCACCTTGAACGAAATGATCCGCGTCTTGCGCTTTCGCCGGGATATGTATGAAGAAATAGAGATTGATGATTGATGATTACAAGCCAATCATCAATCATTTAATCATTAACTGTGATTTCGAGGAGAATATAAGTGACAACAATTTTACGCGCACACGCCGAACAGCAGTTTGCCGAAGAACTGCACGAACTGGAAAAGGCCGACCGGCGCAAAAGGCCGCCCAATTGGCGGCTTTCGCCCTGGGCAGTAGCCACCTACATTTTGGGCGGCACATTGGACAATGGCTTTGAAATCACGCCGAAATATATTGGCAACGGCCGTCTCATCGAAATCGCCATCGCCACCCTGACCACCGACCGGGCCTTGCTCCTGCTGGGCATCCCCGGTACGGGCAAAACGTGGGTGTCGGAACATCTGGCAGCGGCCGTTTCCGGCGATTCGACTTTGCTGGTGCAGGGCACGGCCGGAACTGGCGAAGAAGCCATCCGCTACGGCTGGAATTACGCCAGCCTCATCGCCCATGGCCCGACGCCGGACGCCCTGGTTCACAGCCCGGTGATGATTGGGATGGAGCAAGGTAAAGTGGTCCGCGTGGAAGAGTTGACCCGCGTTCCGGCCGACGTGCAGGACGCGCTCATCACTATTTTG
>JBNKZT010000542.1:0-3353 GCA_050301775.1 Promineifilaceae bacterium (SeqCode)
GTTACAACCTGCGGCTCTCCCTACACCGGCTGCGTCAGACGCTGGGCGATGATGCCGAAACAGTGCGAGTGGATCGACAAAGCGTTCAGCTTGACGCTGGACAAACCAGGGTGGATGTGGTGGCGTTTGAGCAAGTGATAACGGCCGTTACTACCCATGACCACCCCCAACTGCAAACCTGTACCACCTGCATGACTCGCCTGGAAACGGCCGTTAGTCAGTATAACGGCGATTTCCTACCCGGCTTCTTTTTGACCGATGACCTGCCCTTCGCCGAGTGGGTGACAACCCGCCGCGAACGGCTGCACCAGGATGCCCTGCAAGCGCTCGATTGGTTGGCCGTGTATCATCAACTTAGCGACCAGATGGTGCGAACCATTCCCTATGCCCGGCGGCAGCTTGAGCTGGAGCCGTGGCGCGAATCAGCGCATCGTCAGATGATGGAGGTGCTGGCCGCCACCAACCAACGCGCCGCCGCACTCAATCAATATGAAACGTGCTGCCGCATCCTGCGTGACGAGTTGGGCATTGAACCGGACGCAGAAACCACTGCACTGGTCAAGCAGATAAAGGAAGAACCGGCATTTGGGCATCTGGCAGTTCAGAATACAGGAAATCATTCCCGCTTACCTCATCAACCCTTCATCTCCACAGCCACACCTTTTATTGGCCGTCAAGAAGAGCAGGAAATGTTGCATAACCTCCTGTCCAATCCGACGGCGCGGCTGGTGACGATTGCCGGAGCGGGCGGCATGGGTAAAACACGGCTGGCACAAGCCTGCCTGGATACCCAAACCAACCGTTTTACAAATGGCGTCTATTTTGTGCCGTTAACGGCCGTTACCAACCCCGATCACATCTTGCCCGCCATCGCCAAAGCCCTCAACTTTACTCCCGATCAAGGCGATGCCACCCGCTCTGACAGCCAACAACTGCTCGATTATTTACAGCCCCGGCAGCTCTTGCTGGTGCTGGATAATTTCGAGCAGCTTTTAGCCAGCGATCAGGAACAGTCCAGCACGGCCGTTTTACAGCGCCTGCTCCAGCACAGCCCTGAAACAAAACTGCTTATTACCTCCCGCGAACGGATGCATATTCAGACCGAACAGGTCTTGCCTTTGGGCGGGTTGCCTTGCCCTACCTCTCATGAACGCGAGATTGAAACTTACTCCGCTGTGCAGCTTTTCCAACAAAGCGCCCGCCGTTTGCAGCCTGGATTTGCCCCGACGCCAGACGATATTCCCCATCTAATTACCATTTGTCGCCTCCTGGAAGGGATGCCGCTGGGCCTGGAACTGGCCGCCGCCTGGGTGGATTTGTTACCCCTGGCCGAAATTGGCACGGAAATCCAAAACAGCCTCGATTTTTTGGCAGCGGATGTGCGCGACTGGCCCGACCGGCACCGCAGTATGCGCGCGGTGTTCGATGCTTCCTGGGCACGTTTAAGTCAGCCGGAGCAGAATTTTTTCCGACAGCTTTCTCTGTTTCATGGCGGCTTTACCCGGGCCGCCGTCCAGGCAATTGTGGGCGGCGGCCAGAAGCGCACGGCCGTTTTACATATGCTTTCATCCTTCGTGGGTAAGTCACTGCTGCACTATGATCGGTTGGCCGACCGCTACAGCCAGCATGAACTGCTGCGGCAGTATGCGGCCGAAAAGTTGGCAGATGAGACGGCGCTGGAGCGATACGGCCGTTATTACTGCAACTGGTTGGCTGACCAAACCCCGGCGCTCAAAGGGGATCGGCAAAAAGCGGCATTGGCAGCCATTGAAGCGGATATGGAGAACATTCGAGCAGCCTGGAATTGGGCCGTCGCCAAACAAGACCTCCCGCTGCTCACAGGGGCCGCTTTCAGTCTGGGCACATTTTTCTATCGCCAGGGCCGCCATCAGGAAGGCCAATCTTTATTTAGCCAGGCGGCGGCGGTTTTGGCGGGGAACATTAACGCCGTCAATCATTTGACTCTGGCTCGTTTGTTGTATTGGCAGGCGATGTTTGAACCGGCGGCAATGGCGCGGCAATCCTTACTGCAAAAAGCGCTTGCCTTACTGGAAACTGCCGTTCCTGACCCAAACAGCCGCACTGGACAGGCAGCCATCTTGCTGGAATTGGGCAGTATAGCTTATGGACAGGGGCAGCATGAAACGGCCGAACATTATTTTGAGCAAAGCCTGATCCGCTGTCGCCTGGCGAACGATAGTTGGAGCGAAGCCAACGTATTATGCGAACTGGGAGTGAGCGCCTGGAGCCGGGGCGCTTATGCCGAAGCCGCCCAACGATACGGTCAGAGTTTAGCTATCCGTCAGGCGTTGCAAGATCATGTAGGCATGGCTGTGGCGTTGGAAGGATTGGCCGGTAATGCGATGTTTGCCGGAGACGGCGATCGGGCCATTGCGTTTACCCGGCAAAGCCTGGCGATTTATCGCCAACTGGATGATCCGGTGGGAACGGCCGTATTGCAGGCTGAATTGGGAAACAAAAACTGGTATCGTAATTTGACCGGGATTGAGTTGATTGAAGACAGCCTGTCCATTTTTGCCGACCTGGGCACGCGCCGCCATCTGGCGCACTGGACAGTCATTCTGGCGATGTACAAAGCAGATATAGACATTGCCGCCGCCGAAAAGTTGGCCAGGGAAGGGCTGCGCTTGTGCCAGGACATTGGCTATCAGCGGGGTGTGGGCATTGCCCATGGCGTCTTGAGCCGAGCGGCGTGGTTGGAAGAAGATTACGACAGTGCTCAGGAATTAGCTCAAATCTACCTGCGCATGACTGAAGAGTTGTCTATGCCGCTGGAACGATCTGATGCCCTAACATGGTCGGCATGGGCACATATGGCTGAAGGCCAGCAAAAAACAGCCGAAAGCCTGGTATGCGAGATTTTGCAAGTCCCTAATTTATGGCGAGAAGCGTGTCTGAATCTAGCCGCTGTCTTGCTGGCGCACCGTTCGCCCGATCAATTTGAGCAGGCATGGCAGGTACTGGGGTATGGCGAAAACCGGCACGGCCGTCATCGGGGGACGGTATCCCAGCAAATGCTTACCCGTTTTATACCGGCCGCCATGAAAGCTGTGCCGCCGCTGCAGATTGCGCAGTTGAAGGAACAAGGAAAAGGGCTTGATGCGGACACGTTCTTTTCTCGCCTGCTGGCGGCGTTGTCTTAGATTTCTTGTAGGAATCGTCCACAAATAACTTTTCGCCTTATTTTTGCACGAAAACGTGCAAACAGAGGCGGTTTCTATTCCTTTTAAACATTTGGGTGCAAACAGAGGGCATTTCTATTCCAATTTTGGGCATTGATTAGGCTATTTTCAGCAGTTGTGCCACCATCCTCAAAAAGTTCATTTGACTTA
>JBNKZT010000543.1:0-3345 GCA_050301775.1 Promineifilaceae bacterium (SeqCode)
GATGAAAGGCGCCAAACATTTCTGCAGCAATATGAGCTGCCGCGCCCCCCTGTTTCAATTCAAACGGCGGCGCAGCGAATCCCAACGGCGGGGCAGCTTTAAGCTGTTTGCAGAACGGGAGAAACTCATCCGCAGCTATACGGACAAAGGCCAACCAGTCCCCTTTCATGAAGTACACCACTGGCACGGAACGGCCGTCAAGGACACGTTCGGCTACGGCAAAGTTCCCCTGGCCGGCTACATCAAGAAAGTGGCCCGCGGCCGGCTCGACCTCTGTCTGGTGGACGAGTCCCACCAGTACAAAGGCGACGACTCCGACCAGGGCTATGCCATGCATCACCTGGCGCTGGCGGCGCGGAAAATCGTGGGGTTGACCGGCACCATCTACGGTGGCAAAGCCTCCTCCATCTTCCATCTACTCTATCGCATGTCACCAGAGATGACGGCCGTCTACACTGACCCTGAAGCCAACGGCCGTCGTCGCATTCGCAGTAAAGATTGGGTTGCTTCTTACGGCATCTTGCAGCGCATCGAAACCCGGAAGCTGGACGAGGACGGCAAGCAAACGGCCAACAGCCGCACCAATGTGCGTTACAAAGAACTGCCCGGCGGCAGCCCAGCCATGCTGCCCTGGCTCTTGAACCGCTCCGTCTTTCTCTCGCTGGGAGATATGGGCTTTCCCTTACCGGAATACACCGAAATCCCCATGGAGATACCCATGGCCCCAGAGCAGGCGCTGCTCTATGAGACGCTCAAGGAACAGCTCAAAGGCGAACTCCAGGAACGGCTGGTCCGCGGCGACAAATCTCTCTTGTCAGCCTATCTCTACGCCCTCCTCTTCTGGCCGGATTCACCGCGCCGGGCCAAGGTGATCCGCGACCCGCGCACTGGGGAAGTCGTTGCTTCCATTCCTGGTTTGCCGGAGGAGTTCATTGGCCCAAAGGAAGAAGCTATCATCGAACTGTGCCAACAAGAAAAGGCAGAAGGGCGTAAAGTTCTCCTGCTCTGCCTACAAACGGATACCCTGGACATCCAACCGGAATGGAAACGAATGCTGGAAGCAGCCGGGCTGAAAACCGCTGTTCTGACCGCTGCCCCAGACAAAAGGGAAGGTTGGGTGGAGAAGCAAGTCAATGCCGGCGTGGATGTGATCATCAGCCATCCCAAGAAAGTGGAGACGGGGATAGATTTGCTCGACTTTGCTACCATCGTTTGGATGTCGCCCCACTACTCTGTTTACACGGTCCTGCAGGCCAGCCGCCGCAGTTGGCGTATCGGGCAGACTCGACCGGTGAAGGTGTACTACTTCGCCTACGCTGACACCATTCAGGAGCAGGCGCTCTACCTGGTGGCGGCCAAAGTTGCGGCCGCCTTGCGGATCAACGGCGATACCATTGCTGATGACAGTTTAGCTGAGTTAGACGGCATCACGGGTAACGACATCGTGGCAACTCTGGCCCGGATCGTCACTGGCGACACTGAGGTGAATACTCAGAGCTTGCAGCAAGCCTTTGCCGAGGCCAACGCCAGTCTGCGCCAGGCTAACACCATTATTGGTGAGTATGAAATTGTCGATGATGAGGAAATGGAACACGACACGGTCGTAAACGGCAATGGCGTCCAACAACGGCAGTTGTCTACTGTTAATCGCCCGGAAACTGGTAATGGGCAGCGAAAACGTGGCGTCATCCATCAGCCGTCTTTGTTTACAACCGGACAGGCAAAAGTCAATGGTAAAGCCAGGGTCAATAGCGATACCGAGAAGCCTGCGACTACGAACCAGGCGATGGGACCTTTGTCTCCGCCGGTACCCCGACCGCGTCTGCTTATCTAATCGCGGAACAATAACGACGGCGTTTTGATAATAAGGCAGCTTCTTACTATCATCAATGGAAATAAAGCATGTACGACCAGAAGATTTCAAAGCGATACCGGGCGCGTCGTTCGCCACCTTAATGGCTACTGGAGCTACGTTCCCAACCCGCTGCCCCAGTCATCGCGTGGTCAGGCGAACTTATCAGTGCGCTATCCGCTGTTGACCGGGCATTGGGTAAGTTGGCCGGATTGGATATGACTACATCGAAAAGAATGTCCGGCCGGGCAGCCAGTGATTATAACTGATGGGGCAGGCATAACGATGGCAAATTGGGTGGCAAGTTCAAGGGCTTGCTCAAGAACTCTGGCATCAAAGCCATCAACACTCCGCCTCGAGTTCCCAGAGCCAATGCCATTTGTGAACGTTTTATCGGCTCTTTACGCCGCGAGTGTACAGATAATTTCCTAATCCTCTACAGCCACCAGCTGGACAGAATCATCTCGGCTTACGCTTACTGCTTCAATCAACAGCGACCTCATCAAGGCATTGACCAACATATCCCGGAGCGACTTCATGAACCTTCCCCGCCGCCCAATTATCAGTTAAAGGGCAAGGTTGTTTCAACGCCGATTCTGAATGGTTTGGTTCAAAGTTACACCTACGCTCCCCAGTTCAGTAACTGACGCTTTATTCGAAAAAATATTAATCCTGACGATGCCAATGGCCGTTGGACGTTTGGTATTGGTGGCATGTATGTTCTCTGTCTGGTTCCAATCGAGGTTGATTAACGGCTGTTTTCCTTCTTTTTGTCTATCTGTTTCATCATTATTTGGTGGTTTTCGTCATAGGGCTGAGCCAAAAGGTTGCCCAAACCTAGCCTCAAGCCCTTTAGTAAATCCAGTGGATGACCAAACTGACTCCCCATAAGAGTGCCCTTGCGGCTGAGGACATTGCAGACAGTCGTCAGGGAAACATCGAAACCCAACTTCTTCAGATCTCCTTCAATCCTGTAATAACCCCAGCCCAGGTTCTCTTTGACTAGACGAACGATTAATTGCTCCATCTGGTCATCAATTCAGGGTCGACCTCGTTTGCCTTTGTTTTCCTGTGTCCATTTGCGGTGAACCAGGTCTCGATGCCAGCAAAAAACGGTCTCTGGCTAAAATAATCGAATCATGTTTCTGAACTGGCTAGTAGGACGCTCTGTCTGCTTTTTTAGTTTGGCAGTCAGAACTGCCAGGGTCATCCTCTCAGATCGACTAGCTCGGACAGGTTTTTGCAACTTGCGTTTAGCGATCCCTAACCGATACCGTAGGACCATAATTTCCAAGTCTTTATCTGTTTCAGCGATTCGGCCAATTTGAATGAGAGAAATGAGCGTGGAGAATATTTGTGCAACCAGGAGCCAAACCTTGAAAATGCAAACTCCAAATCGGGATTTCAGTGATTCTATAGGAACCTAAGCTTGGGGCATATTTCCACTGCGTGCTCGAGAGAATTTCATTTGGATTGATTTTTTGCATCGTACG
>JBNKZT010000544.1:0-3336 GCA_050301775.1 Promineifilaceae bacterium (SeqCode)
GTAATGACGGCCGTATCTATCCTTGGGGTAATCAATCACCTGCCTGTGATCTGGCACAGTTTGGTGATTGTTTAGGAAGCACCTTGCCGGTAGGCAATCTTTCTCCAGCTGGCGACAGTTGGGTGGACGCGGTCGACATGGCCGGAAATGTTTGGGAATGGACTGCAGATTGGTACGGTGATTATTCGGGCAGCCCGCAGACGAATCCAACAGGGCCGGAAACGGGCGATCATAAGGTGATTCGCGGGGGGAGTTGGGCCGTCATCCAAAATGACTTGCGGACGGCCCACCGCGGCATCCTCCGCATGGGAAACAGCAACACCATTGTAGGTTTCAGGTGTGCCCTTTTCTCAGGTAATTGAGGTTCTATTTTCTGAGTTTCAGCGGGGTTGGGGTGTAAAATATGCAAATTGGCATCTTCCACCCTTTCTCGTGCAAAGCGGGATCAGTTTTTAATCGCCAAAAGAAAGACGATACAATATTTCCAGATTGTGATTTGGTTTTGCAGGGAACGGCCGTACACCCTCCTCACCTCTCCCACTTCCCCATCATCCACCCCACCATCCAACAAACGCTGCGCATAACTCGCTTTGGCCTGGTACAGCTCATCATCAGGAAACCATTGGGCCAGATGGTCGGCGGTGCGCGTGGCGGAGGATGGTTTGGAGGGGATGGAACGGTGTTCCCGTTTTCACTTTTGCGCCAACAATGCTAGCAAACCTGCTGGTTCCAGAACCGGCACTGGCTGTGCCTCAAAGTCCTGTCCGTTCCGGGTAACGAGGTAATCGGCCTGCTCGTTTAGCGCTGCCGCCATTTGAATGGCGTCCTCGAAATCTTGCCAGCCCCAGGCTAATGCTTTACGGGCAACAGAATCATTAACAGTGGCAATGGTGAATACATCGAGAAGACTGGTGATGGCAGTAACGGCCGTTTTCCGATCCTGCCATCAATTAACAACAAAAAACAGGGTCGTGATACTATGGGCCACCAACAAACCGGTCTTCCGACCTTGCCATATGAGCTACCTATTCTTAAGGTCTATGTCAGACGGTATAATCCCAGTCAGTTGGTCTACTAAAGGTGTGTGTTCTTCTTCGTTTTTATCCGTATTATCCGATTTATTGAGAACGGCCAGGATATAAACAATAACGTTTTGCCAGTTAACGATCTGGTCTTGAAGGCGACGGCCGTACACCCGCCTAACCTCCTCCACTTCCTCATCACTCAACCCACCCTCCAACAAACGCTGCGCATAACTTGCTTTTGCCTGGTAGGTCCCATCATCGGGGAACCAGCGGGCCAGATGATCGGCCGTGATACGGCGCTGCTCGGTTTGCGTTTCCACCGTCATCTGCACGTCCAGACCGGCGGTTTGTAATGCGGCCGCCAAATCATTCTCATCCCAATTGACCAGCGGATCCGATTCGTCATGGTAGATGGCTTCTTCGGCGGCGGCAACTTTCTGGCGCAGGGAGGCGTCCGACCATTCGACCAGTTCGTACAGTCGCTGGGTGTGCCGGGGAATGGTTTGGAGAAAGGCGAGACGGCCATCAGGAGCCAGCCATCGCGTCAACCCACCAATCGTCAATCGCCAATGTCGATTCGCGACGGCTTCGCCCCTGCCAATCGTAAATAGATTCCGTCCGATGATGCGGTCGAATTTGAGGCCGGCTTCGCTGCGCAGAGAGAGTAAGGTTTCCAGTTCGTGCAGATCGCCGATGAGGATAGACGGCCGTTCCACCTCCACCAATTTACTCGCCTGCTGCCGCAGCGCTTCCCCGGCCTGGACATCGGCCGTCAGCGCCCAGACGCCGCCCTCCGGCGCGCGGCGCACCGCTTCCCACGTCAGCAAGCCCGTCCCGGCATTCACGTCCAGCACCAGATGATGCCGCTGGATGGCCGCCAGTTCAAACAACTTCTCCCGCTGTGCCGCCAGATTGCGCCCCGCCTGCGAAATCGTCCGCTGTAACCAGGCATCTTTGGCCTTGTTCGTTGGACTGGTCGTAAAAATCTCCCCAGTCTCCAGCCCCCAGTCTCCAGTCTCCACCATCGCCGCCAACTGCGCTTCCCGCCGCTGGGCCACTTCATCGCGGATGTGCCGCTCGTAGCCCTGGTCTGATGGCTGGTAGAATACCTTGCCCTGTAAACTGTCAGGCAGATACTGCTGCTCCACCCAGTGATCGCGGTAGGCATGAGGATATAAATAGCCCTGACCATGACCGAATCCTTCTTTATCCCGGTTGCCGTCCTTCAAATGATTGGGGACGTCGGTTTCCTGCTCTTTGCCCACGGCTTCCAGCGCATCAAAAAAGGCCATCGCCGAATTCGATTTGGGACAGGTGGCCAGATACAGCGCCGCTTCGGCCAGGTGGAAGCGGCCTTCGGGCATACCGATGCGTTCAAACGCCTCCCAACAGCTGACGACCACGCGCATCGCATCCGGGTCGGCCAGGCCCACGTCTTCGCCGGCCAGGATGGCCATGCGGCGGAAGATGAAGCGCGGGTCTTCGCCGGCGTAGACCATCTTGGCCATCCAATACAGCGCCGCATCGGGGTCGGAGCCACGCAGGCTTTTGATGAAGGCCGAAATGGTGTCGTAGTGGACGTCGCCTTCCTTGTCGTAGAGCACGGCCCGCTGCTGGATCGATTCTTCGGCGACGGCCAGATCGATGACGATGGCCCCGTTTTCATCGGGCGGCGTGGTCTCGACGGCCAGCTCCAGCGCATTGAGGACGCCGCGGGCGTCGCCGTTTGCCACGTCTACCAGATGGTCGAGGGCGTCGGGGTGGATGTCTACGTTGAGTTTGCCGTAGCCGCGCTCCTCGTCGGCCAGGGTTTGTTGGGCAACTCGACGTAAATCTGCTTGGGTTAACGGCCGTAACTGAAAAATCCGGCTCCGGCTCACCAACGCTTTATTCACCTCAAAATACGGGTTCTCCGTCGTCGCCCCGATGAGGATGATGGTTCCCTTTTCGACATGGGGCAGGAGGGCGTCTTGCTGGGCTTTATTCCAGCGGTGGACCTCATCGACAAAAAGCGTAGTGCGCTGGTTGTACAAATCGCGCCGTTCCAGAGCTTCGGCAATGGCCTCGCGGATTTCCTTGACCCCGGCCAATACGGCGTTGATGGTGATGAAATGGCTCTTGGTGCTGTTGGCGATGACCATCGCCAGCGTCGTTTTACCGGTGCCTGGCGGTCCGTAAAAAATGAGCGAGCTGAGCTGGTCGGCCTGGATGGATCGGCGCAGCAGCCGACCCGGCCCGACGATGTGTTCCTGCCCCACGTATTCATCCAACGTACGCGGGCGCATCCGGTTAGCCAGGGGGGATTCTTGCT
>JBNKZT010000545.1:0-3331 GCA_050301775.1 Promineifilaceae bacterium (SeqCode)
CGTTGGCTTCGTGCCGAATAGCAAAGCCTTCGAATGCACCGGCGCTGCTGGGTCCCAGGTGGCTTTTCACTCGAATTTGATAATATGCCTCGTCCATCAGATTGCCTCATCCATATCCTTGAGACAGATGATAGAAAATCAGAACGAAGTTGTAATCACACAAAGGTGTAATTGGGGGTGTAATTATTGGTGGTAATTCAAGTGGAGATTGGACCATTTTCTCTACGAACCGCCCTACCCGGCCCGATCAAAAATGGTTCAATCCTATCTTAGCTGTTCACAGCCCTAAAATGCCGGTGCAGGCGACTGTCTCTGGCGAAAGTTCTTCAAATCTCCCCGCTTCCAGATTGATCTCCCAGGCAAATAATATCTCCGTGGGGGCGTTATAGTAGTCCTCAAAATGACCGATGGCTAGCAGTGTGTCAACCCATCTCTCTTTCTCTTCAACTGCGGAATCAGCCGGATAATCGGCAGCTCTCCAGCAAGTGGATTCAATTAAGCGCGCCCCATTCCCAGTGTCCTCCTCCAGTGGTAAAAATAGGACATCGGCTATTTCCAGATGAGGGCTGCTGTAATTGGCATAATAATGGCGGCAAACCACCTTTTCCAGCCAAAGCATCAAGCTGCCTTGCTGTTCAACCTGGCGAATAAGATACTGGCCGTATTGATCATTGCCCACCACATAACCACCCCAATCCTCCCAGCCTGCGGGAAGTTCAGCGAATTGTTTCCCACGATAATCTGCCGCATCGGGTGAGTATTGAATTATGCTATCCGGCTGGTCGGGCGGGCAGGCGTCAGGTGGTGAAGTAGTTGGTGTGGCGGGCAACAGTTTTTCTGGCGTTAAGGTTGGCAACGGTGTCACCGTTACCACAGGCTGGGACGTAGCAGTTGACGTGGGGTTTTGCGGGGAAGGGGTGGCTGCCACAACGGCCGTTTCTATAACTATACTCTGCTCCAATTCTGATCTAGTGGGAACGGCCGTGGGTACACAAGCCGCAAGCAAAACAATAACACAAATGAGGAAAAACGTTTTATTGGTCATGAACGTAGTTTAGGGAAATGAGCCGGCGGCACTTGACGATCCGGCTACAGGCTGCATACGGTACACATCTATCGCGGAGCTAAATCAAGTGTAATTCACGGGCGCGGACGATGGCCTGGGTACGGCCGTTTACCCCCAACTTGCCGTAAATATGCGTCGTATGTTTCTTGACCGTGTTTAGCGAGACGGTCAGCTCGGTCGTGATTTGTTTGTTGCTCAACCCGGCGGCAATCAGCCGCAGCACTTCCAGTTCGCGCGGGCTGAGCGGTTCGACCAGCGCCGATGACGCGGCCTGCAAGTCGTCGGGGAAAGCGTGCTGCAACGTTTGAACATAGTCATCCACTTCATTCGCCGGTAATCGGCACAACAATTGCAGCATCGGCGCGCCGGATTCGACGAAGATTTGCACGTACCCTTCCGGCCGGGTCAGTGCCAGGATTTGGTTCAGCGTGTCGAGAGCCACGGCCGTTTCTCCCTTCATCTCATACGCCAGCGCCGCCAACAGCCCAATTTCGATAACGCGAGCCAGCCGCCCGGCCGACAGGGCCTGATCGTGTACTTGGGCGTAAATCGCCAACACCGCATCCGGCTGTCGCTGCGCCAAGCGAACACGCGCCAGCGAAATTTGCTGCACTTCCCAGGCGACAATTGGCAGATCGTCCAACTTGATGGGCGACCCTGCCAATGGTTGTCCATTGATCCAGGCAACGGCCGTACCCACCTCCCCCGCGTTCAACCAAAATTGCACGGCGCAGGCGGTCATCTGCACGGCAGCCAGACGCGATGAATTCCGGCGGAAAAGCGCTTCCGCCTGACACAAAGTCACCAGCGCCCCCTCCCCGTCACCCACGGCCTGCCGCAAACGGACCTGCGTGCAGTGATCAGGCAGCGCGTTATAGCCAATCCCCCCTTGCCGAATGAGCACCAACCCCGCCGCCATCTCTTCCTCGGCCTGAGCCAACTGCCCCCATTCCAGGAGAACGGCGACCAGCTTGACACGACCGTTCCCCACAAAAGGCAAAGGCGTCACCTGCTCCTGGGTGCCCAAAGCGATGATTTCACGGCAGGTGGCCGCCGCTGCTTGCAGCTGCCCGGTGTGATACTGGCCGTCGGCGACCACCTCCAACGAGTGGGCCAGCAAAAAGGAATTGCCGGCCGAACGGGCGATAGCGACCGCTTCATGATACAGCGCCATCGCCCGGCGCGTATCACCGGCCAGGCTGATGCCGAGACCCAGCGCACCGGTGGCCCGCGCCTGGCGGCCTAGCGCCTCCGGTGGCAAATAAGCCAGCGCTTCCTCGGCGGCCTGGATAATTTCGTCCGGCGCTTCGCGGAAAAAGGCAAGGGTGGCCAGATAGGTAGCCAATTCACCGCGCAGCGCCCGCTGTTCCGGCGACAGATCAGCCGCCAACAGCGCCTTTCGCGCCGCCGTCAGCATCATGGCCGCTTGCTGAAATTCGCCCCGCAGGAACGCTGCCCAACCCTGCCGCACCAGCAGCGGCGGTCGCGTTTGAACTAACTGGGCCGGAATTTGGGCCAGCCAGCGCTGCCAGGTAGCCACACGCCCCTCGGCAATGAGCGGTCGGTACGCTTTGGCGACCATGTCGGCGGTGCGTTCCCAATCATCTGCGGCGATGGCGTGGGAAACGGCCGTTTCCCACATCCCCTGTTTTTCACACCAACAACCGGCCCGCGCATGTAGTGTTTGCAGCTCTTCGGTAGGAACCGTCTGCCGCAGCCGATTAACCAACAAATCGGCCAGCAAATGATGATAGCGAAACCACTGCCGGCTGTCGTCCAGCGGCGTGATGAACAGGTTTTGGCAGTGCAGTTGAGCCAGGAGAGCCTGGCCGTCATTCCGACCGGTGACGGCATCGCACAACGGGCCGGACAGCCGAGATAAAATCGAGGTTTGCAGCAAAAATTCTTGCACGTCAGATGGCTGCTGCTGCAAGACTTCCTCGGTTAGATATTCCAGGATGTAGGTGTGGCTGCCGCTGAAATCTTTGATGAAATCGCTGGGATTGCTTCGGCCTTGCAGGGAAACGGCCGTTAACTGCAACCCGGTGATCCAGCCTTCAGTGCGGGCTTCCAAAGCGGTCACGTCCTCATCCGACAGGCATAAACCCATGACTTCGCGCAGGAAAACGGCCGTTTCATCCGCCGAAAAACGCAAATCGGCAGCGCGAATTTCATTGAGCAGGCCGCGCCCCCGCAGCCGGGCCAGCGCCAACGGCGGGTCGGCGCGGGTAAGCAAAACCAGATGCAGCTGCGGCGGTGCGTGGT
>JBNKZT010000546.1:0-3317 GCA_050301775.1 Promineifilaceae bacterium (SeqCode)
CGACCCGAACTGCTGCCGAAATTGGAGCTGGTAAACAGGTTGACAAAGCCACCCTGGCCATCTGGAGCGTTACGCGGATCGGTCGTCCAATCCCAATAATGGAGCGCCACGGTGGGATCCACTTCTTGCAGCAATGCCTCAAACCGGTTGACTAACTCACGGTGCCAGGGCAAAAAAGAAGGTCCGCCGTGAACATGTGTGGCCTGATGGATTTGGTCTTGCTTGTCCCAATAAGAAACGCCGTCCGGGAATAGCTTGGTCATATCTGCTTGGACGATGGCGTTGATTAACTTGTCGCGTTCTGCCTGGGAGACGTGGGCGACATTCCTACGAATAAGGTTAGCCATAACAATACATTCCTTCTGACCTTGTTTATGATGTGTAAACAAGATTCGCTAATTGAGAACGCTCGCCCCTCTCACTGCTATAAACGAAGGTTCAGTTGCTTTTCCGCCATCTCGCAGTTTTTGGCTGAACTGAAACTTGACCTTCCAGCCGCTGGAAGGTGTATCATAGTCTCTACGAGGTACAGCCATGCAAATCAAAGAACTTTCTCAACGGACAAATTTACCGACCAAGACCATTCGCTATTACGAGGAAATCGGCCTGCTGCCGTCGCCAGCGCGATTACCCAATGGCTACCGGGACTATGAGGAAACGGCCGTATCCCGCATCAAGCTTGTCGCCAGCGCGCGGTCACTCGGCCTATCCCTGGACGACATCGGCAAAACCCTGGCCCTGCGTGACTGGCGTGAAGCCCCCCTGCCGGGTCTTATTGCAGATGCTCGATGAAAAAGCGGCCGAAATCCACCAACGTACCGCCGAACTACAGCAGTTGGAAGTAGAACTGCGAGAATTGCACGCCCTGGGTCCCACCTTCCCCACCGACGACGCAGATGGCAAGAAATGCGTCTGTCATCTGGTGAACGAACGAGCGGCAAACGAGCGGTGTGAGTGAAGCTACCAGGGAGATGACATGGAATTTATCACCCGAACCAATTTTACTTGCCCTGAACGTGGACATGTTGCTGAATTGGATACCCCCCACGATTATTGACTGGTGTTTCACACATTGCCCAATGGTGATGTCCGGTTATGGCTGTTACCCGGCGATTGATATGTCATATGCTCCTTTGGCGAGGATCACTGCATATCCAAACAAATATTATGCGAAGTTCTCTAGTCAACGAAAAAAGCTATCAAACAATCGTTTCTCACACGTAAAAATATGTCTTGTCTTGAGCAATTGTGCGAACGGCCGATAGGAGTTCGCCAGCATGTATGTTATGTGGCAAAAAGCCCGATGCGCCTGCTTCTACAGCTTCAACCAAATACTCATCCATGTGTTCTGCTGCAATAATAATGACATGTGTGCCGGCAAGCTTTGCAGTATCTGGCGAGTTGCCGCTAGACTCTCTCTTTTTGTACCGCTATCTAAAATGACTACGCTTGGTCGATATTGTTGGCTAAAGTCGATAGCCTCATTCATCGTCATTGCCTGTGCTACTACTGTGACATCGTGCTGAGCATTAATCTCTTGGCGCTTTGTGTTATGAGTACTACCTAAGACGAGGTGAATGTGCTTATTCATACTTAATCCTTGAACGATTATGTTGTGGGCAAAATGGTGGACATTGTAGCAAATGAGATGTCAGCTACATTAATATGAATTGTACAACGTCTATATTCTAGTTGATAGCGCATTTTGGCCCGCGTCTCACCCCGCCAAATGGCCTACATACCTTTACGGCATTCTGCGCTCGTATCCGAAGTGGTTTTTCGCTAAACTGTAACCAATGAATCGGGAGATGTGCAATGAATGAACTGCTTACGATTGAATCCACTTGTGACGAAGCCGTCCATTGGACGAGAGAATCATTAGAAAACGCCGGGCTGCGGGTTGCCAACTCATTTGACTTGCAGTCGGCGCGGGCGGCCTCTTCCCCATGCACCTGCCCCCATCACGGCACGGCCGATTGCGACTGCCAGATGGTGGTGCTGTTGGTTTACGGATCAGAGAGCGGACCAGCGACATTGGTCGCCCACGGTCACGATGGCCAGACCTGGTTATCGCTGGTAGAGACGCTGGAGCAACGGCCGTCGCCTTACCTGAAAGAGTCTATTGAACAGGCGCTTCAACCCCATTTCCTTATTCAGTAAACGGTCCCCTCCCTCACCACAATATCCATGCCATATTTTTGACAATCCGATCAAGGTTTCCGGACGCTCCTTATGCTGACGGGATTGCCGTACTCATGATGGTTTTGGGTCCACGAAAACAGTAAATTCAATTTGCGTCTCGGGCTGCTGCGGGTCATTGGACGTGATAAATACCTGGCGTATCAATTGGCCTGTCAGGTCAGGGCCGTGGGCGCCAGAGTCGAACTCGACGTGCAGTATACCATTAGCGCCGGGTTCGATAGTCATGGGAGACAGTTGGGCTGACGTACAACTGCATGAGGTCACAACGGATTCGACAATCAACGGTGCGGTCCCGTCATTACGCACGGTCAGGTCACGGCTGAGGATGTTTCCGTTGACCACATGCCCCCAATCCGCATTAACAGCCTCGACAGTAATCTGGGGGTGTTTGCTCCCACAAGCTGCCAGTAGTAAAGCAATCAATAATAATGAAAGAAGGAGTGGTGTTTTTAGTCTCATAGTCTTTAGTCTCGTAGTCTTGTAGTCTTTAGTCTCCAGGCTCCAATCTTGGAAATTGAAATGTCCAGAGATAGGCGACCAATGCCTCTATCTCTTCGTCGGTGAAGATGGTGCCCCAGTAAGGCATGCCAGTGCCCATGCCGCCGCGCCGGATTTTGCCATCGAACACGGCCGTACTCGCCCCCAGCATATTTTGCGCATCGGTAAAGTCGCTGGCCGGGTCGAATGCCTGGCCAAAAACGCCATCGCCGGCCCCGCCGCTGCCATGACAGGCGGCGCAGTTTTGGGCATACAGCGTTTGCCCCAGTTGAACCTGTTCGTCCGTGGTTTGTGCCTGCCAGATGGCGGCGACTAAATCCCACACCTGGCTGTCGGTTAAATCGGCCGTTTCTGCCGCCGAACTCAGCGCTTGCCACACTGCAAACGGCGATTGGGTCAGATAAACCTCACGACTCGAATACCCCGGCGGGAGGTTCACGTCCAGGGCTGCGCCGCGCGCGGCAGAAGGTAGGCCATCAAGCTGCACGTCTACGTCATGTGGGGCGTCAATGTCCAGACCCAGTTCTACGTACAGAGGTGGTGATGCAGGTTGGGTAACGGCCGTTTCCTCGCCCTCATCCCCCGTTACCTCAATCGTTCCCCGCATCCGCCAATGA
>JBNKZT010000547.1:0-3297 GCA_050301775.1 Promineifilaceae bacterium (SeqCode)
GGTGTATTGAATGCCATCGCCAAAACACATCGCCCCGTGATGGTCGCCATACTCCACAATGGCGTGCAGCGATTTGGCCCCGCTGCGTTCCGCGCCCAACGCAGCCATCGCCGCCAGACCAATGCGTACCCCGGCTGTACTGGCCCAACATTTGTGGCCGTGAAATTGCAGGGCGTCCATGAGAATTTGTTTGTTATCGTTCATGATTAACTCCAATAGTTGGTATTTAGATTGGTTCAATCTTGGAGATTGAACCAATCTGGCATTACCGAATCACAAAGTTGAAAAGGTATCCCGTGAGAATGATGGCAAAGGCCACGATGCCGATGAAGATGAGAATCAATTTGGTCTTGATGACCCGCTTCAAAATCAACATCTCTGGCAGGCTGAGGGCGACAACAGACATCATGAAAGCCAGTACCGTGCCCAGGGCTGCCCCCTTTTCCATCAGGGCATGGACGACAGGGATGATCCCGGCCGCATTGGAATAAAGCGGCACGCCTAAAAGCACGCCGGCCGGGACCGCCCACCAGGAGTCGCGCCCCAAAATGTCGGCCAGGAAATCTTCGGGCACGTAGCCGTGAATGCCCGCGCCCACGCCAATGCCGATGACGACGAAAAGCCACACCTTGCCGACAATTTCCTTCGTGCTGCGGCCGGCATCACGGATGCGCTCGTCCCAGGTGGGTTTGTAGGTGACGCCTGTCTGCTGCCCGGCCTTGATTTGCCAGACAAAATCTTCCACGTACTGCTCCGGCTTGAGGCGGCCAATCACCATTCCGCCAACGATGGCGATGGTCAGGCCGCTAACCAGGTACAGCCCGGCGATTTTCCAGCCGAACATGCCAAAGAGCATGGCCAGGGCAATTTCGTTGACAACCGGCGTGGCAATCAGGAAGGAAAAGGTGACGCCTAACGGCACGCCGCTTTCGACAAAGCCGATGAATAAGGGCACGGCCGAACAGGAACAAAAAGGGGTGATGACGCCCAGCCCGGCGGCCAGCACGTTGCCCACGCCTTCACGCTTGCCACCCAGCGCCGCCCGCGCCTGCTCCGGGCTGAAGAAGGAGCGAGCCAGCGTCACCAGGAAGATCATGCCGGCCAGCAGCATCAAGATTTTGGGCACGTCATAGAAGAAGAAGTTGAGCGATTGGCCGAGGTGAGACTCTGGCTGCAAGCCAATAAGGCCGAAAGTGAGCCAATCGGCGAAGTTTTGCAGTTGACCCCAGACCAGCCACCAGAAGACCCCCAGGGCAGTGACCAGCGCCGGCAGCCGCCAACTTTGTTGGGGTTTAGTTTTAGAGATGGTGATTTGTTCTGTTGTTGACATTAATAAACACTCCTAAATGATTTTTGTGGTTTTGTGCCGTTGATTCCGGCGAATAAATCAGTTTCCGGGCCGTGGCCATTGGTTGCTATTTGCGGCCGGGCCAGGCGAAAGAGTTCGTGACAGGCCATTTCTTGGGCTGCGGTTTCCGGGTCGTCGCTGAAGGGAGGATTCTGGCTCTGGTGCTGCTGCGCGGCGCGCACTTTTTGCACCAGGAATTTGCCCACGTCAATGAAAGCGACCGGTCCGCCGACGGCTTTGGCTGGGGGTGGGATGCCGCAGCCCTGTTGGGTGGCTTCGGAAGGGGCAATATAGTAGAGGCGCAACGGCCGTTCCTGGTCTTGCCGGTACTGGTCAAAAGCAGCCGTCGTCCAGCGGTGCACAGCCAGATGGTCGGGATGGCCGGAGATGCCATCAGGCCCAAAGGTGATAACAACGTCGGGCCGGGATTGGCGCATCAGGTCCAGCAGCCGGGCTGCGCCGATGCGGTCCTGGATATTGGCCAGTTCACCGTCTAAATAATCCAGGAAGGTAAGCTGCTGCACGCCCAGTTCGGCACAGGCGCGGCGTAATTCGGCTTCGCGGAGAACGGCCGTTTCCCCCATAGATTTATGGGGAATACCTGCCTCGCCCCGCGTTGCCACGACCAGGTGCACTTGTTTACCTGTGGCGGCAGCTTTGGCCAGTGTGCCGCCGACAGGAAATGATTCGTCGTCAGGATGAGCCAGAACCACCATGAGCATTTGCGGAGTCATACGGCCGTTTCCCCCACACTTGTTTCTGAGACCGAATCATCGGGAAGTTTTCCTTCCGGCCCGCATATATTCGGCTCCAGCGCCACCTGGACGGGATCAAAGAACTGTATGAACCATTGATACAGTTCCGTCAATGCCGGTAAGTCTACCTGGTAGTAAATCCAACGGCCGTCCACGGCATCTCGACGGTCTTGCACCAGACCAGCCTCGCGCAGCACTTTCAGGTGATGAGAAAGTAAATTGGCGGGCAGCCCCAGTTCTTCGGTTAGCCAGCCATTGCAGGAAGTGCCGCGCATCAGTGCCTCAAACACGCGCAGGCGGTTAGGGTCGGCTAATGCTTTGAGAACGGCCGTTATGGTTTCTGGGGTTTGTTTACTATAGGGTCCATCATTTTGCATGATAACAGTCTCCAGATGGTAGGATAAATCTTCAATTCAATATTGGTTATTTCAATTGTCATTGAATTAAGCCCACCTGGAGTATAGCCTTGTAAGGTCGATTGTTGTTAGTGACATTTATCACCCTAACACATGATAAATGTAATACTTCAATAGATATTGAATTAGTTGGCGTTATGATTTTGAGAGTAGGCTAGAAATGCACTTCATACACAAAAAAAGAGCCATATCACAACGATATGACTCTTTCTGTCGGGGTGACCGGATTTGAACCGATGGCCTCGCCGACCCGAACGGCGCGCTCTACCAAGCTGAGCTACACCCCGAACTATTTAGTTAAGCAGCAAAATCGTGGAAAACACAATGGGCGTATTGTGTATTGAGGTTCCACAACCTCTTAGATCCGAACGAAGTACGCTGCTAAACTGCGGTAAGGGTTTTCATCTAACGCTAAAAAGCCACCAAAACTGGCGATAAAGTTGTTAGATCAAATGTATGGGTATAAGTTCCGCCCGGCTGTTGTTGCCCAAACCGCCTAATTATTCCAAAACAATACAAACGAATTTTAACGGCTCTTCTCTGCGAGAATGAGCCGTTTTTTATTTGAATGGGACACGGATAAACGCGGATGAACACGGATGGAGACATTTTTGCGGTTGTTTTGGGGGAAATGCAAGATGCCGGGCTGCCTCACATCGGCTGCCGCTGTCCTAATTGTGTGTCGGGGCGGGTTGGGTACGCGGCTTGCCTGGCGATTGTGGATGCGCGTGGGCCAGGCACGGCCGTTACGCTCCTCGACGCCACCCCCGACATCAAA
>JBNKZT010000548.1:0-3278 GCA_050301775.1 Promineifilaceae bacterium (SeqCode)
GCTGACCTTCCTGCGCATTCACTTGAGCGAAAAAGGCGCCACCGGCAAATAGAGCGATTCCAACGATGACTGTACTAATTACTACCAATATCTTGTTCATTTTCATATCCTTTTATGAGTAAGTTCTTTCATAATTGTGAGCAAGCACTGAGACCTGCCCGATTAAGATTGTTCTAAGTGGCGGCGTAAAGTCTCAAATTCTTCCTTGGACAATTCACCGCTTGCATATCTACGTCTTAAAAATGAAAGGGCATTGTCAGTCTGACCATCATTAGAAATGTTGCCTGTTCTCGGAAACAGTGAGGCTAACAGCCAGATGCTCAATCCGGTGATTGCTATCCATGCCATGATCATCCAAATACCATTGCCCATTCCCATTCCCAATCCTGTCATCATCTTGATCCCTTCAGTTGATTACATACCAACTTTGTTCAATTTCTTCCTGAAACTGTTTGTTTCGCTTCAATGTTTGTAGTTTATGGGGGTTGTATGACGGAGCTTCAACAAAAGTATGACGATTTTGTGACAAATTGAAATGACTTTTTCATTGAAATTGACACAAAAAAAGCAGAGCCAAATAGCTCTGCTTTTTCATTCCTTTTAAATGTTGTGTCAGGTTTCGAGATCGTGACGGATCGTTTCAAATTCTTCTTTGCTAATCTCTCCACGAGCGTACCGGTTTTTAAGAATTTCCAGCGCGCTTATAGAGGGGCCAGAAGCCTGATTTTGTGAATGACTACCTGGTCTGGCGAAGGCGCGCACCGCCAGAACAATCAGTATGATTAAACCGCCCCAAAACAGGAGCATCATCAATCCACCCAGGAGCCAGCCACCCCAACCGAAACCGGACATATGTGGCCACCACATTGTTTTACCTCCTTATTAACTGTTAAGATGTTGGCGAATTTGTTCAAATTCATCTTTGCCAATTTCACCGCGTGCATACCGTCCTTTGGCAATGTCCAGCGCGGACTTGCCGCCTGATAATGAAAATTGATTGTTTGTCCCCTGTGGCCGCCGGCCCAACGCATAAACGATGGCACCGATGATCAATAGAGGAATGAGTAATCCGAATCCCATAAACATGGTTGTTTGTCTCCTTTACCGTCTGTTTTCAGGCCGTCTTGAACTGGCCGGCCTGCTCAAGATTTCTTGTTTTTAGCCGGTAGTAACCGGCCTTGCTTTTATTGTCTCCAGGATAGCGGTCACTTTTGACGAAGTTTCAACGGAAGTATGAAGATTTTGTAACAATCCGTTACGTCTTGGCCGGCATGAAAAACGGGCTGAAACTACTTATAATATCCGCTGGATTGATGACTCTCACCGGGATCGTGTGGCGTTTTCTCTCCCGCCGCCGCTCCTTACCCTGCCCCCCTGGTTGGATTGGTTGCTGGAGAACCGCTACACAGAGGCGGTCGCCAGCGGCCGGACGCTGCTTGACCGCCTGAGCTTGCAACCGGACATGAAAGTGCTGGACGTGGGCTGCGGTCCGGGTCGCCTTGCGTTACCGGCGGCGGAACAGGTTGGACCAGATGGCGAAGTTGAGGAGCAGCGTTATTTTGGTAACTGGCTGGCCTTCACTTTGAATTTTACCAAACCGCTTACCGGGCAACAGGCAGGGTAATAGTGAAGGTGCTACCCTGGTTGGGGCCGGGGCTGGTAGCCACAAGACGGCCGTTATGCGCCTCTGCCAAATGCTTGCTGATGGTTAACCCGATCCCACTGCCTCCGCCAGCCCGCGAACGGGATTTATCCACCCGGTAAAAACGCTCGAAGATATGGGTAAGCTGCTCGGCCGTAAGACCAATGCCCGTGTCGGTGACAGTAATCAGTAAACGGTGATCGGTATTCGGTAAACGATACCCATCAATTACTGATGACTGATTACCGACAACCGAACACCGAACAGCAACCTGGCCGCCAGACGGCGTGTACTGCAAGGCGTTGCCCAGCAGATTGAGCAGCACTTGAGTCATTCGCGCCGGGTCTACAGTGAGCGCCGGTAGGTTGGAGGGGATGTCGGTGGTTAAGGATACCTGTTTGTCAGCAAACTGGGGGCGGAGTCGAGAAACGGCCGTTTCCACCAATTCTGCCGGGTTGATCTTCTCTTTTTCCAGTTGAATTTGCCCCGCTTCCGCTCTAGATAGTTCTTCCAGATCGCGCACCAGCCGCTGCAGACGACTCACTTCCTGCTCGACGTTGGCAAATGTTTCCGGCTCCATGGGCAGCACACCGTCCTGCAACCCTTCCATCACGCTCTTAATGCTGCTGAGCGGCGTGCGCAGCTCGTGGGCGACATCGCCAATGAGTTGGCGACGACGTTCTTCCGTTTGGGCCAGTTCGTGGGCCATGCGGTTAAAGGAGCGGCCCAGTTCCGCCAGCTCATCTTCGCCGGCTATCTGGACGCGCTCATCATAACGGCCGTCCGCAATGCGACGGCTGGCTTGCTTCATCGCCTGCACCGGCTTCACGATGCGCCGGGTGACAAAGGTGCTGACCAGAACGGCCGTAACAAAAGCCAGTGATGTGGCGACCAACAGCACCTCGTTAACAGCCCGGGTAAAGCTCTCTGTCAGGTCAGTCATCATGCCCATGTCACCCCCCATCATTGCCGACATTTGCGCCATGTGGCGGTTGATGGCCGCTGGGGTATGTAATTCGGCCGTGATGGCCAATGAAACGACGCCAACGATGATGACAATCACGTAAGAAATAAACAGCTTCCATCCCAGATGTTGGCGTACGGTTTTCATGCCATCTCATCCTCAAATCGATATCCGGCGCCCCACACTGTGGCGATGAGCATGGGTTGCGCAGGATCATCTTCGATTTTCTTGCGTAAACGGCCAATATGCACATCTACCACCCGATCCTCCCCATAGTAATCATACCCCCACACCTTCTCAATTAGCTGCTCCCGGCTGAGGGCACGGCCGTGATGGCGGATGAGCGTACAGAGCAGGTCAAACTCAATCGGTGTCAACTCAAGCGGCCGGTCATCTTTCCACGCCAGCCGCGCCTCCTCATCCACCCGCAGGCGGGTAGAAACCAGCTCTTTTTTGACACCGCTGCCTCCTCCCAGCCGCCTCAATAATGCTTTAATGCGGGCCACCAGTTCACGCGGGCTAAAGGGTTTGGTGACATAATCATCAGCCCCGAGCTCCAGCCCTGTCACAATATCCGCTTCCTCACCTTTTGCCGTGAGCATCACGATGGGGATATCTTTTGTGGCCATATCCTCCTTAAGTCTCTTTGCTACCTGGAGCCCGTCAATACCA
>JBNKZT010000549.1:0-3256 GCA_050301775.1 Promineifilaceae bacterium (SeqCode)
AATATCCTTATTCAGGACTTTTCCGACAAGCTGCTAGGCGCCATAAAAAGTAAACGCGGCCCAATAATAAGGATTTTCGTATAGAGGGTCTGACTGCCGCAGCCAGGATTGGGCTTTTTTAAGGGCAGCAGAAGGGGTTAAATGATCTTCCAGAATGTAATGATAGAGTCCTAACATTAGCAAAGCTGTGCTGTTGTCGTCTACCGCCCATAAACTGCTGACGATACCCGGCGCACCGGCTTGCATAAAACCGGCAGGCAGGCCGATGAATTCATCGGGGAGTTTGCTGAATTCGGTAATGCCGGTTTCACAGGCGGAAAGCGTGACCAGGCGTATCGTCTTCAG
This sequence comes from Promineifilaceae bacterium (SeqCode), assembly GCA_050301775.1. GTDB lineage: Bacteria > Chloroflexota > Anaerolineae > Promineifilales > Promineifilaceae > JACKCC01. The sequence goes on from JBNKZT010000549.1 coordinate 346, forward strand.
GTCGAGTTTGGTCATGATGTCACCGAGAGACAGCGGCTCATCATGGGCCAGGTACAGCGTAGATTCCAAAGCATCTTCCCAATTGAATGAACCGTGGCAGGCAAGGTGCAGGTAGTTTTTGTCGCGGACTTTTTCCAAGATAGCCTGGCGAGTGACCTTTTCGTTTAGCAGCGGGTCTGTGTGAAAGGTTTCGGCGATTTGTTCGGCTTCAAATACAGCGTTTTTTAATTCTTTGGGTGGTCGGTATTCATTGATGCCAGCGATCAAAGCTTGTGTTCCTTTGTGGCCGTTTAGACGTTTTTGGGCCTGGGCCAGGACGGAAAGGGAAGGGGTGTAGCTGATTTCAAAATCGTCGATGAAGTAATGTTTACGGCCGTTTCCCTCATACCAGGCGGCGTGTAGTGGCAGAAGCTGCAATCCACCCTGGGGAATGAAGATGACTTTTGTGCAGTTGAATTCTGTTAATTTTTGGGCGATTGGTTGGATGAGCATTGGCCACAGTTTTCGGGTGAAGTCGGTAACGGCCGTTTTCCATGATTCGGCCACATTCCGCCACTTCAAAGCTGCGATCCACTCCGATGGCAGCCGGTTTAGAGCGGCGCTGTTTTGTTGGGTCAGGGGGACAACATGTTCCATTGTGACCTTTTCAGCGCCGTGTGGAATAACGAAAACGACACTGCCTTGCGCCGTTATCAACGGTGCAGCGACGGCCCCATTCATCGGAATGAGACTGGCAAAATCAATTTCAGTCGATTGGCTAGTGAGGAAATCAGGCTCTGTCTGGCGAATTTGGGCGACAAGATCGCGTAAATCGCGGCGTTTTTGTACCAGTTGGTTGCCAAGTTCAATGTCATCCCGTCGTGAAGGAGATTGGGGCGGCAGGCGCATTTCAGTTTCAAGTTCGCGGATTTTTTGCCGCAGCGCTTTTATGGTTTGGCTCATGGATTTGGGCAGTTTGGCTAAATCGACATCGCTTAAAGCAAGGGCTTCGATCAGGAGACGGGTCTTACCTTGTTCTAATTGGCGAAAAGCAGCATCGGGTTGAGGCGGGTTTTGCTGAAGAAGGCAGTAGGCGGCCTGGGTAGAGAGTCCGGCGTTTTCGGCCAGTTCGACCTGGCGGCCGGCCGGTGTGCCGCTGGCTAAAAAGAGGAGTTCTCCGGCATCAAGTGCGGTTTGGAATGCGCGGTACGCCTCAGCCCACTGTTGGAACCGGAAAGCAAGTTGGGCCTGGTTAACGGCCGTTCGCCGTGCCCGTTCAGGGTGTTTATCCGAGCCGTAGACGGCCAGCGCCTGTTGATAACTGACCATCGCCTGCTGATAGTATTTGTCATTGGCCTTTTGGCTCAGACCGGCCTGGGCGGTGCCCAAATTGTTGACCGCCTCAGCCCAACCAAATGGGTCAGTGACCGGATTTCGCGCTTGTTTGACAGCTTCAAACTGCTCGATGGCTTGCTGGAAATTAACGTTTTGCTTGCCCTTCAGTCGGTCACAATACAGATTCCCCAGCCGCAGGCAGATGAGTGACCATTGGTAAGGATGTGTCTGCTGCTGGTAATAGGTCAATACCTGCCGGGTCAGTTCAATCGCTTCTTCCAGGTTTTCCATTTGGTTTCCCCGCTGGCGATGGGCGAGGATAACTGCTTTTTCGGCCGTGGTTTTGGCCCAATCTTCCGGTAAATCTGCCCGACTGGTTTGCGTCAAAGCGTGCTCGGCATAGGCCAGTGCCATTTCGTAATTGTCAGTTTTACGGCCTTTCAGCCGCAGCCGATGGACAATGGCCAGATTATGTTCGATTTCATACCGTTGGGGCAGGGCGTCAGGTCGATGACTTAACGCAAGGGCTTGCTCAAAATGATGGGTGCTTTGTTCGATATTTTGCAGCCTTTCTCCCCAGACTCGTTCCAGATAGGCTTTACCCAGCATCATGTGAACGTGGATGAAATCCGGGCTGGCTTCACTCAATAAATTGTGGGCCTGGTGCAAGTAGTCGAGGGCCAGTTCGATGGTTTGGCTGCGGCGGCTGCCCGGTTGGGCAAGGTGAAGTTTGGCCAGATTCAAATGAGCACGGCCGTTCAAAACACAGCTGAATCTATCTGTCAGTGGCGTGAGAACGTGTACGGCCGTTTCCAAATGTTTAATCCCCGGTTCATGCGCTGCCACATCGCCAGCGAGGGTTTTTCGAGCCAGACTGTAGCCCAGTCGAAACTGGGTCATCCCATACAGTTCCGGCTCTGTTTGGGCATCCAGGTCACGCAGGGTCAGGCGGCCCCATTTGATTTGTTCGTCAAGGTCATCATCTTCGTCAAGTGCCAGCAAGTATGCCAATGGGCGATACTTGTCCAGCGGCCAGCCGGGCTGGTGGGCTAATGCAGACTGGCTGCCACCCGTTTCCCAACGGCGCAGAAATCCGCGAACGGCCGTGAACAAGGTTACGTGGTCTAGTACCTTTTGGTCGAAATGTACCCGAATGACCTGCGTCAACTGCTCGTCCACATCGGCCGTGGTCAAGTCGGGGGACTGCTGCAGGATGTCGGCCGCAGCGGCGGCATCAGATGCCTGACATAGCAAGTAAATCGCTTCGCCAAGTTGTTCCCGGTTCATGGAACGGCCGTTAGATCAACCTGACCCCAAAGCTGGTCGTTAATGGCCGGGTTTTGATGATCGCCGGCGTTGTTGAAGACCCAATCATCTACCAGGTCGCGCGAGAACCAATAGGCTTCTTCGGCGGAGATACGGCCGTTGCCATTCACATCATTCAACGAATCCGTCAGTCCTTGCAGGAAGAAATAGGTAAACACGCCATTTTGCAGGCCAGGCGATTCGTAAGTAAGCTGATTACCTGTGCCTCCCGTGATAACCAGCCGATTCGGGCCGCTCAGTTCTGAAAGCGCATCGACTGTGGTTGGACCAT
>JBNKZT010000550.1:0-1369 GCA_050301775.1 Promineifilaceae bacterium (SeqCode)
CGGCCATTTCACCGACCTGCGGCCAATCGCCGTAGCGGATGAGGGCCACCAGTTCGTTGACCTGGTACTCGTTGAGGCTGCCGCCTTCGTCTTCGTGCCAGGCAGCCATGACGGTATCGTAACGGCCGCGGGCGATGGTTTTGTAGAGGAGGTCGAAATCGGCCGTGCGCAGCCCGTCGTTATCCAGGGCCGGCATGGATCCGATGCCTTCACCGGCCGCGCCGTGGCAGAGGGCGCAGTTTTCGACGTAAATCACGGCCGCATCGGAAACAAACTCCTGGCGCAAATCGGCCTGGGCCTGCTCCAGACGGGCCGGTTCGGTAATGGCGTACACTGGCACGCCGATGACAAGGATGAGTAAAGCGATAGTTGTAATCAGGTTGTATTTGTTCATGGTATTACCTTCGTAAATCGAATTGATAATTCGATACGCGATTTACCAAATCGCGCTACGTGCTAGCCAGCATAAGCCAATTGCTCCGGCGCAAAGGCGTCGCGGGTTTGGATTTGGGAGGTATCGACGATGACCTGTCCATCGGCGATCTGGACGGGAAAGGTGTCCAGAGCGCGAGGGGCGGGCGGGTTTTCCACGTCGCCGTTGATGTCGAAGCTGGAGGCGTGGCAGGGGCAAAAGAATCGGTTTTGGTCCGGTTCCCAGTTGACCGAGCAGCCCAGGTGGGTGCAGCGGCGATAAACGGCCAGGAAGCCGCCATCGTGGGCGCGGATGAGGAAGAAACGGCCGTCCGGGAATTCCGTTACCGAGCCAATGACAAAACTGTCAATCGGGCCGGCTGTGACTGTGCCGCCAAATGCGCCTTCCAAGCTGCGCGGCTGCATAAACATCAGGCTGACGCCGCCGATTTCCAGCAGGGACAATGTCGTTAAGGCACTGATCCCCATTTTCAAAAAATTGCGCCGGGTAAGGTTAGTGGTGTCTTTTGTGGATGTGGTTTGTTTGTTCATGATTTGTTCTCGTAGTTGGAAGAAAATTTGACGCGAATGGCACGAATTTCACGAATGAAGAGCCTTTTTTATTCGTGTTATTTGTGTCATTCGTGTCGAAAATCAGAATGGCCAGATGAGAGCCATGTTCGCGCCGCGAAAGAAGATGCCGATGATGGTCAAGATAATCAGGCTAACCATCAAGAAGCTGAACAGGCCGACTGAGGCTTCGCTGGGTGTCGCTTCGAAGGCGCGGCGCAGGGTGAAGTAGATGAGCGCCAGCCCGCCCAGTGAAAGCAGCAGTGGAATCAGGCCGTTAGAAATGAGGGTTGGCCAGGTGGGGAACAGACCCAGCAAATCGAGCCACCATTCGTCGATGACGACCAGGCTGGGAACGAGGATGAGACTGAGGATGGCGCCGATAACG
>JBNKZT010000550.1:1375-3233 GCA_050301775.1 Promineifilaceae bacterium (SeqCode)
AGACCCAGCAAATCGAGCCACCATTCGTCGATGACGACCAGGCTGGGAACGAGGATGAGACTGAGGATGGCGCCGATAACGGCCGTTTCCAACCCCACTTTCGACCGAAAATAAACGCCAATATTGCCGTCTTCTTTATCCCAGTACGGCATGGCCACCAGCGCCCCCAGGACGATACCCGGCAGGAGCATCGCCGCCAGCGGATGCATGTGCAGCAGCAATTCTTGCAGCCCCATGAAATACCAGGCCGCTTTGGCCGGGTTGGGTGGATGGGACGGATTGGCCAGTGCTTCCAGCGGCGCGGGTACAAAAATCGCCCAGGTCACGACGACCAGCAGGAGTACGGCCGTTGCCGCCAATTCAATCTGTACCAAATGGGGAATGGTGGTCAGCCGCTCGACGCGAGAGCGTTTGCCGTCTTCGCCGCCATCTTCGTCCGGCTGGGAGATGCCGCCATCTTTGCGCACTTTCCAGAAGTGGTAGGACATGAGCAGAATGAGGATGACCGGCAAAACGGCCACATGGATGGCGTAGAAATTACGCAGCGCCCCCTGCCCGACTTCGGGGCCGGCCAGGAGGAAATTGGATACGGCCGTGCCCACCAGCGGCACATAACCCAGCAAACTCGTCCCCACCGTAATCGCCCAAAAGGCCAACTGGTCCCAGGGCAGCAGGTAGCCGGTGAAGTTAAAAGCGACGACGACCAGCAGCAGCACGATCCCGATCTGCCAGTTGGTCGCCCGCCCTTTTTTGAAGCCGCCGGTCAAAAAGACGCGGATCATGTGCAGAAAGACGGTGATGACCAGCAAGTTGGCCGACCAATGATGGATGCCCCGGATGAAGGAGCCGAACAACACCTGGGTTTCCAGGTATTGGATGCTGGTGTAGGCTCGCTCCACGCTGGCGTCGTAGCGGAACATGAGCAGGACGCCGGTGATGATGAGCAGCAGGGCCAGGACGGTGGAAATGCCACCCAGCCCCCAGGTGTAAGAAAAGCGCAGCGCCGGTTTGGGCACTTTGGTGGGGTGCAGGTGCAAAATCAGGTTGTTGGCCACGGCCCGCATTCGGCTGCGATCATCGGTGGGCGTGGTGTATAAAAGTCGTTCTTTGAGTGAAGTGGATTTGTCGTCGGACATGGTGTTTACTCCGTGAAACGTGATGCGTCATAGTTGTTTCAATGACGCATCACGTATGATTTATGATGTATTAATTGTTCCCGGCACGGCCGTTGCCTTTCCCATTGCCGCCATTTCCATTGCTACCTGCATTGCCATTACCCCGTGACTGGGTGCCGCTGATGATGGCGGCATACAGTTCCGGGGAGAGATACTGCGGTTGGTAGGTTTCGCCGGTTTGCCGCTCTAACGTGCTAACGAAGGACCGCAAATGGTTCTCCGACCCGGCGTGCAGGCTCTGGTAAACCTGGACGATGTCGGCCTGGCTGGTTTGGGCGGTGGCCTCATCCAGGTCGAGGATGTCGATTTCTTCGATGGCCGCACCGACGCGCAGGGCATCAGCCAGCGATTGGCTGCCGCTGGCGACCAGTTGGTCGTACAGTGCCTGCAAATCGGCGTTGACAAAGACGCCGGCCGGATTGCTGCCCACCGGGTCGGTCAGGCCGTAGCTGTTGAGTAGGGCCAGGACGGAATCGGTGTGCATTTGCTCGCTTGCGGCGATGTTGGAGAAGACGTTCATCCCCCACACATCGTACAATGCCAGATAAACGTCGCGGGCCAGTTTTTCTTCTTCGCGCATATACAGCAGGTCGGTGATTTCGCTGCCGCTTAAGCCGTTTACTGATGCGGCGACGGCGACGACGGCCGGACTTTCGGCCAGTTCCGGTTCGGTTACGGGTTCA
>JBNKZT010000551.1:0-3210 GCA_050301775.1 Promineifilaceae bacterium (SeqCode)
CTGCTGCAAGCCCGCGCCCCCAAACTGCATTACGTGCGCTTCAAGAGCGAGGAAGAACGGGGACAGTATGAGGCACTTTTGGCAGCAATGAACGCCGCGGAGGCCAACGAATCATGAAAACAAAAACACGTGTTCACGCCCGAAAACTGGTTGAATGGGCCAAAGATAAACCGGAAGTGTTGGTTCTGTCGGCCGATCTCACCAGCAATACCGAAGTTGATCTGTTCCGCGACACTTATCCCGACCGCTTTTTGTCAATGGGGATGACGGAGCAGAATATCGTCAGCTTTGCAGGTGGGCTGGCCCGCGAAGGGTTTGTGCCTTTCTTTCACACGTTCGCCATTTTTATCTACCGTCGGGCGCTGGACCAAATCTCGATGTCGGTCGCTTACCCCAACCTGAAAGTGCGGCTGGTCGGTTTTCTGCCGGGGATTACCACGCCGGGGGGCGCGACGCACCAGGCCACGGACGACGTCGCCATTTTGCGTGCCTTGCCCAATATGACCATTGTGGAACCAGGTGATGCCAATGAGGTGGCGCAGGTGTTAGATGTCATCGAAGATATTGACGGACCGGTTTACATCCGCCAACTGCGCGGCGAGGTGCCGGTTTTGTTCGATGAGCATGAGCCGATGCAGTTGGGCCGGGCGCGAAAGCTACGGCGAGGGTCGGACATCACGCTGTTTTCCGGTGGTATTTGTACAGAAGAGGCGATGCGGGCGACGGCCGTTCTCGAAGCGCGCGGTGTATCCATCGAGCATCTGCACGTATCCACCCACAAGCCATTTAACGATCCCGCCATTTTAGCCGCCGCCGGCAAACCCAAACATGGCGTGATTACGATGGAAAATCACACCATCATCGGCGGGCTGGGGTCTGAGGTGGCCGAAGTGATGGCCGAAGCGAGTCTGGGCCAGAAACTGGTGCGCATCGGCTTGAAGGACACCTACGCCCATGGGGCCAGCCGCCCCTACCTGATGCACACGCACGGTCTGGACGCGATGGCGTTGGTCCGGGAAGTGGAAAATTTGGTCGGCGAAAAGCTGAACATTACGGAAGAAGATTTGCAGGCTGTGCGGCTCGATGCTGTTCACAGTGATGCGAAAGCGGAAGCACTTTAACTATGATACCTGACACTTTTCTGAACTTATCCGGCGAACGATTTCATGTTATCTACAAGTTGACCGGTGACGAAGCGACGGCACGGGCCAAGGCAGATGACATTTGCATTGAGCAAACGATTGAATTTCCGGCGGAATTGATCGGGAATGATGATATTCGCGGGCAAATTTTTGGGCGCGTGGAGTCTCTAACCCGGTTAGACGACGCCCATTTTGAAGCAGCCATCAGCTATGCGGTAGAGACTTCGGGGTTTGAGCTGACACAACTGCTAAACGTGATTTTTGGCAACAGCAGCATCAAACCGGGCATCCGCGTGGAGCGGTTGGAACTGCCGGACGTCTTGCTGCAGGCGTTTAAGGGGCCACGTTTTGGGCGGGATGGCCTGCGTGATTATTTGGGTGTGGGGCAACGGCCGTTACTCTGTACTGCCCTCAAACCGATGGGACTCAGCGCTCAGGCATTGGCCGACTACGCCTTCCAATTTGCGCTCGGTGGCATTGACATGATCAAAGACGATCACGGCCTGGCCGATCAATCTTTTGCACCGTTTGAGGCACGCGTGGCGGCGTGTGCTGCTGCCGTTGCCCGCGCCAACGCGGAAACAGGGTTCAACTGCATTTACGTCCCCAATATCACCGCACCTGCCAATCAGATTTTGGACAAGGCGCGCTTTGCCAAACAAGCCAGCGCGGGCGGTTTGATGATCGCGCCGGGATTGTCCGGGTTTGACGTCATGCGCCAGTTGGCCGATGATGACGACATTGCCTTGCCGATTTTGTCGCATCCGGCGCTTCAGGGCAGTTACGTGACCAGCCCGGATAATGGCATTTCTCATTACGCTCTGTTCGGGCAGTTAGCGCGGCTGGCGGGCGCGGACGGGACGATTTACCCGAATTATGGCGGCCGTTTTTCGTTTAGTCGGGATGAATGCCAAAGTATTGTGGAAGGAACGGCCGTTGCCATGCACCACCTAAAACCTATCTTCCCGGCTCCAGGCGGGGGTATGAGCCTCGACCGCGTTGACGATATGCGCCAGTTTTATGGCAAAGATGTGATCTACTTGATTGGCGGTGGTTTGCATCGGCAGGGGGGGGATTTGGTGGAGAACGGCCGTTATTTCCGGGAGATGATTTACCCTTTGCATTAGGCCGACTTGTTGCGTTATGTTAACGAAACCGGAAGTTTTCCGACGCATACGACACAGACCCTAGCCGGAGAAAACCCCATTTTTCATCTTATCCTCTTGCATATTGAACAGGTATTACATACTATTTGGCGGTTCATCCTGCAATTTCAGCTGGATAAGACGAATTTCCCAGGGATTATCCGGTACCCAGAGCGGGTTAATAAATAGTTAGCCCGCAAAACACCAAAGCAGCGTTTGATCGGTTTTTTCTTCTGACTTTACAAATCTCTTTCTTGATATGATTACAAGAGTAAGACAAAAGGAGGCTGTTCCCATGTCAGTAGAAGACAACAAAAAAATCGTCCTGCGTTTTCTGGAAGAGGTTTGGGGGCAAGGAGACCTGAGCATTGTGGATGAGATGATCGCCGAAAGCCATGTGCATCACCTTTCAAGAAGGGATGTGCATGGGCCGGAAGGTGTTAGACAGCTTGTTTCTTGGCTGCGTACATTCCTGCCAGACCTTCAAATCACAATCCATGATTTGCTTGCAGAAGCAGATAAAGTTGTGATTTATTTTACGTTCTCTGGCACGGACAAAGGTGGATACAGGGACAACCCTCCGAGTGGTAAAGCTGTTACATACAGCGGAATAGACATATTTCGAGTGACCGGTGGCAAAATCGTGGAGCGCTGGGGAATTGTAGATACCATTAGTATGATGCATCAGATTGGAGCAATTCCCTGAGGTGAATAAGTTACAAAAGTTTGTTGGTATCTCACACGTGTCCGGTTCTATAACATCAACACCTAAACTCATCGGTTCACATCCTGTGGAATCCTTTCCTTCGCGACCGCTGCTCATCACCATGAGGGTAAATAGCCCAGAAATAGAGCGTTCCCGCTTACCTAGCCTGCAATCACCGCCGATTTGCCTGCTTTTCAACCCAAACAAGTTCTTTCCC
>JBNKZT010000552.1:0-3164 GCA_050301775.1 Promineifilaceae bacterium (SeqCode)
ACGCCGATGGCGTGGTGGCCATGGACGTGGCTCAGCCGGATGCATACATTTGGAGCATTACCGATAATGGGCTGGCCAAGGCGACGAAGCTTGACGAATACCCGACCCAGGGCCGCTATGGACAGGGCGTCATCAATGTGCGGCTGCCCAAGGATGCTTCGGAGGTGGTTGCCACCGTTGTCGCGTCGGAGAAAACCCAGTTACTGATTACGACGGCCATTGGTTCGACGAAAAAGCTAATTTTGGGTAAAACTCAGCTTGGCAGCCGTTCGATTAAGCCCCGGTCTGTTTTTACCGTTGGCGCTCGAAACCGGATTACCGGCGCGGTGCGGTTAACGACGCGGCCGGATTGGAACGGGGATGAAGATGTGGAAACGGCCGTGCCGCAGCAGTTATCACTCATTAACGAACCCGAAATTAAAGAAACGGGTGGAGCTGCGAAAAAAAGAAGCCGTAAGGCCAAAAGTTAAGGCCGCACAATGACCATTCAGGAGACAGACACGATGAATTTTAAGGACAAATGGATCACAGATGAAAACGGTGAAAAAATCTTATTCACTGTAGAAATGCAGCGGCAGTTAAGTGCCCAAGGATTACCGGTTGAACCAGAATACCTGTCTGAGATTGATACCAGTAATCGGGCCAGTGCTCCAAGGGAACGATCGGCGCCACCACCGCGCCGCGAGTTCCGGCAAGAATCCAGGCCGCAATCGCGTGAGGAATTCGAGGCGCCGGAGACGATTCAAATAGATCCCCAAACCGGCAAATATATTGGCCGAATGAAGTGGTATAACGTCCGTAAAGGGTACGGGTTTGTTGTCCGGGGTGGCGGAGAAGAAATATTCTTTCACAAGAGTGGCGTTATAGGGGAACCGGAGGCACTGCAAGAAGGTCAATGGATTCTTTATGATGTTGAGGAAACGCACAAAGGACCGGAAGCCGCCGAGATTGAACCATACTCAGGTGATGTTAGTTTACTAACCTGATCAAAATCAAATAAACGCTTTGCGAGCAGGGACACAGCTTCATCCTGGATATTAAAAAAGAGCCTGGATTTTTCCAGGCTCTTTTTTTAATCTTCTTTCGTTATAATAACTTTTTGTGGCGAGGGAAATTCCACTTTTTGAGGCTTGGGGGGTGAGGGCACACTAAACACGAGCTTGCGTAATTCAAACACATCTTTGGGCATGACATCAGGAATGATTAAGGCATCGCCTACACGGGCTGTGCCCTCAATAAATTTATAGGCGGCTAAACTGATGTATAAATCACGGGCGCCGGTGAAAAATTGGAATAAACGCCAAACTGGATTTCGTGACCAGTTGGTGTCGATGACGTTGGGCATTCCTTTTAGTTCAATATTATCAACCAGGATTTTGGAACCGGGTTGGGGGATGGAAATAATAAACCGGGCGTTTGTTTTTAATAATCGCCATTGCCGGTATTCAATCCGCTCTTGAATGGCGATTATAATTAACAGGAGCAGAACCCCGAATGGAACCAGGGCATAAAGTAGTGCGGTTTGTAATGGCATGTTATTTCTGATTAGAGAAACGGCCGTGCCAATAGCAATTAGCAAAGTAATCACAAACACCCATATAAAGAAATTAAACACGATATGCCCCAAAATATCGCGGTATCCGGCCAGCCTGATCTCTAATTGCGGTTCCTCTCCCGGCAGCAGACGTTCAGCAATATCTTCCGGGAGAAAGGTATCTTCAATATTCCAGCGGAAGTTTTCCGGCAGGCGTTTCCATTGACTGCCTAACCAACCGGTAAAACCGGTGCCTATTTGTCTCGTTTGCCTGCGTTTACTCATGAATAATTGTTATGCTCTTTGTTTGTTTATTGTTGTTATGGTGCTGGAATATTCAGGACTTGACCTGGCTGGATGATATAAGAATTGAGATTGTTAGCGATCATAATGGCATCAACAGTCGTGTTGTACCTTTGAGAAATACCAAACAACGTGTCACCGGCAACAACTGTATGGGTAGTGGGTCCAACCAAGGCTGATCCGGCAGGTACACCTGGGTTAGGATGCGGGGTGATGGTTGGGGTAACACCCTGATTTGCGGGCGCTATGGGGACGACGGTTGCAGATGATGTGTTGGGGAGTGGCTCAGAACTGAAAGCATCTTCAACCACGTTTTCACTGGCATCCATGAATTGCTGCCATTCTTGTGATGTTGTTCCGGCTTCCAGTAGGTCGGTTGCCCAACCGGCCAAGAAGGTCGTGATCAGCCAACTTACAGCAATAAAAACGATGAGGGTTCCGATGAAATAGGTGAGGATTGCACCAAGACTCTTGGCGGGCAGCCCTTGTTTGAAAATAAGATGATAGGCCAGAAATGCGCCGATGATAAGGGGTAAGAACTTTAATAATTCGGTTAAGTTCATTTGTATCACTCCTTGATGTCATGTATTGGCTGTGATTTTGTATTTGTCGAGAGATTTGTCCGGTATTTGACTTTAGGGTAAGAAATCTCTGGGATCGACAAAAACCTCATTAATCTTGTCATATATTGTGTAATGAACGTGTGGCCCAGTTGCAAAACCAACGGCCCCCATAATGCCTACGGCCTGTCCGCGACTGACTTTTCCTTCCTTGATCAAATAGGAACGCGGGTGCAGGAACCAGATGGTCCATTCGTCGTTTTCAATGCGGATGGTGCTGTTGTACCAGCGGTCGGTGTAGGTGGTAAGCTGACCGGGCATGGGGGCTTGTAATACGGCCGTTTCATTGTCGCTGGAAATGTCTAGCCCGGGCAAATTGTAGCTGCAACCATGAACATCCTGGGTCAAAATGGCCGATTCCGTGACAGGGTTTAGGCTTGGTCGTAAAGAAGGCCTTCCTAATAAATGGGTAGCTTCCAAACATTCGCCATCAGGCAAACGGCGATATTCTGGAAAGGCCATCCCTGTGCTTGTACCGAATGACTTGTTAAACAAGCTGGCAAGGCCAAAACAGGCCCAGTCATAAACGCGGGTACTGATATCGAGGAGGGTGAGGGATAACGGCCGTGTCGGCGAGCTTCCGTCGAGCCGTTCCGCTTCATCCCATTGTGATAAAATTAAACTTTGAATAGACAAGTGTGCCGGCCATGCCCCCAATGCTGTAACCTGTACGGTTCCCAGCTCTATATCAGAATAAACCATGTTTG
>JBNKZT010000553.1:0-3153 GCA_050301775.1 Promineifilaceae bacterium (SeqCode)
CATCATCATTTTAGCCGCATTGTTCTGGCCAGAGCAGGGACTGGTAGCCCGCTGGCAGCAAACCGGCCATTTGAATGAACGCGTGCGCCGTGAAGACGCCCTCAAGCACATCCACAAATTCGAAATGAAAGGCCGCCGTCCGACAATGGAAAGCATCGCCGGCGCGCTGCACATCAGCCAAAATGACGCCGCCGCCCTGGTGACATCCATGCAAACCAACGGCCTGCTGCAAACCACCCAGGGCGAAATTCATCTCACACCACAAGGCCGTGATTCGGCCCTGCACATCATTCGCGCCCACCGGTTGTGGGAGCGTTATCTGGCCGAAGAAACCGGCATTCATGAAGCAGAGTGGCATGGAAAGGCCGAAATGGCCGAACATCAACTCACACCGGCTCAGGCCGACGCCTTGGCCTTGCATCTGGGCAATCCCACCCACGATCCCCATGGCGACCCCATCCCCACCGCCGATGGCGAAATCGTCACCCACGGCGGCCAGCCGCTCAGCGCCCTGCCGCTGGACACACCGGGCCTCATCGTCCACCTGGAAGATGAGCCAGAGGTTGTCTATGCGCAATTAGCGGCTGAGGGACTGCATCCCGGCATGGTTGTACGCATCACCGAATCAACACCAGAACGGGTTCGCTTTTGGACAAATGGCAACGAACATACTGTCGCCCCCATTGTGGCGAATAATATTTCCATCATCCCCCTGCCGGAAGAAGAAACAGAAGAAACCGACGGCTGTGAACGACTCACCTGCCTGGCTCCTGGCGAAACAGCCGAAGTTGTAGGCATATCCCGCGCCAGTCGTGGCCTGGAACGCCGCCGCTTCATGGACCTGGGCGTTCTGCCCGGCACCCGGATCACGGCCGAAATGCGCAGCCCCGGCGGCGATCCAACCGCCTACATCATTCGCGGCGCACTCATCGCCTTCCGCCGCGAACAAGCCAATCTCATCAAAGTTAAACGAGTCGAGGCCGCATCATGAAAGAAGAAAACAATCGTCAATCAGCAATCGTCAATCGTCAATCAGACGCCTGTGCCACCTGCCCGGCCCACCATGTCGGCAACCTGATGAAACTCGGTGTCAACATGGATGATTGGGACTACGTTGTGGCTCTGGCCGGTAATCCGAACACAGGCAAAAGCACCGTGTTTAACGCCTTAACCGGCTTACGGCAGCACACCGGCAATTGGCCCGGCAAAACTGTGACCCGTGCCGAGGGCGGCTACAGCTATGGCGACAATCGCTACAAAATCGTCGATTTGCCCGGCACCTACTCGCTGCTCTCCACCAGTCTGGATGAGGAAGTAGCCCGCGATTTCATTCTGTTTGGCCAGCCAGACGTAACCATTATCGTCGTCGATGCCACCCGCTTGGAGCGTAATCTGAATCTGGCTTTGCAAGTACTGGAAATTACGGATCGGGCCGTCATTTGTCTAAATCTCATTGATGAAGCCAAACGACATGGCCTGCAAGTGGATGAAAAGCGGCTGACCCGTGATTTGGGGGTGCCGGTTGTGCCCACTTCGGCACGAAGCGGTGTAGGGCTGCCAGATCTGCTCAAAGCCATTCATGATGTTGCTACCGGCCAGTTCATCTGTAAACCACATCGTATCAAAAATGACTCGCCGGCCATCAAACGCGCCTTAAAGCAGTTAGTGCCGCAGTTGGAAGCGGCGTTTCCCAATCTACCCAATGCTCGATGGGTTGCCTTACGGCTGCTAGACGGCGACCAGCGCATTGTGGAAGCCATTCGCAGCGGCGAACTGGGCGATTTGGACGCCCACATCCCACTGCAACCGACAGAACAAGCCCCATCACTGGAATTGGAGATGGCATCATGACAACGAATGCAATAACGAACAACGATATTTTGGAAACGGCCGATAATCTGCGCTGGCAAATCGGCCGTGAATTTCATGAACATTTGATGGAAGACATCTACACCGACGCCGCCCAAATCGCCGACCGGGCCGTGACACGGCCTAATGAAAAACCGCGCTTTGACCTGGATCGCACGATTGACAAAATGGTGACCAGCCGCATTTTCGGCTTCCCATTGATGATCTTGCTGTTTACGATTGTCTTTTGGCTCACCATTGCCGGCGCTAATGTGCCATCGGGCTGGCTGTCGGCCATTTTGCTGGACACGGTTCACCCGCTGCTTAATCAAGGGGCAGCAGCCATTAATATGCCCTGGTGGCTCAGCGGCCTGCTGATTGATGGCATGTACCTGGCGACAGCCTGGGTGGTTAGTGTGATGCTGCCGCCAATGGCTATTTTCTTTCCGTTGTTTACGCTGCTGGAGGATTTTGGTTATCTGCCGCGCGTAGCCTTTAATCTGGACAACGCTTTCAAAAAATCGGGAGCGCACGGCAAGCAGGCCCTGAGCATGATGATGGGTTTTGGCTGTAACGCGGCCGGAATCGTCGCCACGCGGGTGATTGACAGCCCACGAGAACGGCTGATTGCCATTATTACGAACAATTTTGCGTTGTGCAACGGCCGTTGGCCCACCCAAATTCTCATCGCCAGTATTTTTATTGGCGGATTGGTTCCCGCTTATCTGGGTGGCCTGATTTCGGCATTGGCAGTGGTAGGCATTGCCCTGTTGGGTGTGATGTTTACTTTTCTCGTTTCATGGGGGCTGTCGCGCACCATGCTCAAGGGTGAAGTATCCACGTTTAGTCTGGAACTGCCACCGTACCGGCCGCCACGCATCTGGCAGACCATTTACACATCGATTATTGACCGAACCCTGATTGTGCTATGGCGGGCGATTGTGTTTGCGATGCCAGCCGGAGCAGTTATCTGGCTATTGGCCAATGTCACCGTTGGCGGCGTCAGCATCGCCGAGTATGTGATCAATTTTCTCAATCCGCTGGGGCTGTTGCTGGGGCTGAATGGCATCATTCTGGTGGCCTACATCGTCGCTATTCCGGCCAACGAAATTGTGATTCCGACGATTTTGATGCTGACGGTTTTGGTAACCGGTGTCAACGGCGGCGCCGGCGCGGGCGTCATGTTCGAGTTGGATTCACAAGCAGATACGTTGGCACTGTTTGCTGCGGGCGGCTGGACGTTGTTAACGGCCGTTAACCTCATGCTCTTCTCGCTGCTCCACAATCCATGCAGCACAACGATTT
>JBNKZT010000554.1:0-3153 GCA_050301775.1 Promineifilaceae bacterium (SeqCode)
TGGCCTCTGGCCGTTTTCTTCATGGTTGATTGTTTTGAACGGCCGTTTTTGTCCAAAATGATGGGGAGAAGGCAACAACGGATTAAGAAATAGACGGATGGGGGGAAACGGCCGTTTTAATTGTTAATTGCTAATTGTCAATTGTTAATTGTTAATGGGGGAAACGGCCGTGTTTGTCCGAGGTTTCTTGTGTCCGTGTTGATATATGTGGGGGTGGAAACGGCCGTTTGCAACAGTCAACAATCAACGGGCAACGGACAACGGTTAACGGCCGTTTTCGTCCGAGGTTGTTTCTGTCCGTTGGCATGGTGTGGGGGAAACGGCCGTTTTCACCATTTCTTGCTCCTCCCAAACGCGGTAAAATGACACAGTCGTCGCGGCCTGGAAGCCGAAGAAGCAGGGTGTAAAATACCAATCAGTTGGGATGGCATAGTACGTTGTCATGAAGGGGCAACAGGAATTTATGGTGTGGGTACAAACACGGTGCAGGTATTCGTTCCTAAAGGACATCGGGCAATTTCCTGATCGGCCCATAACACGCGAAACTCAATGGCTCCCCCCCGTTCGGTCCAGAATATTTCATCACCATCTTTGGCCGGGGTGACAGAGGCATTGTAGTCGCGGCAGTGCGGCGGTCGCATGTAGACCCCACCAACACCGAAAGGCTCGATGCTGTAGCAGGCGTATCCTTCAATAAAACTATGGAACTGCGTCCAGCGGTTGCCGGCCATACCGTAGCGTAACGGCCGTCCCGCGTTATCCAATGCCTCAAAGCTGATGTTTTTCACTCGAATGCGTTCTGAGGAAGGATTATAGAGGTAAAAACTATGGGTGTCGTAAGCCAGTTCCAGTGGTCGTCCATCGGGATAAGCGATGGTGGGTTCAGCTTGTGCCGGCGCTTCAACCAACGCTGCGGTTGTTGGCTCTGGTGTCGGCTCGTTAGTGGGCGTCGATAGAGTTTCTGTGGCCACCGGTGTCGGGGCGTCGGTGGCGTTGGCTGCCACAGGAATGGTGGTTACGGCCGTTTCCGGTATGGTTTGTGCTGTAGCCGTTTCTGCGGGTGTTTCGGTAGCCACTGGCTGGGGTTGGGTTGGTTGAACGGCCGTTTCCTCTAAAGTATCTGTCTGCGATACTTCGGTCGGCTCTGTTGGAGTTTCCTCCATTTCCGGCAGCAGTAAAAACGAAGCTATTGCCAGGATCAAAAAGAGGACGATGCCCACAGCCCCCAACCCTAATAGCTGACCAGGTGACTTACGGCTGGTCGTGTGCCGAGATGAAGCCACAGCAACTGGGGTGGCGCTATCATTCGTAGCCTGCTTGCCTGTGGCCGGTGTGGCATTTACCGGCAACTGGGGCGGCGGCATGGGTGCGCTCAAACGAACATTATCGACCACAGATAGACGAGACTGTGGCAGTGAAGCGGGAGAATTCGCTCCGGCCGGTATGGGGGGCAAGGATAAAAAGGCCTGGCCTGCTTCCGTTTGCGCCCGCAGCGCGTTTTCCAGCGCATCTATCAACGCAGCACCATTCGGATATCGTTTACTTGGGTCTTTTTCCAGCGCCTGCAGCAATACGTCCTCTACCTGCCGGCTAAGGCTCGGGTTAATTGTGCGTGGAGAAGGGGGCGGTTCTGTCACGTGTTTCAGCGCCAGGCTCATAGAGGATGGCTCGTCGAAGGGTACTACGCCTGTCAACATCTCGTACAGGATAATGCCCAGGCTGTACAAGTCAGACTGCGGTACGGCATCGGCGGAATTCATCGCCTGCTCCGGGGCCACATAATGGGGGGTGCCAAACGTTTTTCCTAAGGAGCCGCGCTGTGTGTCCATCGCCAGCCCAAAATCGGCCAGAACCACCCGGTTTTCTTTGTCTATCATCACGTTAGCCGGCTTCACGTCCCGGTGGATGACATGCTTACTGTGAGCATAGTCCAGCGCACCGGCAATAGCCCGGCCGATGCGAATCACATCGTCGTGGGGGATAAGTTCTCCTCTCTGGGCGTACTGGTTCAGGATTTGCTCCAGGTTTAACCCGTCGATGTATTCCATGGCAAAGAAATAGAGATCTTCTGCCTTTCCGGCATAATAAACCTGCAAGATGTTCTCATGCCGCCATTGAGAGATGGCCCGGGCCTCCTGCACAAATCGTCCGGCATAGGTGACATCACCACGCAGGTTAGAGCTAATCACTTTAACGGCAGCGGAACGGTCCAGGCTTTCGTCCCAGGCATAATATACCTGGGCCATGCCCCCTTGTCCCAAGAAGCGGTCAATACGATAGTTGGCCAGCTTACGGCCGATTAGCGTTTCATCTGTCATTTTGATTTACTCCTGACCGGTTTGGTAGCGGTCATCGTGATTTCTGTCTGAATGGGATAAGGAATCTCGATTTCCTTACGAGCAAATGCCTGCTGAATGGCTACCACAGCCGGGTCGGTGGCCGTGGAGGGGTCGGTGATGCGCGTATCAATCCAGAAACGTATGGTGAAGTCAATGGCGGAATCGTTGAAGGTGTGGAAATAGAGACTGGGAACCGGGTTACTGAGTGTGTCAGGAATGGCGCGAATGGCTTGCAGTGTCGTATGACGTACCAGTTCCAGGTCGCTGTCATAGGCTACACCAAGGGTCAATTCGATGCGGCGGGTGGATTCGCGACTGTAGTTGGTAATTGAGGTCGTGAACACATTGCCGTTGGGAATGAGAACGTTGTTGCCATCCAGGGTCAAGATTTCCGTAGAGCGTAAATCTACCGACTTTACCCGCCCGGTAAAACGCTCAATCTCAACCAGATCACCTATTTCAAACGGTTTTTGCACCAGCAGCAGCATTCCGGCCACGATATTACGGCTGATATCCTGTAAAGCAAAACCAAGCGTGAAGCCGACGATACCCAATCCAGCCAGGAAACCAGTCAACTCAAAATTTACCTGTCGCAAGGTAGCAGCAATGCCGATAAGTATCAGGCTCCAGCGGGTGATGTAAAACAGCAGCAGGGTTAAGGCCGGGTCTACCCGTTGTCGCTCCAGGTAATGTCGTATCAGACGGCTGACCAGAGCGGCCCCATATAACGTTATCAGGAAAATGACCAAGGCAGCCATCAGGTTTGGACTTGGGGCGATAAAAAATGTGGGTTATGGACCAGTTGACTTGATCC
>JBNKZT010000555.1:0-3150 GCA_050301775.1 Promineifilaceae bacterium (SeqCode)
GTGCGCCGCCAAATTCGCCAAATGTTTCACCATTGCGAACGATGATCAAGTTTTTGTGTGGAGATACATAAATGGTCTGACCATGATTGCCCAAGGCCATAAAATCATGCATATCGGCATTACGTTGCATACCCCACCACATATATTTGTAATAGCCCTGCCCGTTGGCAAAAATAAAACTATCGTAGTAGTAATTGGCATAATCAACGGAGATGTCTGGCTGCGTAGCCTCGGCCACCCACTCTGCAGGAACCACTTGCACCCCGTTCCACTCCCCGTTATGCAGGAACAAGCGCCCGAATTTGGCAAAGTCGATGGCACTGCCGTTTATGCCGCTCTCCATCTTGGCAAAGCCATGCTCATCCAGACTCCACGAACCGGGATATTCCATGCCGACAGGCTTCCAGACTTTCTCCTGCAAATAGTCGGCGACTGATGTACCTGTGGCCCGTTCCAGGATCATACCCAACAGCAGCGGATGATAGTTATTGTAATGAAATGCTTCGCCGGGTAATCCAGTGATTTCCGTATCTTCCAGCGCCAACTGGCGCAGGTCGGGGTAGTAGTAGGTTTTAGCGTCATCGCCGTTGACGTAGGGAAATTCAACATATTTGATGCCCGACGACATCATCAGCAGGTCGCGAATCGTAATGTTTTTGAAAGCCGGGTCGCGTTCGGCCAGCTCGGGCAGGTAATCGGTGATCGGATCATCCACACTGTGAATGTAGCCCTCAGAGATGGCAATCCCGATCAGGGTGGACGTAAATGATTTGGCCGTCGAGAACGAAGTGACAATTGAGTCGCGGTTGGCTCCGTTGAAATATTGTTCGTACAGGATGGCGTCATTTTGAATCACCATAAAAGCCTGAGTGCGGTTTTTTGCCAGGAACGCATCAAAATCGTCTATATCGGAAACCGCCTCAAACTGACCCCGGATGCGATCTTCGTCCAGGTTGACAGAAAACGCAAAAGGAGAGCCGGATGTCTCCAGCGCATGTTCAGGAAACTTCTGGTAATCGTAAACATCCGCATCACCCCAACGAAAGACGCGATTGACATATTCTGCCGGGTAGGCGAGATAGGTATACAGCAGGATTGCACTGACGATGACCAGCAATCCGGCAAAGAACTGTTTAGCAAATTTTTTCATGTGAATATCTCCTCTAGGCCCCACCCAGCATAAAAACCAGCGGGACAATGCCAAACGACAAATTGCTGATGAAATGAGCAACGATAACAGGGGCCAACCGCTGCTGCCGGTGGGCGATGATGCCCGCTCCCAGTCCCCAAAGAAAAAATCCGGCAACGAATGCTGGGGTGGAAGCGAGGGTGTAGGCGAAGGCGATGTGTTGCAGGCCAAAGGCAACGGCCGTACCCACAATCCCCAGCCGCACACTTCCCGAAGCAGCCACCAATCGCGGCTGGACATACCCCCGGTATTGCAGCTCCTCGATGGGCGCGTTGAGAAGGGGAAAGAGAACCGCAGCAATGATGGCGTAGAGTACCGTCAGCCACTGGGGTATTTCTATGGAGAAATCTGCATCACCCATGTAAATCTGTGCGAAAGAAAGGCCCGTCATTCTCTGCGTGACGAATAAGGTCACAAACATGCCGCCCATCAGCAGCGCAAACAGCGCCATCGACCACAAAGCGCCCCATCCCAGGTCGCGGAGCAGCCGGGACCGTTGAAACCCGGCGATTGCGCCAAGCTGGAAGCCCTCGACCCGTGCCCGCCAGAGTAACAATCCCAGGCAGACAATGTTAACGGCCGTAACCGAAAGCGTGGAAAAAATGGCCCCTGTGGTCATCCCGGCCGGCTGACCGACTGAACGGAAAGCCAGGATGACGACGCCGTTGCCCAACAGGATCAACGGCAGCCTGATGAAAGCCATGAACAGCGACCAACCCCATTTTGCAAATGATTTTTTGAACATCACAGATCCTTTTTGAGTAGTAGATTGGTTCAATCTTCAAGATTGAACCAATCTCCATGATAGCGGAATAACCTTACGCATCCAGCGAGGATGTCAGGGTTTCTATTCCGAGATGGCAGCAAAAATCTTAAATTCAACTTCTGGATAATCGAGACTATCGCCTTGCAGCAATGGACTAGGAATACCCTTCAATGTCTGGTCGAAAAATGCCAGCGTATACGCATTCATGATCCGCTCCATCTGCTGCGTATCAATCTTGCCCAAAGCTCCGAACAGTGGAAACTTGAATAGGGGGCTTACCAAATTGAAGTCGGTGAAATTGATGTGGTAAGCATCCCGCACATAAATGTTGTAGCCGCTCTCCAGGGCATTACTTAGCGCCCAATCGTTTATGCCAATAGAATTCTCGCCGGACAGCATCATAAAGGGGGTTTGCAGTGGGTTATCCAATAAGTTCCCCCATTGCGACCCATCCATATTAAGCGCCGCCTGGCAGCGGGAATCCACCGCGCACAGTTGAAAAGCGGTTGACCCGCCAAAAGATTGGCCGAACACGCCAATACGTGCTGTATCCAGATGTCCGGCGAATGGACTGGCCACCTGGCCTCTGTTCATTTGCTCGATTTGCGTGAGCACAAACTGTGTGTCTTCTGTCCAGATTTGATGGCTTTGCTGGGCAATCGGGCTGGCAGCCATCCAGGCGCGGGCAGCCTGTAGCTGTTCAGCGCCGGTGGTGGCGAAAATCTTTCTGTAGAGTTCGTTTACTTCTTCACCTTCTTGGTAAAAAGCATCCTTTTGCGTTTCGCTCATCGGGACAGCCTGGCCCTCAACATCAAAGACCAGCCCACTTTCATAAGCATGACCGATGCTGAAGATGATATAGTCGTGGCTGGCCAGCTCTTCCATTTGCACCATATTTTGCGCGAAAAACCCGGCGTCATAGCCATGCGAATAAACCAGGATGGGATAGACGGTTTCCTGCTCAGCCAGCGGGTCCTCTGCTAGGGGGGCATCGAAGTAGCTGTGTGATTGGACCGACGCCAATTGGCTAAACGCCAATTCCGGCATGAGGAATTCTTTGGCTATCGGGGCAATGATCTTTTCCGGGTCAATCCACATCGGTGCACGGGCAGAATTTGCGATTGATCCGGCCGGATACCAGACCTGCACATAGACCAGGCGTTTATCTGCGGGGTCGGCGGTAAAGATTTCGGGG
>JBNKZT010000556.1:0-3121 GCA_050301775.1 Promineifilaceae bacterium (SeqCode)
AGATTTCCATCTTAACATAGAAAGTAAGGTATCTTTTACATAATTGATTATTATAGTCATTGTATTGGTATCAATTTCCGAACCCAAAATTTCGGGAAAAGTTCGTCACCTCTGCATCATGTTCTTGAAAGAAAAAGATGGGTGCATTTTCCCCGTCACGAGAACAATCCGTATGAAAAAACGTATATTAATCATCACCCTTGTTTTCGCAATAAGTATTGGTAGTTTAGCATCGCTGATATCGGCATCAAATGCATCTCAGTCAATCGCATTTACCTCATCAAGCAGCCAAAGCATTGTTCCCCTGCCGGAATTCGGTGGCCTTTACACCAACCGCCGTACTGATGGGGTCTTGAATGCCTTTAACCAGGCAGTTTTTGGCCCAAAGTCGTGTACAGCCTATGGTGATCCCTATTCACCCCTTAACAGCGCTTGGGCGCCAGGATACTATACCTATAAATATCGTATCCTCATTCCTCCTGATTACCCGTCTGACGTTGTCCGCGTTGAGTTATTTGATCCCGATTCAATAAATAATACAACCATCACAACAACGCTAAACCATACACAAGTAGCTATTGAAAAAGGATACTCACTAACAGAAACAATCGTTTGTGACGAAAATCAGGTGAACCCATGTGTCATTGACACCGGAGAAAAGGACTTACTCTCAAGTCATCCTGAACTGAGTTATGATCAAGTCAATCCTTTTTGGATGGTTCGTATTGACGAAAATCGTGGAAATGGTGGAGCGGATGGCGATGGCTCTTGCAACACGCCGTCAACGTATACTGCCCGGTACAATACACAAACAGTTTTTGAATTATCCTACCTCTCCCAAAACGTGGATGGCTCAGCAGAATCAATCTCGTTGGCCCGCTATACCGGTCAGGTAGGCGATGGTATTCGGGACGATGGGGAGCATCTGACGGATATGCATTGGGTCTCTCCGGGAGCCGCCCAAAGCTTTGATCAGCCCGCTTTTGTGCCGGTTGACAGCGGTTCTGCTGGTTCATTTGAAGTCGATCTGACTCAGGATGTGCCTGGGATCATTATCAATCCTCTAACCGGTTATCGCGAGTTGTATTTGGATGTAACGGCCGTTAGCGGTGCATCTGAAAATGGCTTTGAAATCTGGGCCGGGCCGCCAGACTACATCCATTCAGTCCCCAGCGAAGCCAACGCCCGCAATTTATACATTATCGATCATCCTCAGACCCACAGCGCGGCTGGCATCACCACATTTGCTTTAGATACATTACCGCAAAATGCTAACATCGACGTTCGCATCGAGTTACCCCTCCTCTACTTGAGTCCTAATTATGCCGGGCAAACCATTACTGTTACGGGCTTCGACATAGAAAACTTCTTCCCTTCACCCGTCACGTTTTACATGGACTCTATCTCCCAGGCTGACTGGTCAATGACCTTTGGTCAAAACGGCGAAGATGACCCGGATGGCGTTCCGGCCGGTGTCCGGTGCTTGCCTGGAAGTTGTTCTAATGAATGGATAGACCCTGCCTATCAAATTCAACTGCCTGATTTCACGCCAGATTGCGATCCTGGAAACCTGGACCCACAAATCTGTACGCCATTCTATGGCGGGCGGCTGATGGTCAGTTTTTTGAGCCGACCCCACGAGACTTATGCCTGGACGGCCAGTGTTCCTGAAGAACCTGTGTCGGATAGTACGGTTAGCTGTAGTACTTTTCCCATCGCCCTCAGTCAAGATAGTGTATCTGTATCTCCCCCGCTTTCGGCAACCAATCCATATCCTGCGGCTGGTGACTTTGATTACCCGACCACCCCGTCGAGCTATAACAGTTTTGTCTCGCACGTTCCCGGTGCCCCGCTTTCTCAGGCGCAAGAGGGATATGTGTACCGGCTGTACGATGGATTCAACACCGGGGACTTTGGCTGGCTGCGCTGGAATGAAGGCCGGCCCGATGACGACGTTCGTCTGGCCGCCAGTTTGCTCTGGCCGGGAAACAGCAAAGATTATCAAAATCATGGCTATACAGTTGATTTCCCAGCTTCACCCCTATTTAGTTGGATCGTAGATGGTTATGTTAATCCTGATAATAACGTAGATATTAAACTTAACATAACAGACCCGGTTTTGGCAAAGATGAATGGAATCACATCTACAATCGTACAACCCATTATCAACGAACACATCGACAACAAACGAACGTTACAACTGCTTGTTTGGGATGAAAGCAATGTGATAAGCGGAACCTACAAGACGGCTCGCCTGGGGGTATTTCGCATTATTGGCTACCACATCATAGCAACTGCGGGAGATAGTTGGCTGGCGCTAGAATTCAGTCATTGGAATACAGCTTGTGGGCAAAGTGGCGTTGACGTGGAATCAGTGTCGCTCGTCGGCCCCACAGATGGTTTCGTGCAGATACCATATACATTTCTTGCCAACGTTCAACCCGTAACCGCCACCCTGCCCGTCACGTATACCTGGCAGGCAACAGGTCAAACGATGACCTCGCACACAAACGACTTCCGCGATGACGCCACATTTACCTGGTCACAGCCAGGCACAAAAACGATAACGGTCACAGCCCAAAATAAAGAAGGCGTTTTTGTGCAAGACGTCCATTCCATTTTTATTGACCTGAGGCATGTTTACTTACCAGTAATTGTTTCTCAAAATTAAAGGCAACAGTAGAAACGAATGAACCTTTTGCCGCCAAGCAATTATTTCCACAACTCAAAGGCTATCTGGCGGACACGGCCGTGCTGCTGACTGCGTGCCTCCAACAAAATCTGCCGCCCCTCGGCGTGGCGGGTGTAAATGAGGCGACCGCCGCCAACGTACCGCCGCCAATATCTGGCCAGCGCTTCGGCCCGCTCCTTACGCGAGGCCAACACGTCGGGTACGCAGTGGTAAGCATGGTTGTCGGTAATGCCTACGGCCGTTCTCACCCCCAGCCACAAACTACGATAAAGCGGATTACGAATTGAGCCGCTGTCCCGCTCAATCAGGTAGCGGGCGTTGGCCAGCGTCCCCAGAAGCTGTTGGTAAGCCACCGAAAAGGCGTCCGAATCTGCCGGCGAGGCGTAGTCGAGGAAAACCTGGTAACCGCCCTCTGGCGTGGCGACCACG
>JBNKZT010000557.1:0-3117 GCA_050301775.1 Promineifilaceae bacterium (SeqCode)
ATCATCACGCAAGGCGCTCAGCGCAACACCAGTTTGCCCGCCGCCTTTGGTGTGATTGGTAACGCACAGGTGCCCGGCACAAGCATCAAATATGCGGTGGTGATAATGATTGTCCTGATCATTATTGCCTTCATCTTTGAGCGAAAGACGGTACAGGGTAGACGGACCTACTTCATCGGTGCCAATTCTGCGGCTGCACGATTGTCGGGTGTCAATGTTACCCGACACCTTACTTTACTTTTTATCCTCAGTTCGCTACTGGCCGGCATCACCGGGCTGCTGCTGGCCTCTGAGTTCAAAGCAGGGGTGTCGAGCCGGGCCATGGGGTACGAATTTGACGCATTGGTTGTCTCTCTCTTGGGCGGGGTCAGCATCGCAGGTGGTTTTGGATCGGTGCTGGGAATGTTCATCGGTGCTCTCATCCTTTCTACTGTTCAATCGGCCGCTACCGGACTCCTATTGTCTCCTGATTGGCAGTACACGCTTAAGGCAATTGCCGTTTTCATTGCGATTATGGCACAAGGTTATTTCCTGCGTAGAAGGCAGGGCTGAGGAACAGTAATATGAATGAAGCTATTCCTTCGAATAAAGAGTCAGTTGCTGCATACCAACAAGATCGTTCAATGGTAATACGAACGAACATCAAACGATTCTATATTTATTTCGTATTGGCCCTGGTTGTGATTGTCTTCAGCGTCATAAGATTAGACGAAGTTAATTGGTTTGAACGAGGACACTTTCTCAATCCGAATAATATTATCAATTTGTTGCGTATCTCCGTGCCTATTATTACTGTGGCTGGTGCATTTACCTTTCTGATGATTGCCGAATACATTGACCTGTCCATTGGTAGTGCCATGAGTCTCAGCGCTGTTGTCTTTTCCTGGATGATCCTGAACGGGTCTAGCTTCCTGCTAGCGATGTTTGTCACGATCATCTTGGGAATAATTATGGGATCACTCAATGGGTTTCTGGTCATGAAGCTAAATATCACACCCGTGATTGCGACGCTGGTTACCCTGAGTTTATTTAAGGGTATTGCGTTGCTAATCGTTCCCGATGGCTTGTCAGCCATCAAGAGCAGTAGCGAGCAGACCATGCCCGCCTGGATTAATGATTATGCGCGTCAGGATGTGGTATTGGGCTTACCCATGGCATTTTATGTCGCCATTGGTGTTATTATCGTGTTGGTTGTGCTCCAGCGGAAGACGCTCATTGGCAAATATTCAGCAGCAATCGGCGGCAACAAGACTGCGGCGGAGCTGTCCGGTGTTAATCCCGTTTTATGGGTGTTCATCTTATACGTTATCGTCGGTGTGACGGCGGCTTTGGCGGGTATGGCTCGAGCCAGTTATATGTCTTTGGGAGATCCTCTCTCTGGTGATGGCATGGAGCTTTGGGCGATTATTGCCGTCATGCTGGGAGGGACAAGATTTACCGGAGGTGAAGGCCAGGTTGAAAAGACAGTCATTGGCGCTATTATTATTGTCGTTGTGACGGTTGGTATGCTGACCGTTATCCCAGCGTATTGGCAAACCTTTGCCTTGGGCGCAGTTCTCCTCATTGCCGTCGTCATCAATCACCAGTTGGTGGGAGAAGATTAGAAGTTGCCATGTTGAAGATTCCAGTTGGTCTTTATGAAAAAGCACTGCCGGCTGAGCTTTGCTGGGAAGAACGCCTGGCTGCAGCAGGTCAGGCGGGTTATGACTTCGTAGATATTTCCATCGACGAGAGTGACGAGCGGTTGTCGCGGTTGAACTGGACAGCTTCTGAACGGGCGACACTGCGCCAAGCTATTGCCAACAGTGGCGTACGCATCTCCACCATGTGCCTCAGCGCTCATCGCAAATATGCGCTTGGCAGCCACGATCCGGAGATTCGCCGCCAAGGGCAGGAAATCTTTTACAAGGCGATTGAGTTTGGGGTTGATATTGGGCTGCGCGTCGTGCAGGTCATGGCTTATGATGTGTTTTATGAAACGAGTGACGCTGAGACGCGGGCAAATTTTATGGAAGGACTCGCTCTTGGCACACGGATGGCCAGTCAGGCGGGGATGATGCTGGGGCTGGAAAATCTGGATACGCCGTTTGTGGAAAATGCAGCTCAAGGTTTGGCGGTTATTGATGAAATTAACTCGCCCTGGCTGCGTCTTTATCTGGATATGGGCAATCTTGCTGCGGCCGGCTACTACCCACCTGATGAGCTTAGACTGGCCAAGGATAAATTGCTGGGTATTCACGTTAAGGACGCTGCGCCAAAGGTTATTCGTGGTATACCTTTTGGAGAGGGAATCGTGCCCTTCCAGGAAATTTTCAAAACGCTGGCAGATATGGGTTTTTGGGGCATGTTGGGCGTTGAAATGTGGGGGTATATGCACCCTGACGACGATCCTATTGAGCATGCGGCTGCCGCACGGCGATTCGTTGATGAACTGGTGGCTGAGGCTTATACGGCCGTTCCCTAACTCACCCCTACCTAAAATGGGATCAACAAACCCATAACAGTGGAGAAATATAATGCTATTAGCACAGCTTCGTGAGATTGTTTGCAAGTGCAATATGGAATTGCCCAAGACTGATTTGGTCAGGGGAACCAGCGGCAACGTCAGCGGCCGTGACCCGGAAACAGGTTTGGTCGTGATCAAACCCAGCGGTGTCAATTTTGAAGAGCTAACACCTGAAAATCAGGTGGTGGTTGATCTGGATGGAAACGTGGTTGAAGGGGACCTAAAACCCTCGACCGACACAGACACACATCTATATGTTTACGCACGGCGGTCAGACGTTTTGGGTATTTGCCACACTCATTCCCCTTATGCCAGCAGCTTCGCGGCGTTAGGTAAGCCAATTCCAGCCTGCCTCACCACGTGTGGCTTTCTTGGTGGTGAGGTTCCCATAGGAGGATACGCTCCCATCGGCGGCGAAGACATTGGTCAGGAAATTATCGACAAAATCGGCCGGTCACTGGCAATTGTCATGCAGAATCATGGGGTCTTTACCATCGGTAACTCGGCGCAGCAAGCAACGAAAATGGCTGTCGAAGTCGAGGAAATCGCTAAAATTACGCACCTGGCTATGCTGCGTGGGCAACCGATTATGCTAACTGAAAGCCAAATCG
>JBNKZT010000558.1:0-3116 GCA_050301775.1 Promineifilaceae bacterium (SeqCode)
ACTGAGCGACCAGTAAGTCTACCAAAATGATAGTCAGCCAAATTAATAAACGGCCGTTCTTAACGCGAAATTTGGGACCTGTATCTTTGTCTTCAGCCATAAATATCATGCCTATATAGGGTTGAACGATACTGCCTCCCAATTATCAACATTTAGCGCCAATAGGCAATTCTACCAGAGTGAAACCAAATCGAACCACACATTGAACGTATGTTCAGCGCGTTGCTCTAGTAGCCATTGAAGATCAACCTGCTACAATTCGCCCGCTATGGAAAATGATGTTCGCCAATTAGTTCAAGCCATCCATGACAGTCCCTACCGCACCATGATGGTCGCGGCCGGCGCCGGCACCCAGGCCTTGTCTGATTTGTTAGGCGTGGC
Source organism: Promineifilaceae bacterium (SeqCode) (assembly GCA_050301775.1). Lineage (GTDB taxonomy): Bacteria > Chloroflexota > Anaerolineae > Promineifilales > Promineifilaceae > JACKCC01. Next base: position 382 of record JBNKZT010000558.1, read on the forward strand.
CGGAGCCAGCCGTACGCTACTGGAAGCAATTGTGCCTTACAGCACGCCCGCATTTGATGAGTTTCTGGGTCAAACGCCGGACCAATATGTTTCCCCGGCAACGGTTCGTTTGCTGGCCGGACGCGCCTTTACCCGTGCCCGCTGGTTGGAAGCCGAAAATGATCATAACCCGGTTGTGGGACTGGCCTGCACAGCCACCATTATCACCGACCGGCCCAAGCGGGGAAAACATCGCGCCTACATTGCCACCTGGCAAAAGGAACGATTGGTCTGGTATGCGCTGCATTTGCAAAAGGGAGCAAGGGATCGCGCGGGTGAAGAAAATTTGGTCAGCCGAGTGATGTTGAACAGCCTGGCCCAAGCGACGGGCGTATCACACCAATTGGACATTCCGCTCTTGCCCGGCGACCAACTGATCAAAGAAACACGCGATTTTGCCGGAGTCACACAACAACTACTCGGCCAGGAAATTGATTATTTTTGTGTGGAAGATAACGGCCGTATCCACACCACCGACATTGCCCCCCGCGCCATCTTGAGCGGCTCCTTCAATCCACTGCACGACGGTCATCTAAAAATGGTAAAAACGGCACGAGCTATTCTGGGCACGGCCGTAGCCTTTGAATTAGCGGCCATCAACGCCGACAAACCGGCGCTGCCCCCCGATGAGATTCTGGAACGCATCTCACAATTTGCCGGACGCTGGCCAATTCTAATCAGCACCGCGCCCACCTTCATTGAAAAAGCACGGCTGTATCCTGGCGCAACTTTCATCGTCGGCTACGACACGGCCGAACGGGTTTTACATCCCCGCTATTACCAAAACAACCACGAAAACGTGCTTGCGGCCCTGGAGGAAATCCGGCAGCACGGTTGTCGCTTCCTGGTCGCCGGTCGGATCGATCCCACAGGCAGGTTCCGCCACTTAACCGACCTGGCTATCCCCAAAACGTTTCGTGATATGTTCCTGGGTATCCCCGATTCACAGTTCCGCAAAGATATTTCGTCAACAGAACTGCGCCGGACCGGACAGCGGGGCAGTCGGTAACAGCTTGTCAGCTTTTCAGCTTGTCAGATGTTTCAATCGTTTGCCGCAGCTTGATAATGCTGTGCGCCGGATAATAGCCTTTGCGCAAACTGGCATTGGCATAGACAAGTGTTCCCCGGCCAACGAGACAGCCAGGATTCAGGACAGAATTACAGCCGGTTTGGGCATCATCGCCGAGAATGGCGCCTAGTTTGGCCAATCCGGTATCGTAGTCGATGCCGTTGATGGTCAGGTGGATAGACGGCCGTTTCCCCGTCGCCCGATCCTTGTCACTCAAAATGCCCAAATTACTCAACTTCGTCCCTGCCCCCAAATTCACCCGATGCCCCAAAATACTATCACCGACATAACTGAAATGAGGGGCCGACGCTTTCGGCAAAAACAAGCTGTTCTTCGCCTCGCTAGCGTGTCCCAAAATCGCGCCCGGCATCAAAATGACATTTTCTCGTATGAATGCACCATGCCTCACCACCGCACCATCCCCAATATACGCAGGTCCCAAAATATAAGCGCCCGGCTCAATCCGTGACCCTTTCCCAACAAAAATGGGGCGGTCGCTCAAGTAAGCACCGTCCATCACTTGCCCCAAAATTATCTGTTCAGAACCAACCAATCGGGTAACCAGTTCGGCAATACGTGCCACAGCCTGCCACACAAATTCACAATCCGTAAACAAATCGGCAACGGCCGTATCACTCAAATCAAAAAAATCAGATGGGTGGAACAAAACCGCACACTCCCATAAAAAAAAGGGCACGACAAGCGTGCCCTTATCTACAAATTGAAAAGGTCTACAGAGGGCGGGGTTCTACCACCACCCGAATAGCTGTACGTTCTTGACTATCAATTGAAACCTCAACAAATGAGGGATCGCACATAATCGTAACGCCCTCTTCAGCAAGGTATCCCTTGGCAATAATAATGGCCTTCAAGGCTTGATTGACAGCTCCGGCGCCAATCGCCTGAACTTCTGCCCGTTGAGCCTCACGCATCACACCAGCAACAGCTCCTGCTACAGCAGCCGTACGTGATCGTGCCGAAACTTTGATTATATTCATTTTGGCCTCCATGTTAATGACACCTTGATCTCGAAACCAAATACAAAATGTGGGAATTTTAGGTCACAAGATTATCTGAATTCTAGTCCAATAGAACTAGAATTGTCAAGGGTTTTGTAAAAGCCAGCGCAATTCCCATTGCCGTTAATCAAACCATCTGTTACAATGCTCAAACATGGTTCATTTTAGCTTAAATGAGGCATGAGGCAATAGGCCGCCAACACCTGTATGCCCCTGTTTTTGGGCGAAGGCAAAAAGACCAGTTCCAATTGAGGACTGGTCTTTTTGTGTTATAGACGCCCAATCTGTGGATAAGTAGTCGATTCCTGTGGAAAACAGGGTCATATTGTGGATAAAGATCACCTTTCAATTAGAACGCCCGTTCCAGGCATGTCTGCATATAGGCGGGGCGTACTAGCCACACCATATATATGGGGGTACTAAGTTTTCTCTTTTTTTATTGGAAAAAACGCCCCCGGCTATCCATCATCCTGGCATCCACAGATGTGCGGGAGGGCACGAACCTCAATCGTCCCCACAATTGGGTACGAAAGACCTACGACCAGAACATATGCGGGGGCGATGAGAACTATCCACTTACTAACAAGACCTACTACGAATACTATAAA
>JBNKZT010000559.1:0-3103 GCA_050301775.1 Promineifilaceae bacterium (SeqCode)
CCTTACCAGCCACTTCTCCACTTCAATCGCCACAAACGTCAAACTGCCCAATCCCAACGTGACGAGTAGGTGCCCTGCCGTCAGCGGCGTGACGCCAAAGAACTGCTCCAGGCCAGGCAGATAAATCGCCCCTAACTGCAACCCCAAAACCAGCAGCGCCATCACCAGCAGCGTCGGATTGGAGCGCAGACCCAACGCAAAGAGCGAGGTGTGCGACGAACGGGAGGCCAGCGCCTGGCCAATCTGGGAAAAGGCCAGCGTGGTGAATAGCATCGTTTGCCAGGTCGTGTCGGCCGGGTTGGCCGGGTCAAAGGTGAAGTAGCCCAGCAGCAGCCCAACGACGCCAATGAATGCGCCCACCCAGAGCACGTGGACGCCCAGTCCTTCGCTGAACAGGCTGGCCTGCGGCGAGCGGGGCGGCCGTTTCATTGTTCCCTTTTCGGCTGGCTCCAGTCCCAGGCCCAACCCCAGCAGACCGTCGGTGAGCAGGTTGAGCCAGAGGAGTTGTAAGGGCAGCAGGGCCACGGCCGTTCCCCACAACGGGGCAAACAACATCACAATCACCTTGCCGATGTTGCCGGCGATGGAGAACTTGACAAAGCGGCGGATGTTGTCGTAGATGGTGCGGCCCTCGGCTATGGCCGTCACAATCGTGGCAAAATTATCATCCAGCAAAACCATCTCTGACGCTTCCTTGGCTACGTCCGTGCCGGTGATGCCCATGGCGATGCCGATGTCGGCCTTCTTCAGCGCCGGGGAGTCATTGACGCCGTCGCCAGTCATCGCCGCCACGTGCCCTTTGTTTTGCAGGGCTTCCACGATGCGCAGCTTGTGTTCCGGCGTCACGCGGGCAAAGACGGAAACTTCCTCGACGGCCGTTGCCAATTCTTCCGGTGTCATCTGGTTCAAATTCGCGCCGGTTTTGACACGGCCGTCCCGCGAAATGCCCAAATCATAAGCGATAAACCGGGCCGTCAGCGGATGGTCGCCGGTGATCATGATCGGCCGGATGCCTGCCGCCAGCGCAGTCTGCACCGCTTCCTTCACCTCAGGGCGCGGCGGGTCAATCATCCCCAACAGCCCCAGGAAGATGAGGTTCTGTTCCAAATCGGCCGTCTGGCCGTTGGCCGGAGCCGCCGCCAGCCATTTCCAGGCCACACCTAGAACGCGCATCCCGTTTTGGGCCATCTGGTCGTTGGCTACCTGAATTCGATTGTGCCAGGTGTCGTCGAGGGGCTGCGCCGAACCGTCCACCCACACCTGGTCACAAATATCCAGCAGACCGTCCACTGCTCCCTTCGTCAAGGCCACAAACCCAGCCTTCATCTCCGCCAGCGAGCCGGTCAGCAGCGGCAGTAGAGTCATGTCAGCGGGCAGTTGATGCACCGTCGTCATCCGCTTGCGATCCGAATCGAAGGGCAGTTCGGCCACGCGGGGCAGCGCGGCTCTCAAATCGGCCAGTTTTAGATTAGCCTGGGCAGCAGCGACCAGCAGAGCGCCCTCTGTGGGGTCGCCGACGGCCTTGTAACGGCCCGTTTCCGGGTCAGGCTGGAGCGAGGCATCATTGCACAGTGCGCCTACGGCCAGCGCCTGCCCGATGGCTGGGGGCTGGCGTGATAAATAATCGGCGTCGGCCACCTGCAAAATGGGGGCGGGATGGCTGGTGCCGGCCAGTTGCAGGCTGTGCCCGGCCACGTCGATGACGGTAACGGTCATCCGGTTTTCGGTCAGCGTGCCCTTTTTGTCGGTGCAGATGACGGTGACAGAACCGAGGGTTTCCACCGCCGGCAGTTTGCGCACCAGCGCCCGGCGGCGCAGCATCCTTTGTGCGCCAAAAGCCAGGGTGATGGTAACCACAGCGGGCAGTCCTTCGGGCACCACGGCGACGGCAACGGATACGGCCGTTAAAAACATCTCCTCCAACGATTCGCCCCGCACCACACCAATGAGAAAGACCAACGCGGCGACAATAATGCCAGCAACAGCTAACTGCTTACCCACCTGGTCAAGACGGCGCTGCAAGGGTGTCATGCCACTGTCCACACTTTGCAACAGGGAGGCAATCTTGCCCAGTTCTGTGTTCATGCCCGTGCCGATAACAACGGCCGTACCCCGCCCGTACGTCACCACAGTCCCCATATAAGCCATATTGACGCGATCACCCAGGGGGACATCCTTATCCGGCAATGGATCGACATGCTTTTCCACTGGCTCCGATTCTCCCGTCAATGCGGCTTCCTGAATACGCAAATTGGCACTTTCCACCAGGCGCAGGTCAGCGGGTATGGCATTTCCAGCTTCCAGCAAAATGACATCGCCGGGAACCAACACTTTCGCCGATACTTCCTCTATTTGACCATCGCGACGCACGCGCACCAACGGGACTGCCATACGCTTTAAGGCGGCCATCGCTTTTTCGGCACGGTATTCCTGAAAAAAGCCAAGCAGGGCGAAAAGAATAACAATTGCAGCAATTGCGGCCGTTTCTGTGGCCTTACCCAAAAATCCAGACACCACGGCCGCCGCAATTAATATGAGCACCATCGTGTTGGTGAATTGGGCAATGAGGAGTTTGGTCGCTGAAACACCCCCCTGTTCTTGCAATTCGTTTGGGCCGTATTCTGCTAACCTCCGTTGGGCTTCTGCTTCGCTCAAGCCAGTCTCAACATTTGCGTTAACAGACTGCATCAATTCGGATGTGGGTATGACATGCCACAATTTCGTTTCCATATATTTCCTTTTCTATTTTGTTTCAAGTCCACAGATGGTAAAGGTATGATATTCATAATATTAGACCAAGTTTATAAAAAGGGGAGGAAATTTATGGAGAGATTAAAAATAGCGAAGCAGGTGTTGGAGGAATTTTGGTAGTCGGGGAAACGGCTATTCTCCCGACTACCACAGAGTTAGCTTACAGCACATTTACGCAAACGAATCGGGGAGGCATTGGGTAAACGCTCAATTTCGCCTTTGGCCTCTAAATCCAGTTGCACGACTTTTGTGTCCCAGCGTACCGAGCCTGGTTTGGGGAATAATTCAGCAGGAACGGACTGCTTATCCAGATGATCCTTCACCTTCGTCTCCAGTTCATTAAATAACATAC
>JBNKZT010000560.1:0-3101 GCA_050301775.1 Promineifilaceae bacterium (SeqCode)
CCCGTTTGGCCGTGTCCACCAATTTGCTGGCGTGCCTGATTTCGGTCTGTATGCGAGCGACTGGACAGGCGGAGTCGTTGACCGGCATGTTGAGCGAATCTGAGCGGCGGATTGTGGCGGCTCGGGCTATTTTGGGTGAATGGCTGGGTGGTTCCGGCGGCGGTTGGCAAGATTCCGGTGGTGCCTGGCCGGGAATGAAGCTGATTCACGGTGAATTGGCCGGACCTGCCGACGTTGAATTTGGCATTAGCCGGGGGCGCTTGCTGCCTAACCATCGTATATTTTCGCATAGCGATATATCCACACAAACACGACAAAAACTGCAAGACAGTTTGGTCCTGGTTCATGGCGGCATGGCCCAAGATGTAGGGCCGATTTTGGAGATGGTCACCGAGAAATATTTGCTGCGCTCTGAAGCAGAGTGGACCGGACGCCAGGAAGCAATGCTGATTTTGGATGAAGTGACAGACTTGCTGCGTCAGGGCAATGTGCAGGCGATTGGGGCTGCCACACATCGCAATTTTAATGGTCCGTTGCAAACAATCATTCCCTGGGCAGGTAATTTGTACACCGACTTGCTGATTAAAAAATCGCAGGCGGCGTTTGGGAATGACTTTTGGGGCTTTTGGATGCTGGGGGGTATGGCCGGCGGCGGCATGGGTTTCATTTTTGACCCCAGTCGCAAAGAGGAAGCGCAAAACCGGCTGCAAACGATTATGAGTGAGGCGAAACAGGAGTTGGAAACGGCCGTTCCCTTTGCCATGGAACCGGTTGTTTACGATTTTGCCATCAATGAAAAAGGTACCTTTGCCGAATTATTCGAGGAGGGTGCCGCCCTCATGCCGCCCGGTTATTACACAATGAGCTTACCCGGCTTGCTGCGGAAGGAGACCCGTGATCTTTCTGCGGGTCGTCGTGCGGAACTTGAAAGTTTTGGCGAAGCTGCCCGCACCGAGCCGGAGATGGGCGGTATGGTGCAAACGCTGTTTGACCGCCTGCTGCCGCACAGCGCAGATGAAAATGGACAAAAACAAGACCTGACGTCCATGCTCGATGAGTTGGGGTTTGATCGGGTGCAGCATGAGCAGATTCGTGCCGATTTGCGCAGCGGCCGCATTGGGCTGGCCCAAAACCGGCTGCCGGTGAACAGCAGCATCGAAGATGTACAGCCTGGCGATGTGTTTGATGCCACAAACGGTGCTTCCAAACGACATCACGAGTTGGGCATGGCAGCGCTGGCGGCGGGACAGGTGGCAGTTGTGTCGCTGGCCGGTGGTGCAGGCAGCCGTTGGACAAAAGGAGCCGGCGTGGTGAAAGCACTCAACCCATTCGCCAGGCTGGGGGGCAAGCATCGCAACTTCATTGAAGTCCATCTGGCAAAAAGCCGCAAAACGGGAAACCTCGTCGGCACAACCGTTCCGCATATTATCACTACCAGTTATTTGACCGATGCACCGATCTCTAGCTATCTGGCGCGTGAAAATAATTATGCGTATCCGGGGCCGCTGGTTTTATCTTCGGGGAAGATTGTGGGTTTGCGCATGATTCCGATGACACGCGATTTGCGCTTTGCCTGGGAAGAGATGCCGCAGCAGTTACTCGATGAACAGGCGCAAAAGGTGCAGGACAGTCTGCACAATGCGCTGATTGGCTGGGCGGAGCAAACGGGTGAAGGCAGCGACTACACCGACAATTTGCCGATGCAATGTCTGCATCCGGTGGGGCATTGGTATGAAGTGCCGAATATGCTGCGCAATGGGACATTGGCGAAGCTGTTGGCAGAACGGCCGTCTTTGCAGCACCTGATGGTGCATAATGTGGACACATTAGGCGCCAATGTTGATCCGGGCATTCTCGGCTACCACATTGAGCAGGACGCGGCGCTCACTTCAGAAGTGATCACGCGGCGGATTGAGGATCGTGGCGGCGGGTTGGCCCGCATTGATGGGCATTTGCGCCTGATTGAAGGGTTAGCACTGCCGCGTGAAGAGATTGAATTCACGCTGTCCTACTACAATTCCAACACAATGTGGGTGGCGATTGACCCGCTGCTAAAGCTGTTTGGCCTGACACGGGATGATTTGCAAGATGGGGTGAAGGTGCAAACGGCCGTTCGCCGTCTCGCTGCCCGAATGCCCACCTACATTACCCTTAAAGATGTAAAAAAGCGTTGGGGACAGGGGCAGGAAGACATTTTCCCGGTAACACAGTTTGAAAAACTGTGGGGGGACATGACAGCCTTACCTGAATTTGACTGCCGCTATATGGTTGTGCCGCGTTTGCGGGGTCAGCAGCTCAAAGAAGTTGCTCAGTTGGATGGGTGGTTGCGTGACGGATCGGCAGCTTACCTGGAAACGCTGTGTGATTGGTCTTAATTGAAGATGAGGGGTTTGTGTGGATATGCAAGCCCCTCTAAAAAGTACTTTGGCGTAATTGTGCCGGCCAGTAATATCCTCTATGATAAAAATATAATGAAAAACGGCCGTTTTGAAAAGTTGAATTGGTCATACTTAATTTCCTATAGTCATTCCACCAATATTTTCAAACTACCCCACTAAAAAGAATATAAGCTGGCATTTCTCACCCCCGGTTGGAGGTTCTGGTGTCGCAAAACTCATTCCATAAAGAAGCAAAATCATACCGTACAGACAAGTTGGCGCATATTTTTCAACAATTAACAGCCCCCGCCCGACAAATTGATGATATTGAGCACCAGTCTCAGGCGCGATTTTTGGCATCGTTGTTATTGCCTTTTATCTTATTAGCGACTCTCTCGATTGTCATTCAGTTGTTTACAGTGCCCGATTTTAAACAAATATTTCCAGCATTAGGAACAAGTGTTTTTATATTGATTGCTGCATATTTTTTGAGCCGAACCATTCATTTTAGATGGGGAATAATGATTGCGGTTTTAGTCCCTTCGATTGCCGTGTTTGTAAACCTTATCATAGTTCCATCATCCGGTCCCTCGGTTGTTTTTTTGTTGGTGAGTGTTTTATTGAGCAGTGTTTTGTTACCGTGGCGCTGGACGTTTATCCTTGTAGGAATTGAAATTTTGACACTTGTTTTGTTGTTGATGGCTCTGCCTGGGCTTAGGCTAG
>JBNKZT010000561.1:0-3091 GCA_050301775.1 Promineifilaceae bacterium (SeqCode)
ACAATCGGCCATTATTTTGAACCATTTATTGGCAGCGCTGCTGTTTTTTTTCACCAACAATATTCAAAGGCTGCCCTTTCTGATCAAAACGGGAAGCTCATCGATGTTTACCGATCCGTGCGTGATGATTTGGACCAGGTTGTTTCGGCTTTGAAGTTACACCGGAATGAGGCTGATTATTATTACACCATTCGCGCTCAGAACCCGGCGGACCTTTTACCGGCGGAACGGGTGGCTCGCCTGATTTATCTGAACAAAACCTGCTATAACGGACTGTACCGGGAAAACAGCAAGGGCGAGTTTAATGTTCCTTTTGGTCGGTACAAGAACCCGAAAATTTGTGATGAAGCCCGGCTGCGGGCCGCTTCAGCAGTTTTGCAGGGGGTGGATTTGCAGGTCGCTGATTTTTCAGATGCGGTGGAAACGGCCGTTGCCGGAGATTTTGTCTATTTTGATCCCCCTTATGTCCCTTTAAGCGCTACCAGTAATTTCACCAGCTACAATAAAAGAGGATTTGGCCGGGAAGATCAGGAGCGATTAGCCAAGACTGTGGCACAGTTGACGGATCGGGGTGTCAAAGTTATGTTAAGTAATTCGAGTGCGCCGCTGGTTTACGAGCTGTACGGCCGTTCTCCCTATCGCATCATAGACATCCAGGCCAGACGCAATATCAACAGCAATGCCAGCCGACGGGGACCGGTCAAAGAACTTCTCATTCTCAATTACGAAAGCGAGAGTGAGCGGAATTTCCACTAGCTCAATCCTCCCGCTCTCGCTACACTTGGGCCTATGCAACGATTTATCTTATTCATGTTTGTGATGTTGACGGCCGTATCAGGCACAACGGCCGTTACTGCTTCTGAACCACAATCCCCACCAGCCGCCGGGATAGATTGGCGTTTTGGCGTGATCGAAAGCTACGAGGCGCCCGGCGAGGCCAGCGCCTTAGGCGCTTCCTGGACACGGGTGCAATTTCATTGGGCCGAAACCCAGCCCAACGGTTCCGGCGAATGGCTGCCCCAGGTAAGCGATGCCCAAATTAACAGCGAAGTGAATGCTGGGCGACTGGTGACCGGGCTGCTCATCGGTGTCCCTGGCTGGGCACAGGATGGCAATGGGTTACCAAATGGCCTTTGGCTGCCACACAACGATCCGAATAATACCTGGGGCGTTTTTGTGCGTGAGGCTGTCAGCCGCTACCAGGGCCGCATCGACCATTGGATTATCTGGAATGAGCCGGACATCAGTGCCGGCGCGGTTGCCCACACCTGGAATGGTTCCGTGCGCGATTTATTTCAACTCCAGCGGACCGCCTACCTGGCAGCGAAAGAAACCAATCCGAATGCGGTGATTCATCTCCCTGCGTTTACCCATTTTTGGGATCCGGGTTACTTTAACCGTTTTTTGGATGAAGTTGTGGCTGATCCGGCCGCGGCGGACCATAACTATTATTTTGATGTAGCCACGGCCCATCTTTATTTCCAGCCGGGAACCATCTACGACATCATCCAGGTTTTTTATGGGGCAATGGGCGGGCATGGTATTTGGAAGCCTATTTGGCTGGTGGAAGCCAATGCGCCGCCGATTAATGATCCTGATTGGCCGGTGCCAAACTGGACATTATCGGTAACGTTGGATGAGCAGGCAGCATTTATGCCGCAGATGATGGCTTCGGCGCTGGCGGCAGGGGCGCAGCGGATTGCTGTGTTTAAGTTGAAGGATACGGCCGATGATCGGGCGGCAAACCCGGAACCATTTGGGTTGATTAGTATGAACGGCCGTCGCCGGCCGGCTTTCACCACCTATCAAGTGGGTATGCGTTACCTGGCCAGCATGACAGGGGCGTCCCGCGAACGATGGAATGAGGTGGGCCAGATTCGCATCGAACAAGGGGAGCAAACAACAACGGTTTTGTTTTCCCGGCTGCCGGCCCCGCAGCAGGCGCAGGTGGCGGCCGTAACCAACACGGCCGTGTTAGTTGATATGTGGGGTGGGCGGCGCACGGTTACGGCCGTTGACGGCGTTTTTACAATCGATTTACCCGGCGCAATTTGCAGCCAAACAGTGGGTGATTACTGTATGATTGGCGGGTCGGCCTATTATTTGGTACAGGGCGCGGGCGGCAGCCTGCCGGATGTTCCGCCTGGCGCGGCTCCGCCCCCTCAGCCGGCGGCTACGTCTGACATCGTGCCCACGTCGTCCACTATTGAGCCGACAAATACAGCTACAGTCACGTTAACACCGTCGGCAACCGCTACAGCGACTAAAACGCCTGCCTCAACCAAAACGCCTTCCCCGACGGATACGGTAACGCCAACAAGTACGAATATGGCCGTGTCCACCAACATGCCAACACCACTTCCGTCGCCACAACCAACAGGTACGGCCGTTCCGCAGCCAGTCACCAACAGCCAACCACCAGCCACGGGCTACTGGTTTATCGGGGGTGCGGTTCTTGTGGCGTTGGGATTAGGCGGCTGGTGGTGGCGGAACGGCCGTCACTAATACAGCCAGTCGTTTCTGCAATAACGGCCGTTCAATTAAATTATAACCAACCTCTAACCTAAAAAACTCGCTTTTTAAGTACAATCCAGTACTGTGGTACTATAAGCCGTACCTTGAAATCAAAAAATTCATCGATTGTAAAGGTCAGTAAGTAAGTAAAGAAAAATGTAAGGTTCATATTTGATAATAATATAAGCGGCCGAACTACAGGGTAAAAACTATCGAGTTCGGTGCTTGTCTTGAACATTAGGTCTCATTTGTTCTGAACATGGGACAAATTGTAATGTACTGGCAATCAGGTCCGAGTTAGCACATTTATGTTTAAATAAGCTAATGAATCGGGCGTTTTATCCAATCTCTCCAAGGAGTGTAAAAGAAAATGATTAAATTATTGGAATCGAAGGAAACACGACGGGTTTTTGTTATGGTATTGGTTGCGTTGATGCTGGTGGGGGTTACGGCCGTTGCTTATGCAGCAACAATTCTTGTGGACGGCGATCCCTCTGACGCTGGTTGGAGTGGGGGAAGCCTTATAGATGATGGATTAGAGGCTGATGTTGCGGATCGATGGGATATTCGCAGTGTA
>JBNKZT010000562.1:0-3087 GCA_050301775.1 Promineifilaceae bacterium (SeqCode)
GATACCGCCATTGTTGATGACAATGCCGCGATCACAGTTGTAAATGTAATTTTGCGAGATGGTGTGATCGACGCCCTTGATGTCCAGGTAAATGCCCGTGTCGCCGCAGTCGGCAATCCGGCAGCCCACGATGCGGTTTTGGCTGACGTTGTTGGTCAGCCCCTCAAACCCCAGGCGGATGCCGTGCGTCCGGCAGTTACGGATGTACAGGTTTTCAAAGGTGGAAAAATAGGCCGTCGTGAAAATGCCGTCGCTCCCGCCCGGATTGTTGTCCTGGTTGCCATCAATCCCCAGGTTCATGAGCAAAACACGGCCGAAAGCGTAAGCGCCGGTATAACCGGCCGAAGCATCGGTTAGGACCGGGCTGTTGACGCCGTTGCCCAGTTTGAGGGTGGTGGCAAACATGCCTGCGCCCATGAGGTTGACGTTATCTTTGAGGATGATAGCGCCGGTGGTGAGCAGATAGGTGCCGGGCGGCAGAAAAACGTAGCTGCCACCGGCCTGGTAACAATCGTCAATGGCTGTCTGGATGGCGGCCCGGTCATCGGTAACGCCGTCACCGGCGGCCAGGTAGGGCGCACGCTGGACGTTCAGGGCCAGGGCGTTGATGCGGTCGGCCAACTCCTGGTCGTTGGCGTTCCAGATAAGCCGCCCCTGGTTGGGCGTATTGCTGGCAGTGACGTTTTGGACAGTCATCAGGCTTTCACCGCCGGTAGATACAGCGCGTGCCAGTCGCTCAAGCTGTAGAAAGGCGTGGATAATTCTTCAAAGGTCAGGGTTGTCTGCCCCCACGCGGTAAATTCGACGTTGACCCACATAGCCAGAGCTTGCCAATCGGGGCCGACTGTGAGCAGGGGAACGGCCGTGCCCACCCCCGCCGCCATCCACTTGAGAAATTGGCGGCGGGATACAGTTTTACGCCCGGCGTGTTCGCCACCGGCTGTACAAATACGCGAATGGACCATATAACATTCCTTTTCGTTCCAGATTTGTCAATTCCCTGGGGTAATCAGAGCGCTTGTTTTGATTCTTAGGTGATTGAACACCAAATGCGTAAAAGAATCCATAGGGAAGTTGTCTTATTACGTCAATCATACGCCGGGGTTTTTCCAGGAAACATTTGGTCAGGAAAGCGGTCAGACCGACGCCGTAGCCGTACATTTGCCGCCGCAGCCGTTCATATTCGCGGCGGTGGATGTGGTAGATCAGGGCCGATGGCTCGTAAACAAGCTGGTAGCCGCCGCTAATGATTTGAAAAAAGAGGGCCAGGTCTTCGCCGCCCAGGGCTTTGCTGCCTGTGCCCAGGGCCACGTCAAAACCGCCCATGTCACGCAGTACGGCCGTTTTCAAAGCCATATTCACGCCGGATCCCAAACGCCCGGCCACGTAGGGGAACAGGCGCAGTTCCTGGGGGCGGTTCTGATCCAGATCAAAGACGCGTTGACAGTACCCTTTGTTGAAACCGCCATATTGTTCAAACCAGATTTGGGCCGGCGTTTCTTGTTCGGCGGGAAGAGTCAGCCCCGTGACGCAGGCCACCTTTTCGGCGGCGGCAAAACCCTGCATCAGTCTGGCCAGCCAGCCGACATCCACGATGACATCATCGTCGGTGAAGGCCACGATCTCCCCTTTGGCGGCCATCAAACCCCGGTTCCGCGCCTGGGAGACGCCCGGCCGGTTTTCCCGAAGGTAGTGCAGCCGCGGGTTATCACATTGGGCAATCAATTCGGCCGTGGCCAGGGTGCGGGGGGCATTGTCGACAACGATGATTTCATAGCCGGGCGGGTAGTCCAGGTCGAGCAACGAGTTCAGGCAGCCTTGTAAGCTGTCGGTTCGATCCCGCGTGGCAATGATGATGCTGACGAAAGGCGCGCCGGTTATCTGCGGCTGGCATGGCGGCTGGTCTCCTTTCGGCAAACCAGCCGTTGTCAATTCGGCGGCGGCGGGCAAACCGTCCTGCTGCAAATGGGCCTGGATTTCCCCCTGAAGGGCGGCCCAAATCTGCGGCGCATAGTCGGCCGCGCTCAGGTCCCCATCGTTAAGTGTTAGCTCGACTATCCCCAGAGGTTGTCCGTGTAGGCGTACCAGCAAAATGGCTTGCTGGTAGCGTTGTCCGATGGGTACGGAAGCGGCCGTTATATCGGGCAGTGGCTGGCTGATCTCAACCTCCAACACCCGGGTTGGCTGAAAAAAAGTTGTCGATGGCGTCATGTCAGTTTTGCGTAACCTCCGTGAGTGTCGTTGGCCCGTGTTGGCGCTGGCTGGCGTTTACCCGGCGTTCGTGCCACCAACTGTGGACGTATGCCAATGGGCCATAGAGCATGCCCAATAATTCCAGGCGGCTTAATTCTTTGGGATAATCGGCTTTTTTCTTTCGCTGCTTGCTGGAGCGCGGGCTTAACAACATGAACAGGCCATAGGGCACACCGGCGGCGAAGTCGAGAATGCGGTGCGGTTCTTTGATCAGCCACTTGGTGATGTAGGCGGTGAAGCCGCAGCCATAGCTAAAGACCTGTTTGCGCAGTTTAGCGTAATCGCGGCGGTGGATGTGATGGACGAGCGCCGTGGGTTCGTAGACGAGTTGGTAGCCTTTGATGATGACCTGGAAGTAGGCTTCCAGATCTGGCCCGCCCCGCGCCTTGCTCCCGGTGCCAAAGGCCGGATCGAACCCGCCCATTTCACGCAGAACGGCCGTTGTAAAAGCCATGTTCGCGCCCGTGCCAAAAATCCCGCCCGAATAGGGATACAGCGGGCGGTGGGGATGGTGTTCGCCCAGGTCGTAGATGCGCTGCTGGTAGCCCCGGTTGAAGCCGCCGTACTGCTCAAACCAGACCTGGGCCGGTTGTTCCAACTCGACGGGGACGACCAGCCCGTTGACGCAGGCGACGTTCTCGGCGGCGGCAAAACCGCGGGCAATCCCTTTTTTGCCGAGCAACTGGCGCTCTATCTGCAAGAGCGCGGGCTGCTGCAACCCGATCGGGCTGACCTGGGCTGGAACCGCCGCCAACTGACCGATATTCCCGATGGTATTACCGCCGTGCTCATCTCCCGGCTAGATCGGCTGGCCCCGGAGGTGAAACAGGTGGT
>JBNKZT010000563.1:0-3064 GCA_050301775.1 Promineifilaceae bacterium (SeqCode)
TGGACCAACGGATAACTGGCCAACAGTAAAGGCAGCGTCACCGGCGCGCCAATGGAACGGCCGATCGTGTAAAAACTGGTCGCAATAATCCCGTTCAGCAGTATCGACCAGCCCAGGGCAATCAACGCATCTTTGGCGGAGGGAAACGGCCGTTTCTCGCCAAAATCCAGTCGCTTGGCCAGCCAGGGGACGCGGCGGAGCCAGTTCAACACCATCTCCAGGCGTTCTTTGTGCAGCAGCCACCACATCATTAGCGCCAGCACACCAATCGCAACCGGGATGAGCAGCAGGAATACGGCCGTACTCACCAACCCGCGCATAAAAAGCAGCGCCGGAATAGCCACAAAAAACAACAGCGTCACATCAAACAAATTATCGACAACGATAATCCAGACGGCATAGGTGATGGGCACACCCATCGCCCGCAGGCCCACCGTCTTGCCGCCGATGGCGCTCACTGTGCGCGGCAAAATCAATCCCAGGGCGCGGGCGCTCATCGTCAGGTAGTAAAAACGACGCCAGGGCGGCTGCCGCGTGCCTTGAATTGATTGGGTCAAAAAGCGCAGCCGGGCCGCCGCCACCATGCTGGCCGAACCATGCACGCAAAAAGCCAGCAACAGAATGCGGCGGTCGGCCAGTAAAAGCTGCCGCCACGGTTCCGGCCCGGCATACCAGACGATGACGCCAAACAGGACAAAACTCAGCAGGATCAGCGCCCATTGCAGCCAGCGTTTCATGACACCTCAGCCGGAACTGATTTTTGCCACACAGCTTGGGCAATCAAGACGGCCAGGCAGAGGAATGGCAGGGGGAGGAAGAGGATGGGATTTTCATAATCGCCGGCAATTGTTCCCAGAAACAAGGCCCACAATCCTATCGAAAGCAGGATGGCGAGTACGGCCGTTATCGCCACGCCCCATCGCTCCAATGCCATCTTTAACCAGACGAACAGGGGAATCAGCAGCAAAACATAGTTCGTCGTCCCCGTCTGGAACATCACCAGCAGGCCCACGACAATCGTCCAGTGCAGCGCCCGGTCGAATTCGGCGGCATTCCCCCGCCAGCCCCGCCACCAGAAAAAGAGCATGATGGCCAGGAGAACGGCCGTTGCCACATAACGCAATCCCACCGCCCCGCCCGGCCAAATAAACTCAAAAATCATCTGCAAAGGATTACGGCCGCCGGCAAAATCGTCGTACCGTTGAATATCGGCCAAAAAGCTGATCGGCCAGCGCGGGAACAGGGCCAGCGAAGCCACCAGCATCGCCAGACCGCCGCCCAGCAGCCCGGTCACAAAACGCCAGCGCCGCTGGCCAACCGCCCACAAGACCAACCAGGGGCCGATGAAAATGACCATTTGCGGCTTGATCGACGTCGCCGCCAACAAGATTCCGGCACGACCGTCATACCCCCGCTCCAGCGCCCACAAACTCATCACCAGGAAAAAGAGCACCCACAACGTGAACTGCCCCAACAAGATCGAGCGCGTCACCGGGTAAAATGACAAAACCGCCAGCAGCAAAGCCACAATACCGCCCGGCGAAGGCCACACGAAACCCGTATTCGGTATTCCGTATTCGGTATCCCGTAGGGAGTCGTCTGCGGCAATCTCTTTCGGATAACGGCTTACGGACTTCGGATAACGGGCGCTAGCCCGCCCCAGCAGCCCAACGACCGCGCCAATCGTCACCCATTGCAGCATCACCAGCCAGATGGCCTGCGTCCAATCATAGGGCAGGTAAACCAGCGGCCAAAAGAGAAAGACGACGTGCAGCGGATAATTAAAACCGCCCCGCCCCACTTCGCTGGGGTCAATGCCGATAACCGGTTGGATTTCGGCCGTCACGTCCAGGCCATACGGGTCGCGGCCTTCCCGCAGCAGCGCTCGCGCCCCGGCCCAACGGGAGTAAAAATCGTTGGCCCCGGGAACAACGCTGGTCAAATAGCGGTGCGCCGCCCAGCTCTCCAGCGCAAACAAAATGAGGAACAGCACACCTAAAACAATCCATTCGCGACGATTTTTCATAGATGATTCTCAAAAGATTGGCGGGGATTGGGGAACTCTGTTTTTCCTATCCCCAAATCCCCTAATCCCCGCCCTCCGGTTTAGTAAATGTTCCCGTCAGGACGATGTTGAAGCTGAGTTTTTGCAGCGGCCCACGCAGATAGCGGTGCAGCCAGCCGTCCAGGCCAATGGCCAGACGACTTAAGGGCACGAACAGCGCCTGCGGATTGAGGATAACCTGGGCAAAGGGCGGCGTGGTGAAACCCTGGAAAGCAACAGCTAAATCATTTACGCCATGCCGCCGGAACAGCGTTACCAATTCATCCTCCGAAAAGAAAATCTGGTCAGTGGAATAACCTTTGTCGATTTTGCCGCGCACCCAGCGCATGAACTGGACAAGCGGATTGCCGTTTTGCGGCTCGATGGCGACGAAGTGCGCGCCCGGTTTGGCTATCGCCACCAATTGGGCCATGACTTCATCTAAATCAGTCATGTGGTGCAGCGCCCCGATGGAGAGGATGGTATCGGCGGTATTGGGAGGGAGAACGGCCGTTTTCACATTCGCCGCCATAAATTCAGCCTTGTCTTGTTCCCGGTTAAAAATGCGGGCCGCTTCAATCATCTCCGGGGACTGGTCGATGCCAATGTAACGTTGGTAACAGCCGTGCAAAAACAAAGCCGGCGCTCCCACCCCACAGCCTACATCCACCACCGTACCCAAATCCGGCATTTGCGCCAAAACGGGTTCCATCGCCGCCAAAAGCTGGCTGCGCCGCGCCAACGCCGACGATTGGACCACATCCTTGCGGGCATAATGGGCCGCAATCTGGTCAAACAATTCCTTATCCTGTAATTCCTGTTCCGTTGCCATTATCATTTTGGGTGGACACGGATAAAAAATCCACGTTGATCAGTGTCCTGATAATCATTTCTAAATCATAGGTTTCTTCATCAAACGGCGACGGCCGTACTGCCAAAACTGTTGAATCTCAGCTACTCGCAGCGCCCAACACGCCAGCAAATAGACAACGCCACCGATCAGACCGCCCAGTAGCACCT
>JBNKZT010000564.1:0-3063 GCA_050301775.1 Promineifilaceae bacterium (SeqCode)
AAATCCCCACAAAGAAGGCAGCCATTTGAGCAGCGTAGGCGCAAAAACAAGTTGATTGCCCCCCAAAAACTCCATCGGCCGATCAATCGCCACAATCATCGCGGCCACATCTGTCGCATTAAAGTGGTTGGCAACCACAATGAGAGGTCCTTCTTTCGGCACATTTTCCAGGCCAATGATCTCTAAATGACTCAATGTACCCAACAAAAACCGGCCCAACCTTCGCATCAAATAACGGCGAATGCGGCGGCGTGGGTAAGGATATTGGTCAAAATTTGTCGCCTGTGTGGCTTCCTCTGTCATAATGAAACCTTGCGAACGGGTAAGATTTGCCACTATGTTACAAAGTAATTCTCACCATTACAAGCTTGCAGGGAAAACGGCCGTTACCCGCTCCCTGCTTCACCCAATCACTGCCGGTAATCCTGCCGCTTCCCAGGCCACCATGCCACCGTCCATGTTCAACAGATTGCAAAAACCTTGCTGCTGTAATTTGTAGACTGTGAGCCGTGTGCGGCGTCCTGTGCGGCAAATAAGGACGATCTCCCGGTATGTGGGGAGACGGGTTTCGCCATTGATTATTTTGGGCATGGGTATCAGTTCGGCGTTGGGAATATGTGCCTGCTCAAATTCGTACGGCTCGCGGATGTCGATGATCATGGGAGGATTGGCGTCGTTGAGGCGCTGCCAGAGGGTTTGGGGTGCGATGTTGGGGATAACGGCCGTTACCGGCACCAATGCGCCCGCATCAATTTCACAATCCCGATCACTCTTCGGCAAGCTCTGGCATTCACGCCAAATGCGGTGCGGGCAGCGATAGATGCAGATGGCCGGGTCCAAAATCTCAAAAATGCTTTTGACGGCGCGTTGCTGCGATAAAAAATGATCGATGCCTAATAACTCTGTAAACCCACTCAATCGCATCTTTTCCCAAACGGCCTCCCGTACCCCCACCATAAACACATCGCCCGCTTGCTGTCGGTACAGTCGCACAATCGTTTCCAGTAAGTGCAGTCCGGTAATGTCGCATAAATTGACTTGATTCATACGCAGCAGCAAAAAGCGCTGACCGGCATGTGCCGCCTGGTTTTCCCGAATGGCATCTTCCACATGCTGTGTTGCCCCAAAATAAAGCGATCCCTCAATGGTCAAAATGCCCAACTGCGGACAAACCGGCTGTCCCGGCCGATAGGCCAGGTGATCAAATGCCTCATCCGGTATCATCGAATGTACCGCCGGCTGTGAAGTTTTGGCAATAAAGCGGGCGAAGGAAATTACTACGCCGGTCAGCACCGCCACTTCCAGCGGCAAAAGCAGCGTGGCTGCCAACGTGCCCACCATAATCGCCGAATCGCCACGCGAAGTATGCCAGATACGACGCATTTCCTGGTGATTGAGCATGCGCGATCCGGTATAGACCAGCAGTCCGGCCAGCGCCGCCCGCGGCAAAAATTTGGCCCAGGGTCCAAAGAGCAGTGTTGCTGCCAGCACAAACAAACCGGAAAAAACGGCACCCAACTGTGTGCGGCTGCCCGCTTCGTAATTGACCAGGGACCGGGTGAGCGAGCCGGAGCAGGGGTAGCCGGAGAAAAAGCCGCTGACGAGGTTTGCGAGACCCTGCCCCACAAATTCCTGGTCGGAGTCCAGGTACTGCCCGCTTGTGGCGGCAATGGTGCGGGAGATGGAGGTGGCTTCGACCAGCCCAATGGTGGCGACGGCAAAGATGCCGGAGATCATTTGGCGTACCAAGTCAAGGTCGAAGATGGGCAGGCGGGTTAACGGAGGCAGCCCTTGTGGCAGCTCTCCCAGGACGATAACGCCCGCATCCTCCAGATTGAAAACCATGACAGCGATGGAAGCCACGACCATGCCCAACAACTGGGCAGGCCAGTTCGGTTTGAACCGTTTGAGCAGGATCAAAAAAATGATCATGCCGATGCCAATGGAGAAACTGGTGGGGTGAACGGCCGTTAGCTTTCCTGCAATTTCCCCTAACGTGACGAAAAACAAAGGGGATCGGCCCACTTCCACGCGAAACAAATGCTTGAGCTGGTTGACGATGATGAGAATACCTGCCCCACCGGTAAAGCCAATAACCACCGCATCGGAAACAAATTTCGCCAGGAACCCCATGCGTATCAGGCCTAAAAATAGACGGATGACACCCACCCACACCGCCATCACGCCGGCAGCAATCAGATATTCCGGTGTACCGGGCACGGCTACAGTCAGCAGGCCGGAGAGGACAATGAGTGAAGTCGTGTTCGTCGGGCCGGTGTGTAGATGGTAAGACGATCCCCACAAAGCGCCGATGATGGTGGCAATGATGGCGGCGTACAAGCCCATTTGCGGTGGCAGTTCAGCCACCAGTGCGTAAGCGATTGCCTGAGGCAGCATGACGATGGCGACAGTCAACCCGGCGACAAGGTCAGGGCGCACATCCGCTCGCTTGTAATTGCGGATGATGGTGATGGGGCGAGTAAGAAAGGCAGAGATGTCTTGACCCCATTGGTTGATGACGATGGCAAGCGGTGGGATTTCGGTGACGTTGTTCATTTATCGCTTTGGGTTTGCTCCTGCATGGCTTGCAGCATGTTTCGGGTGGTTTTTAAACGTGTTTGCCAGGGTGTGATGAAAGCGGTCAGGTGTGGGTGGGCGGTGCCGGTTTGACAAAAGGCCGTTTCCTGGTCGATGGTGTGCTGTTGGATGGTTTGCAGCAGGGCCGGGAGTACGTCGTACTGAACGGCCGTTTTCATCAAATTTGTCAACATCTGCGCCCGGCTGCCAAAGCCGCGTGGCAGTTGGTGCTGCCGCGCAATGTGGCTGATCTGATCGCGGCTGAGAAAAAAGCCGGAATAAGCAGGGGTAATTAAGTAATGGGCAATGTCTTTCAGACTTGTTTTGTCGTTGTCCAGTAAAAACGGCAGATCAGGCAGTACATGGGGATGTACAGGCAGATTTGCATTTTCTGCGTGGTCTGCCACAAATGTCAGCATTAATTCTGCTAAACCACTGTAAAATGCAACCTCTTGTGCCTGCACAGCCAACACAAATGGCGTCAGC
>JBNKZT010000565.1:0-3052 GCA_050301775.1 Promineifilaceae bacterium (SeqCode)
CTGAGCGATGATGACTGGCTCATTTTGCAGCCAACGCGAGTCATTCCCCGCAAAGGGATTGAGCTGGCCATCGAACTGCTGGCTCGCCTCAACGACGCTCGCGCCAAACTGGTCATCACCCACCACGCCGGGGATGAAGGGCTGGATTATTTGCACCAATTGCAGCAAATGGCAGTAGAAAAGGGGGTCGATTTACGCTACGTGGCCGATCAAGTGGATGACGCTCGACGCATGACGGATAACGGCCGTAAAATCTACTCGCTCTGGGACACCTACCCCCACGCCGATCTGGTCGCCTATCCCAGCCTTTACGAGGGGTTCGGCAACGCGCTTATCGAGACGATCTACTTCCGCAAACCGGCGTTTGTTAACCGTTATTCCGTTTATGCTGAGGATATTGAGCCGTTGGGGTTTCGGTTTGTCGAGTTGGATGGGGTGGTGACGGATGAGGCGGTAACGGCCGTACACAACCACCTCCTTCACCCCGAAAAAACAAAACCCATTGTTGAACACAACTACCGGCTGGGCCAGCAGCACTTCTCCTACCAAACCCTGGAACGCCTGCTGGCCCAAATTTTGCCCCCCACCGAATAAGTCCCGAAAAGTTCATCCTAAAAATCATACCGCACAACACCAGGTGACTGTACACCTGATAACTATCGTTGTGTATGTCAGATAACCAATTCAGCCAGATGACGGTGGTACTATTGTGTTAATTTTCACAATTTTTTCATGTCTCCGCTTTGGTACATTGCATTGATAAAGGGGGTTATCATGGCCAGCCGTTCCGCAAAACATATTTTTTCTCGTTTCTTTCAAGCTGTATTTTTGTTGGCGCTCATCTTCATATTTACCACAACGAGCACACTTGTGGCCCAGCAAGACAACGAACCGGAAGCACCGGAACAAGAACAAGGACAACCCAGCGCTTCTCCTTCTTTCCACACCATTCACCTCAAATCACGAGATTTCCAGCCCACCCCATCCGACATTCCCGAACTGACACAGTTAGCACGCGCCGGCCAGGAACGTGTCCACATCCTGGTGCAGCTCGATTTTATACCGCGCCAATTGGCTAAAGAGAATTTACAAACACGTGGCCTTCACCTGCTGGCCTACGTCCCGGATTACGCCTGGATAGCTTCCATCCCGGCAACCAGTACAACAAATGTACTCAACGTCCCAGGCGTGGTTTGGGCCGGTGAACTTATGGCTGCCGATAAGCTCGATCCGGCAATCCAGGCTGGCAACTGGAGCGCGTTCAACCGATCTACTGACGGTACGGTTGCCGTTTACGTGACAATGCACAAGGATGAGAGCCTGGAGACCGGAGAAACTCTCATTACCACGCTTGGTGGTCGGGTGACCGGTTTCGTCTACGGCCTCAACATGATGATGGCCGAACTGCCCGAACCGGCCGTTACAGAACTGGCCGCGTCCGACGCGGTTCAATGGATTGAGCCGGCAGCACCGCCGCTGGATGAAGCCAATGACGGCATCCGCAGCCAAATCGGTGTTGACGTCGTTAACAGTGCCCCTTACGGTCTGGATGGGACAGGCATTGACGTAATGGTTTACGACGGCGGGCGGGTCGGGAGCCATGTCGATTTCGATACCCGCCTCACGTCTGGTGACACGACCGCTTTCACTGAACACGCCACCCATGTTGCCGGCATCCTCGGCGGCAGCGGGGCCAACAGTGCGGCCCAGGGCGGATATGCCTGGCAATGGCAGGGCATGGCGCCCAACGTAGACCTCATCACCTACGGCATTGGGTCGGTCAGCGGCATAGCCTTTTACGAGGACCCGTCTGATATTGAAACAGATTGGGCATCAGGGCAAAACATATTTGGCGCCGATATTGGCACAGCCAGCCTTTCATCCAACATTTATGCCAATTATCCCAGCCGCTGCGACTTGATGGGCAAATATGGCGCCAGCGCCGTCTTAATGGACCAGATTGTACGTGGGGGTAACAGTACAGTTGGCATTGGTGACAAATATATTGCTACCTGGGCTGTTGGCAATGAACGGGGCTGGGCTTCTTCATGCGGCACCTACGGCATTATATCGCCGCCAGCTGCCGCCAAAAACCCGATTCAGGTGGGTGGCTCCACCACCAATAACAACACCCAATATGCCCACACTTCATGGGGACCAACTGAAGACGGCCGTATCAAACCCATTGTCACTGCCGGCGGCTGCCAGACAACTGGAGATCTCGGCATTACGTCTACCGATAACTCCCCGGTAGATGAGTACACGGTCAAATGCGGTACTTCCATGGCCACACCGGCTGTTGCTGGGGGGCTGGCGCTGATGCTGCAACATTATCGAGACGTGTATGGCACATCGGGTAATTTCTGGCCGGCCACGGCTAAAGCGATTCTGATTCAAACGGCCGTTGACTATGGCAACCCTGGTCCTGACTACCAGTGGGGGTTTGGTCAGGTGGACATTCGCGCCGCTGTCGATCTGATTTCGCGCAAAGCGTTCCGCCAGGACAGCATTAACCAGGGTGAGGTTGACCTCTATTATTTCATCGTTGGCGAAGACAGCAATACGGCCCTGGTCACGCTGGCCTGGGATGATTACGAAGCAACGCTTAATGCCAATCCGGCCCTGATCAACAATCTGGACCTGGAATTGGTGTCGCCCAGCGGCGTGACCTGGCGGCCCTGGGTTTTGAATCCGGCCAGCCCGGCCAACAATGCCACTCGCGGCCCAGACAGCCTCAATAATCAAGAGTTAGTTGAGGTTCCATCACCGGAAGTTGGAACCTGGATGGTACGTGTGAGCGGCACGGCCGTTCCCCAAGGTCCACAAGATTACGCGCTGGCCTGCGAAGGCTGCCAGCCGCTTGATGTGGGTGTTTGTCAGGCCGAGGTAGATGGAACGGCCGCTGCCTCTTTAGCCAGCGAGAGTGATGCCCTGGGTTTGGCGGATGATGGTTGGGGGGTAACGGCCGTTGCCGAAACGCCAACACCTCTTACCACCGGCGAAATCTGGCAGCGTTCGTTGGAAGTACGTTCAATAGACGAAGAAACTGCTA
>JBNKZT010000566.1:0-3049 GCA_050301775.1 Promineifilaceae bacterium (SeqCode)
GATGGACGAGCACGGCCTTGATTTATGGATTAGCCCATCAGCCACAGGGCCAGCGCCACACGACTTAGACAGCACAGGCGACCCCATCATGAATTTACCCTGGACGAATGCCGGATTGCCCACGCTTACAATTCCCACCGGCTTCAACGAGACTGGTTTGCCGATGGGTCTACAGCTAACCGGGCGCTGGCAAGCGGATGAAGGGCTTTTTGCTTACGGCAAGGCGGTTGCAGAAATATTTGGCCACGAATGACACGAATTTCACGAATGAAAACCCAAAAATTCGTGGCCAAAACTGGAGAAACCAATGGTTGAATTAGCAGGCGAGTATGAAATTGCGGCCCCGCAAGAGTTGATTTGGGAGATGGCTTTAGACCCTGAGGTGTTAGCCAGAATTATGCCTGGCTGCGAAAAGCTGGAACTGGTTGATGAAAATAATTATGAAGGCCGGTTGAACATCAGGATTGGCCCGGTTCAAGGGGTGTTTCAGGGCCAGGTGGAATTATCTGATTTACATCCGCCGAGCAGTTTTCATATTTTGGTAAACGGCCGTGGCCCGGCTGGCATTGTGCGCGGCGAAGGGGACTTGATGTTAGAAACGAAAGGAACCGCCACCCGCCTTTGTTATGATGGGACGGCCAATGTTAGCGGCCGTATCGCCACAGTAGGCCAGCGTCTCATGGACAGTTCGGCCAAATCCATTGTCAAACAAAGCCTGCAAAATCTGGAAAAACAGATTCAGGCTCGTCTTGAGCCAGAATCAGAAGAAGCGGTCGATGCGGTGGTCATTCCTCCGTCTGGGCCGCCTCCCGACGCGCCCAATCAGACCGAATTCATGGTCAACGTTGCTAAAGACGTCATCGAAGACCTCATCCCCGACCCGCAGCAGCGCCAACTATTGATCGGTGGAGCGTTGGTCCTGGGATTTTTGGGATTGCTAAATTTGTTTGCCAACCTGGTAGCGCGACGCGTGGCCAAAATCCTAAAGGAAAAATAACTCTCGCCACGAATTAGCACGAATTTACACGGATTGAGGGCTTTAATCTGTGCTAATCCGTGTAAATTAGTGGCAAAAAAAAGATGAATACTCAATACCAAATAAGACCAGGCGCCTATTACGATTCAGTTGTCTTGATGCAGTTGCAAAAATCCCTGGCCGGACTGCCCGGCGTGGTCGATGCCGGGGTGGTGATGGCCACGCCAGCCAATCGGGAGTTGCTGGCCGCTTCCGATTTTGAGTTGGCGGGTATCGAGGCCAAGTCGGATGATTTGCTCATTATTGTCAAGGGGGAAAGCGAAACGGCCGTTACCCAAGCCATCGCCCAAATAGACGACCTGCTCAAACAGCGTCGCTCAACCACTGCCCAGGATTATCGTCCGCGCAGCCTCAAAGGAGCCGTCAACAACTTGCCCGACGCCGGTTGGGTATTGATTTCGGTTCCCGGCCGGTACGCCGCCGGTGTGGCTGACGAAGCGCTGGATTTGGGCAAACACGTTTTCCTTTACAGCGACAATGTATCTCTGGATGATGAAATAAAGCTCAAACAAAAAGCGCGAGAATTGGGTTTGCTGATGATGGGGCCGGACTGTGGCACGGCCGTTCTCAACGGCATTGGCCTTGGGTTTGCCAATCGAGTGCGGCGGGGCAATATCGGCATCGTCGCCGCTTCCGGTACGGGTTTGCAAGCCGTCAGCGCCGAGATTCACAATTTAGGCGGCGGCGTTTCGCAGGCCATCGGCACCGGCGGCCGCGATTTGAAGGAAGCGGTGGGCGGCATCACCGCTTTGCAGGCGTTGGATTGGCTGGCACGGGATGAGGGGACGGCCGTTATCACCCTCATCTCCAAACCCCCATCGGCCGACGTCGCCGCTAAACTTTTACGTGCCGCTCAAACCTGCGGCAAGCCAGTCGTCGTCAACTTCATCGGTTACCCACCGCCGGGCCGACGATTGGGCAACCTGTTGTTCGCCTCTGGCCTGACCGACGCTGCCGAACACGCCGTCCAGCTTGGTTTTGCCGGAAAAATGGATGCGCTGTGGCGGAAACGGCCGTTGACTGGCACCATCCGCGGCCTCTTCTCCGGCGGCACGCTGGCTTACGAAATGCTGCTCGGCCTGCAAGCCATCCTCACGCCGCTTTACAGCAACCTGTCATCTGATCCTGAGTGGCGATTGGCCGATTTGATGACCAGTCAGGCCAACACCATCCTGGACATGGGCGAAGATGATTTCACCCAGGGCCGCCTGCACCCGATGATGGACAATGATTTACGTCTGCGCCGCCTGCGTCAGGAAGCAGATGATCCTGATGTAGACCTGATTGTCCTCGACGTAGTTTTGGGCGAAGGCGCGCATCCCGACCCGGCCGCCGAACTCGCTCTCGCCATCGCCGCCGCCAAAAAGGCCGGCAAACGCATCGTCGCCATCGTCATCGGCACAGAAGATGATCCCCAAGATTTGAACAGCCAGATCGAACGATTAGCCGCCGCTGGAGCAACCGTTTTTCCCAATGTGAACGAAGCGCTGGATTATGTTTACAACCGTATTCCGCCCATCGAAAACGCCTATCCTCCGGTGTCGATTGGCACAGGAGAATTGTCGGCCATCAACGTGGGGTTGGAATCGTTTTATGACAGCATCAAGGCGCAGGGGGGAACGGCCGTGCACGTCGATTGGCGTCCCCCGGCCGGCGGCAACGAAAAACTAATGGCGATTCTGGCCAAAATGAAGAAATAAACTGCCACAAATTAGCACGGATTTACACGGATTAAAACAAAAAATCCGTGCCAATCCGTGTAAATCCGTGGCAAAAACAGGAGTAAACATGGTAGATATTGAACAAGCAAATGAAACGGCCGTATCCCGCATGATGGCCGCCCGACCCATCCTCAAAACCGTCGCCCCCGCCCGCGACGTCATCCCCGGCATGAGAGACAACCTCCTGCTCCACGCCGGCCCGCCCATCACCTGGGACCGCGCCTCCAGCCCGATGCGCGGCGCCATCGTCGGCGCGCTCATCTTCGAAGGCTTGGCCGCCGATTGGGACAGC
>JBNKZT010000567.1:0-3038 GCA_050301775.1 Promineifilaceae bacterium (SeqCode)
CGCCGGAGCGGGCATACAGTTCGCGGGCGTGATTGAATTGGGTCAATGCCGGGACATCCTGACCTAAACGGCCGTGTATGATCGCCATATTCATTTTGACTTCAGCCAGGGGGAACCATTCTTCTAAATCCGACAAAACCAGGCTGGCCCAACTGCCGGTTTCCAGTGCTTCATCGTAGCGGCTGAGGCTGGCCAGGGCGTAGATTTTGCCGATTTGGGAGCAGGCTTGTTCGCGTAAACGGCCGTGCCGGGCATAAATCACGGCTGCTTCGTCATAACAGGCTATCCCTTTTTCGTAGTCGGCCAGGCCAATGACACGGCCGTTCCCTTCCACCCTCAGCCCCAAAGCAATGGGTAGATCATTATCCCACAGCCCGCCTATCTCCTTGAGAAACTGGGCCACCCGGAAGCAGCGTTGAATATCCGTCCGCATCAACTGGTCCGCTTTTTGCTTGAGTATCTCAGCCAATCCGTCCCGTTTCGCCGGAGGCAAGGAACTAAGCTGACCTTGCAGCCAATCGGGAATGTACTCACCATCGAGTTGCAGCAAAGCGTCAGCCACCGCTTCCGGCGGCAGTTGATACCGATGATAACGATAATTCAACTCAGCAACAGCGTGAGACTCAATCATTTTCGACTCCGCTTCGACTCTGACTAATATGGATTGTGTTGACAATCGTGGATCAGGTTATGGTTTTGGGTTCAATGAGGAAAAGGTGATGGTTTAGTAAATGAATTTGAGAATACAACACATAAAAAAGTCAAAAGATTCCAACACATCATTTCGATTACTGATACTTATTTATACCGGATTTCCACCGCTGGCGATGTCGCATGTTTTACAACAAACCAGCAAGCATCCTCTCAAACAGCCAATTCTTGCAAATGAATTTCAAAATCCGGGCCGCTGACGATGAGTTCATAAGCGCCAGGAGCCAGCCCGACAATCACAAAATTGCCGAATTCATCAACCGGAACCTGCGCAACTTTTTGCGCATCCTGCCAAAGATGGGCCGCTGTCTCTATCGGCTCAATACCAATCAGCAGCCCCAAAATCGTCTTGGCCCCTGCTTTTTCGGGATCGTCTTGTACTTCCAGGGTCAACTGGGCGTCGCCGGCTTCGTACATAAGCGGGCCATCGTCCTGGCCGCGCAGGGCCAGCGCCGGCTGCGGCATTCCGCCGCCCATTGTGCCGGCCGGAATGAGCCGGGCAATCCAAATTTGAATGCGCTCACTCAGATTGTGTTCGACATCGGGCGCCAGATCGGTCAAGTAGGCTTGCAATTGGGACAATTCGGCCTGGCAGTGGGGACAGCTTTGCACATGATGCTGGACAGCATCTTTCTGGCTGCCAGTCATGAGGTGCAGGTGATAATCGCCTAATTCGTCTGCGGTAGGACAAGTTATGCGATAAAGCTGCGCCACCAGTCGTTTTTCAATGTTTTCCATGCGCTTTTCTCCATCTCCTCGTTTCTTCTATCCCTATAAACGATGTTTGGGCCATTTTTCAGGTATCCCCCCACATTTCGTTAAATTCGTCACTGCGGCGCAGGCGGGCAACAACGTTTTCTTTGGCCCGGTATACTTCTTTGACGTCGCTGAAGACACGGCCGTATTCCCCCACGACTTCATTCGGTTTCAATCCCAATACGAAGATGCCGTAGATGGCCAGTCGTTCTTTTTCATCGTTGAACTGCCCATCTAGCCAGTCCCACAAATTTTGTTTTTCCAGTTCAATCGTGAGTTGGTCTTCAACGGCCGTTTCCCCCGACACCAATATCTGATCCGCCTCATCCACACTATCCTGTAACGCCTTTTGCTCCTTGCGCCGCAAAAAATCAATCACCACGCTGTGGGCACACATCTGAAAATAACGCAAAACCGATTTCAAGTCATCAAACGTGGCAAACTTCTCCGGCGTCAGCCCGCGCCACATCTTCTCAAAAGCCCGATTGAGAAAAAACTGCGCCTCTTCACCGCTTATCGGCAGCGCCGGATGGCGCTCAATCCAACGGGTTACCAACGGCCGGTATTGGGCATAAACAAACTCCCAGGCCAATTCATCCCGCTGCAAAATAGCCCGGCGAAACAGTTCAAAACAGAAGCGTGGATCATGTTCCAGTCGGCTAAAAAAGCGGTCTGTTTCCTGGGCACAGCGATGGCGCACACCAGCTAATGTCAATGATTGCAGGTTCGTAATTGTCACTTTTGGAGTCACTCAAGTTACATTTTTATTTTTTTGAGGCAATAGAATATTTTTACATTTCCATTGTACACCAAATCCAGCCGGTCATTGGATTGGGAAATTTTTCACTCAAATGACCGGCTAATTTCCCCCTCGTGCCGGAAAAATGAGCCACATTTCGTTCATGGGTGTGTGGCATGCCCTATTGTTGTTGTATTGGAAAAAGCAAGAATCATAATCAGCGAGGAAAAAATCATGAACCGTAAAGTAATCTATTTATTTGTTGTTGTCATGCTGCTCATTTCATTATTGAGCGCAGCCATTGTATTTGGTCAGGGTTCCGAACCGGATCAACCAGTACCCGGCGAACTACCTGAGGCAGATGGTAGTTCAACTTATTTGGGGGGCGAGGCCGGTCAGACAGGGGGCGAGACAGGGGAAATGATTGATGGGGTAACGGCCGTTACCGGAACCGCCATCACCTATCAAGGCCGATTAACCGACAGCGGGAATCCGGCCAATGGTGCGTTTGAATTCGTTTTTGCCTTGCACGATGATCCGGTCATCGCCAGCCAGGTTGGCGTTACCCTCACCCAGGTTCTCACCGTCAGCGACGGCCTGTTTATGGCTGATCTCGACTTTGGCAATGTTTTTGACGGCACAGAACTGTACCTGCAAATTGGCGTTCGCCCTGATGGCAGTGTTACTCCCTACGAAATGCTCACCCCACGCCAGCCGCTACGCCCCACGCCTTACGCCCTCTCTCTGCGCCCAGGTGCCGACGTGGTGGGGACTGTTGGTGGTGACGCCGTCTTCTCCGCCCACAATACGGCCGCTTCGGGCACGACATCAT
>JBNKZT010000568.1:0-3035 GCA_050301775.1 Promineifilaceae bacterium (SeqCode)
GGCAGAACTAGATAGTTAACGCCGCCGAATTTGCCGCCGCTGGCTTTGGGTTCGTTGTGCCAGGTGATGCGGAACAGGTTCAACGGGTTCAAATCCCACAAACCGACATCTTCCAGTTTTTTCTTGATCGAATCGGGTATCAAACTGGGGTCGATCATCTGCTTGAAGGTGGGGATGATGATATTTTGTTCGCGGGCGCGCTGGATGGCCCGCTCCAGTTTGGCCTCGTCGTGAATGGTTAAGTCAATTAAATCGCTCATTGTATTTTTCCTGATGGGACGCGGATAGACGCAGATAAACGCGGATTTTGTCTATATTTATCTGAGAAAATCAGCATCAAATTAAATTAGATTTTTTTCATTACTCTTTTTAGGTCGGCTAGATTGGGGGCGACGCGGTTGGGTGTTGTGCCCACGAGTTCGACCGATTTCATGGCACCGGCGACGTCTTTGAGACCATTACCGGTGTTGAGGACGACAATGCGGTCGTCGGCGCTGACCAAGCCATCGGCGACGGCTTTTACCAGCCCGGCGTAGGCGGCTGCCCCGGCCGGTTCGGCAAAAACGCCGGTGCCACGGGCCAAAGCCGGTATGGCGGTTAGGATTTCGTTGTCGGTTACGCTGATGTAGGCGCCGTTGGTTTCGGTAACGGCCGTTAATGCCTTAATCCTATCTCGTGGCAGCCCAGCACTAATGCTGTCGGCTACCGTTTTGCCGGAGACGGGCGCTTTGGTCAGGACATCTTCGCCATCGCGCCATGCTTCATACATGAAGCCGCTGCCTTCAGCTTGTACGCCAATGATACGCGGCATGTGGTCAATCCAGCCCATCGCCAACAAATCTTTTAACCCTTTGTGCAGCCCGCCGATGATGCAGCCATCACCCACGCTGACGAAGATGACATCGGGGGCGTTCCAGTTGAGCTGTTCACAAATTTCGTAAACGGCCGTTTTCTTCCCTTCAGTCATATAAGGATTGTAAGCTGTGTTCCGGTTGTACCAGCCATACTCGGCCGCCGCTTCCAGGCAGAGTTCAAAAGCGTCATCGTAGGTGCCTTTGACCAGCATCACCGTCGAACCGTAAACCAGCAGTTGGGCGATTTTGGCCGGCGGGGCCGATTCAGGCACAAAGATGACATTGGGCTGTTCCATGCTGGCTGAGATACCGCTTAAGGCTGCGGCCGCGTTGCCAGTGCTGGCCGTGGTGATGATTGCCGCATTCTTTTCTTTGGCTTTAACAACAGCGATGGCGCTGGCCCGGTCTTTGAAGGAGGCGGTGGGTAAACGGCCGTCATCCTTCACCCAAACATGCTTCAAACCCAATCCGACCGCCAGACGGGGCGCGTCGTAGAGCGGCGTCCAGCCGATTGAGAGCGGCGGCAGTTCCGCGTCTGCTTCAATGGGCAGCAGTGGTTTGTAGCGCCAGATGGTGTAATCCTCATTCTGGGCCAGACTTTCCCGGCTGATGCGTGTTTTGATTAACTCATAATCATAACGTACATCGACGATACCTTCGTTGCCATGATCCGGACAAATGTACTCAATCTCATCCGGGGCATATTCTTTGCCGCAGATGAGGCATTTGAGGTGTAAAACGTGATCCATAGTCGTGTAGTCCTGTAGTCTGGTAGTCGTGTAGTTCTGTAGTCTGGTAGTCGTGTAGTCGTCATCTCTCGACTAATTGACTATTAGACTACCTGACTACAAGACTAAGGTGTAATGAACGTTCCTGTCTCACCACGTAAAGCGCGGGCGATGTTGGCCGGGTCGGTGATGAGCGCCTTTTTGCCGCCATTTTCCAGAAAGTTGATGACGGCTTCAATTTTGGGGGCCATACTGCCTTTGGCAAAATGCGTACCTTCGGCGAGGTATTGTTTGGCTTCGGCCAGGGTCATGCTGTCTAGCCATTTTTCGTTTTCTTTGCCGAAGTTAAGAGCGACTTGTTCAACGGCCGTACTGATCAACAATAAATCCGCGCCAATCTGCTCCGCCAGCAGCGCCGTCGCCCGATCCTTATCGATCACTGCATACACGCCGCTCAATTCTCGCAGTTCCCCTTTCTTGTTCTGCACCACCGGAATACCACCACCGCCGACAGCAATAACGATATTACCCGCATCCGTCAGC
Source organism: Promineifilaceae bacterium (SeqCode) (assembly GCA_050301775.1). Taxonomy (GTDB): domain Bacteria; phylum Chloroflexota; class Anaerolineae; order Promineifilales; family Promineifilaceae; genus JACKCC01. The sequence goes on from JBNKZT010000568.1 coordinate 2,126, forward strand.
GTTTGAATCGCATCCTGCTCAACCACTTCCAACGGAATCGGCGAAGCTACCACTCGCCGCCAGCCGCGACCGGCATCTTCCACCACTTGCCAGCCTTCTGCCTCGAATTTACGCGCATCAGCCTCTTCCAAAAAGCCGCCAATCGGTTTCGACGGGTTCTTAAATCCGGGATCATCCTGGTCTACCAGCACCTGTGTCACCACAGACACCACCGGCTTGTCAATGCCGCGGGTGTTCAACTCATTCCGCAAGGCTTGTTGCAGCATATAGCCAATGGAACCCTGCGTATCGGCGCCGATTACATCCAACGGCGTAGGATGGACTTCGTGCGCCGCCAACTCATTGCGGCGCAAAATGTAACCGACCTGTGGACCATTACCATGTGTTACAACCAATGTCCAACCATCTTCAATCATGTCGGCCAGATGGCGGCACGTTTCCCGTACGGCATCCCATTGATGGGGTACGTCGGGATTTTTTTTATCAGTAATCAGTGAATTGCCGCCAACTGCAACGACGGCTAGTTTTTTACTCATAGTGGGAATCTCCTCAAATGCTAGAGCGAGAGGAAAGAGCTAGAGGGAAGACGTTTTTTCCTCTAGCTCTCGCTCAATCCTCTAGCTCATTGTCAGTGCCATAACAGCTTTTTGGGCGTGCAGGCGATTTTCAGCTTCGTCGAATACAACACTGTGCGGGCCGTCCAAGACGGAACTGGCAACTTCAATGTCGCGGTCGGCCGGCAGTGGGTGCATGTAGATGACATCATCTTTCCCCAACGCCATCAACTCGTCGTTGACGTACCAATCCTTGTACATATCCTGAATGCGCTTGCCTTCTTCCGGGTCTTGCGTGGTCATAAGCGGACCCCAGGATTTGGCGTAAATGACGTCGGCGTCTTCGCAGGCCGCTT
>JBNKZT010000569.1:0-2990 GCA_050301775.1 Promineifilaceae bacterium (SeqCode)
GATTCACTGATTATCCAGATTACCGGCAAGGAAAATCAGGTCGATTCGATGATTAAGCTGCTTTCCAATTTTGGGATTGAGGAAATGGTTCGCACAGGACGTGTGGCTATGGTTCGTGGGGGAAACAGTAAGGAAGAGAATACGGCCGTTTCCTTCCCACCACACCCTGCACAACCCTACACCCTCTCCGCTGCTGCCCAAATCACACCAACCACAACCATCACCCCAACGGCCACATTTACACCAATCCCAACAGCCACCAAACTGCCTCGTGTCAAAATTTCGGCTATTGAACCGGGGCGTATGTCCAATGAAACCGGCGGCGTGTTAACGGTCTATGGCGAAAATTTCACCAGCGGCACTGTGATTCGCATTGTCGGCTTTGGCGTGATTCAGAGTACATTTGTCAACAACGAAGTGGTGACCGGGATTGTGCCGCCAGGACTGGACACCGGCACCTACAATATTCAGGTAGGGCTTGGCAATCAGGATGGCTCAAATGATGTAGCGAAGGGTGTTTTTGAAATTTATGGGCCGACACCAACGCCCGTTCCCACCGAGACACCAGTGCCGACGGCAACGGCCGTTTACATCTTCGGCCAACCCCAACTGGCTATTCAATCCGCCGGCAGCAGTCCTGCTGTCCCCCTGCCCGGCGATCCGTTTGAATTGACCATGTCCATCAGCAACCTGGGCAACTGGACAGCTATCGACGTTACGCTGCAACTGCAATCAACCGACATCGCCGTGCCTGCTTCCGGCAGCAATGTGCGCATTGTGCCGCGCATCGGCGTGGAAGAGACCATCACGGTGACGGTGCCGCTAATCCTCAGCCCCAATGCGCCGGACGGACCGCAAAATCTCAACTTCAACATCGACTATTTTGATTTAGACGGCCGTTCCTACAACACCAAACAAAGTGTCGGGCTGGCCGTCAGCGATGTCACCACCACGCCCACACCCGGACCGGAACAGCCGCGCCTGGTGCTCACCACTTACAATGTCGAGCCAACCGGGGCGCTGGAACCGGGTGCTATCTTTGACCTGGTGCTCGACTTTACGAATGTGGGCAATGCCGACACCGAAAATGTGATCATCACACTGGGCGGACCCGACGGCAGCAAGCTGCAACCATTTGCGCTGATCAATGCCGGCAACGTGCGTTATGTCGAGTCAATTGACATCGGGAAAACAGTGGAAGTGAAACAAACGCTGCTGGTGGCCGGAACGGCCGTTTCCGGCGTCTACAACCTGCCCATCGATCTCTCCTACGACGGCAGCGACGGCCTGCCCATCACCACCTCTCAAGTGATCAATCTGCTGGTAGAAAAACAGCCCCAGCTTCAGGTCAACTTTTACCGCCCGGTCAGTGTGGGCATGGTAGGAGAATCGCTGGACCTGCCGGTAGAAGTGGTCAATATCGGCCGTTCGCTGCTAAATGTGAGCACATTAGCCATTACCAGCCCGGACATGGACCTGGAAAACAATACGATTTACGTGGGACCGCTCGACGGTGGTACGTCCGGTTCGCTGGATGCCCTGGCATTCCCCACCAACAGCGGCACGCTGAACGTCATCGTCACCGTCAACTACCTGGACGACTTCAACCAGCCGCAAATCTACGAAGAAACACTCACCGTTGAGGTCGAGGAACCTATTGTGCCTGAAGAATTTGAAGCAGGTGCAGCAGGCGATCCATCTCAACCCCAAACCGACGATGGTGCAGAAACATTCATGGACAAGGTCTGGCGATTTGTCAAAGGAATGCTAGGATTGGGCAGCTAATACCTTGCAACTTGCACCCTTGCAACTTGCAATTTTCTTAACCTATGCGCTTTATTGAACTGTTACGACTCGTCAAAAACAACCTGCTGCGAATGAAGTTTCGTGTGCTGATGACTTCGGCCGGGGTTTTTATCGGCACGGCTGCTGTTATTTTGCTCATGTCTTTGGGTGCCGGCCTACAGCGTTCCGCACTGGCCGGTTTTAACGAAGCGGGCGATTTAACGGAAATGACGGTGAACGCGCCCGGCGACATTTTTTTTGCCGGTGGCGGCAACATTCAGCGTGATCTGGTGTTGAATGATCGGGCGCTGGATGGGTTTCGGGAGCTGCCGGGAGTAACGGCCGTTACCCCCCTGGCTCGACTGCAAACCTCCGCAGAACTACGACTCAACCGCTTCACCGGCTTTACCAATATTCAAGGCGTTGAACCCACAGCCCTGCGCCAGTTTGACCTGAACATGGAAAGTGGCGTCGATAATATCGGCCCCTGGCAGATTTTAGTCGGCGCACAGGCTGGAGACAATTTCTTTAATCCGCGTACGGGCGAACCGGCAGGCGAATCGTTGGATTTGCAGGGCCAAACGCTGCAACTGGTGCTCACACGCTTCTCTGCCGACAGTCAGGAACCGATTGAGCGAACGGTGCGACTGCGTGTGGTCGGGGTCATGGAAGCCTCAAACGGCGAACGTGATTTTTCGATTTACATGCCGCTGCGCAATGTCGAAGAGTTAAATGCCTGGGCCACCGGCCAACGGCCCAATATCAATCGGGATGGTTACAGTCAGGTCCTTGTCAAAGTTGAATCGCCGGATGTGGCAACGGCCGTTGAACAAGCCATCACCGCTCAGGGCTTTTTTGTCTTCTCAATGCAAAGCGTGCTGCGTAGCATCAACACCGTGTTTCTGGTCATTCAGGCCATCGTCGGCGGCATCGGCGGATTGGCACTGATTGTGGCCGCGTTTGGCATCGCCAACACAATGGTGATGTCAATCTACGAGCGCACCCGCGAGATTGGCCTGATGAAAGCTGTTGGCGCCACCAATCGAGATGTGATGCTCATTTTTCTAGCAGAAGCAGGCACCATTGGATAAATAAATGTAGGTGAAGTGAACCACTGGAACTGCCTGTTCTGTGAGAGCAGTGGTACGCCTTTTGGGCTTTCTAGAGGAGGATATGCAATCCAGAACTTCATTGATCCATCCTCC
>JBNKZT010000570.1:0-2970 GCA_050301775.1 Promineifilaceae bacterium (SeqCode)
CCATGTTGCAATCCCCGCAGTCTCTACCGACCGAAGCTATTCTGATACCACTTACCAATAAATTAGCCGCCATCCCTGACCCTATTGTCTTCGTTCTCGACGACTATCATCTGATTGATGCCCAACCAGTCCATGATGCTCTCACCTTCTTAATTGAAAACGGTCCGCCTAAGCTGCATCTGGTCATTGCCACACGGGAAGATCCGCTGCTGCCGCTTTCCCGTCTCCGCGCCCGTGCCCAATTGACCGAATTACGCGCCGTGGACTTGCGTTTTACATCTGCCGAAACTGCTGATTTTCTCGACCAGGTTATGGGTCTGGGATTGTCCGCAGAAAATGTCGCCGCCTTAGAGAGCCGTACCGAAGGATGGATTACCGGTCTCCAACTGGCTGCCATCTCCATGCAAGGCAGCAATGATGCGGCCGCATTCATTAAATCCTTCACCGGCAGCCATCGCTTTATATTGGACTATTTGGTTGAAGAAGTTCTGGCACAGCAGCCTGAGAAGATACAGGTTTTTTTGATGAAAACGGCCGTTCTCGACCGACTCACAGGCTCCTTATGTGATGCCCTCACCGGCCAGAACGACGGTCAGGCGACACTGGAGATTTTAGATCGCGCCAACTTATTTATTGTCCCTCTCGATAAAGATCGGAGATGGTATCGGTATCATCATCTCTTTGCTGATTTATTGCGTCAGCAATCATACCGCCACATATTTACGTCTATCACAGAAAATGGGGAAGATGTGGCCGAACTGCATAGACACGCCAGTGATTGGTTTGAAGATCATGGGTTGGCGCTTGAAGCGTTTCGACATGCCGCCGCCGCCAATGATATTGGGCGCGCCGAGCGCTTGATTGAAGGCAATGGGATACCGCTTTACTTTCGCGGCATGGCGACCCCTATTCTGAATTGGCTGGCATCGCTGTCAGCGACGGTATTGGATGCCCACCCCTCATTATGGGTAACGTATGCGATGGCTGAACTGACTGCCGGCCAAACAGCTCGTGTAGAAGAAAAGCTACAGGCCGCTGAATCCGCCCTGGATGGGGCTAAATTAGACAGAAAAACCAAAGATCTAATTGGGCGTATCGCCAATGCGCGGGCCAATATTGCTGTTGGTCATCGCCAGACAGAAACCATCCTTACCCAATCGCAGCGCGCCCTGGCGCATTTACACCCGGACAATTTAACATTCCGCACGGCCACGACCTGGAAATTAGGCGCTGCCTATGAATTTCAAGGAAATCGAGCTGCTGCTAGTCAGGCCTTTACCGAAGCGATAGCAATTAGCAAGGCGTCGGGGAATTTCTATACCCAGATATTGGCTGCTACCGGTCTGGGCAACATACAGTTTTCGGAAAATCAGCTGCATCAGGCGGCTGAAACCTACGAACATATTCTGGAAATGATTGGTAACTTGCCTGTTCCGGTTGCAGTCCATGTGCATCTTTGTCTGGCCCGTATTTGGTATGAATGGAATGATTTGGATGCTGCGCAACATCATGCTGAAAAATCCCTCCAGGAAGCGGAGCCATATAAAGAGCATTATGACATATTCGTAGAAGGCAAATTGTTTCTTGTCTGCCTGAAATTGGCCTGGAGAAAATTGGCCGATGCAGCTGCTCTTTTGGCAGAGGTCCATCAATCCATAAGCCACCATAATTTCGTATACCAGGCACCAAAGGCTGCGGCTGTTCAGGTGCGACTGCTGCTTGCCCAGGGCAAACCGGCAGCCGCCGCTGAGTTGGCACAGAATCATGAAATCCCCCGCAGTCAGGCGCGAGTTCACCTGGCCCAAGGGGACGCCTCTGCGGCTCTAGCGGTGCTGGAGCCATTGCGCCAACAAGCAGAAGCGAAGAAATGGCCGAATGAACAACTCAAAGTAATGGCGCTGGAGGCGGTTGCTTGCCATGCGCACGGTGAAAGGGAACGGGCTGTGCAACTGTTGACTAAGGCGTTCGCTTTAGCCGAACCGGGCGACTTCACTCGTACCTTTGTGGATGAAGGGCCGCAGATGGCTCGTCTGCTTTACGAAGCGCTGGCTCAAGAGATTGCGCCGGACTATGTGCGCCGGTTGTTAGCGGCTTTTCCGGTTTCTGGGCCGGAACAGACCGTTTCGCCACAACCTGAAAATCCCGCACTTGACTGGATTGAGCCGCTGAGCGACCGCGAACTCGAAGTGCTGCAACTCATTGCCGAAGGGTTGACGAACCAGGAAATCGCTAACCGGCTTTTCCTGGCGCTGAATACAGTCAAGGCGCATACGCGAAACATCTATAGCAAGTTGGGGGTTAACAGCCGCATTCAGGCGGTGGCCAGGGCCAGGGATTTGGGAGTCTTGCCCTCTATTTAATACAAATGTAAGTCGGATTGTTAATCCGACCGACGCGATGGACGAGCTGGTGGTATTGACCAGCTCGTTTTTTATTTCCAGCTGCATTCTGATTAACACCCGGGTTAACACTTTCGGGGTATGACACGCATCCCTCCTGGCGGTTATCCTGATGACGTAACATTCAACGATTAGAGAGGGTTAACCAAATGAAAGCGATTGTACATACAAAATACGGACCACCAAATGTTCTGGAATTAAGAGAAGTGAAAAAGCCCATCCCCGGCGACGGCGATGTCTTGGTGAAAATTCAGGCAGCATCCATCAATTTTGGTGACAAGGCCCTCGTGAAAGGAGAACCGTTTTTGGTGCGCTTGATGGGGTATGGGCTGCTCAAACCCAAACACGCGATACCCGGCGGGGACATAGCCGGGCGGGTTGAGGCGGTGGGCAAAAACGTAAAGCAGTTTCAGCCAGGTGATGAGGTGTTTGGCGCATGCACGGGCACTTGCGCCGAGTATGTGTGTGCTGGAGAAGACAAGTTTGCACTGAAACCGGCCAATCTCACATTTGAGCAGGCCGCAGCCGTACCCACTGCGGCCGTCACGGCCCTGCGGGGTCTTCGCGATGA
>JBNKZT010000571.1:0-2959 GCA_050301775.1 Promineifilaceae bacterium (SeqCode)
GAACGGCCGAAGCCGCGGCCGCGCAAACGGCCGTTGTTGCCGCCTATACCCCAACGCCCACGCCAACTCAGACCCCCACACCCACGCCGCGCCCGACGCTCATCCCCAATCAGATCGGTGTCTTTTTTGGTGCGGGTGAGCCACGGCCGTTTACCCTGGCCGATCCGATTGAAGCCGGATCGGAATTTGTGCAGTTGAGTTTGAACAATGATGTCAGTGTTATCGAGGAGGATGCGCTCATTTTTGCCCAGCCTGACACGCAAATAGAGTTTGAAAACATCACCAGCGATTCGGCGGCTGAAGCGGGCATCAGCCTGATTTTGTACGAAGGCAGCGATATTTTCCTGGAGACCGGCGCTTACGAAAACGGGGCTGACGTTTCGCCCATTGAAGATACGCGGGTCAGCTTTTTAGTGTCCGGTTCCTGTATGTCGGTGCAGTATGAGCCGGAGGGTGGAACGATTGCCGTGGCCTGTTATGAGGGCGACTGTCGCTATCGGGCCGAGGAGCGTGACGAACTGACGCCATTGGCGAGAGGCAGCCGGCTGCGTTATGATGTGGCCGGGCGGCAGCCTATTGAAACGGGGCGTATTCCAGCTTCTGATGCGGCTTATTATCAAAATATTTTGCTGCGCAGCAGTGCTGGACGGTCTGTTTATAATCAATGCATCTTGCCACTGTTTCCGCCTACGCCCACGCCAACGGCGACAGCGACGAAGACGCCGATTCCCACGAATACACCTGCTCCATCATCAAACGGGGGAGGCTCGCCAAGTAAGCCGACGAATACACCGGCTCCAAAGCCAACCAGCACACGAACTGCGTCGGGTAGTGCTTCGTTGAACGAGAGACCGGGGTTGGGGGCGATTGGTTTGACGACGTTTTGGTTGGGCTTGGGGGCAGTTTTGGGTCTGGTTTTGGTAGCTGATCATCCGTTGGGACGGAAACGGCCGTTACGACGTCGCTCAGGGCAAGCGTAACCCATCCCAATCATCCCATGTCCAAAACACAGCGCCGCTGGCTGGAACGAGGGGGATGGCTGGTGGCGTTTTTTCTGCCCCTTTTCTTCAATCCGCTGGCGTTAAATGATCCTTTCGAGTCGGGCAAAGTCTTGCTTTTTCAACTGATTGTCCTGGGTATGATTGGCGTGGCAGTGTGGCCGGGCGAAGGCAAGGCACGGTGGTGGCGAGGGAATCCGCTGGCGGCGCCGGTTGTGGTGTATGGGGTAATTGTGGGGTTGGCAACGGCCGTATCCATCGACATTCGCGCCAGCCTGTGGGGCGATGCCTATCCTCATGGCGCATTACTGACCCTGGCCGTTCTCCTTTTTTTCTTTTTGCTAACAACTGCTTTGCAAGAGCAGCGGCAAGTTGAGCAGTTGATCCGCGTTATCCTCATTAGCAGTGTGCCGGTGTCGTTGTACGGCATCATTCAATTCATAGGTTTGGATCCGCTTGTTTGGTCGCATGATTCGGTCTCGCCGGTTCATGCGACTTTGGGACGTTCCTTGTACCTGGGTGGTTATCTGGCGATGGTTATTCCGTTTACGCTGCTCCACCTGATCCAACATCATTCTGCAAACCAGCGAAGGCGACAGATTGCGTTTGGTATCATTTTAGGACTGCAAGTAAGCTGTTTGTTTTTTACGCTGGCGCGCGGCGCATGGCTGGGGTTTCTGGGCAGCATGGTTTTATTCGCGGCTCTTTTGGCACGCCGCCGCCGGTTTTGGCTGGGTGGGTTGGCACTATTCCTCATCGTGGGTGTCGTCGGGTTGGCGGTCATTAGCCAGCGTGGTTGGATGGTTTTTCCCACGTTACAAACCGGGCCTGATTTAGGGCGGATTCGCGCGTTTTCTGACAGCGCGCGCCTATCGACCTGGGCCGATGCGCTGGTGTTGATTTCCGGCCGGTGGCTGCTGGGTTATGGACCGGAAACGTATGCAACGGCCGTTCAGCAGCATTTAGGCATCATTACCGGCCCCTACACACGTCATCTGCCTGACCCGCATAATTTACTGCTGTATTTGGCAACGGCCGTTGGCCTGCCCGGGCTGTTGGCTTTTTTGTGGATGAACGGCCGTTTTTATGCCTTGCTGCTGGCTCGATTCCGTCAGACAAGCCGCACTGACACCCGATTGCTGCTGGCGGCGATCCTGAGTTCAACCACAGCCTATCTCATCCAGGCCCAATTTAATCCGGATATGATTACCCTATCTGTACTTTTTTGGATAAACTTATCATTGGGTATATCCCTCGTAAGGCAAGAAGTAACCACCAACGACAATAATTGGTCATCAACCAATTGAGATAATTCCATAAAGCATAATAGGCGATGAGCCATCACAACTTAGCGGGGATGGGGAGATTAAGGGATTTCTATAGATGAATCCCCTAATCCCTTCATCCCCGCCATTTTTAGGAGAGAGTATGACACAACCAACCTGGATCGGTAAAACATTATCTGGGCGTTATTTAATTGAAAGCGAATTGGGGCAAGGCGGTATGTCGGCCGTTTACAGAGCCAACGATTCCAATCTCCGGCGAGTGGTGGCCATCAAATTGATCCATTCCCATCTTTCTTCGAATCCGGAATTTGTACGTCGCTTTGAAGCTGAAGCAACGGCCGTGGCCCAACTGCGTCATCCCCATATCATCCAGGTTCACGATTACAACAACGATGGCGGCACGTATTACATTGTTCTCGAATTTGTTCCCGGCGAAACCTTACAGCAGCGGTTGAAACGATTGAACGATGCCGGCCGTCAGATGGAACTTGACGAAGTTCTCGGCATTGCCACGAGTATTGGTGATGCGCTGACCTATGCCCACGAGCGCGGCCTGGTTCACCGGGATATCAAACCGGATAACATCATGTTCCGAAAAGACGGCGCCATCGTCCTGGTGGATTTCGGTATCGTAAAAGCGGTTAACGAAAGCGAAGCCAGTAAGTTAACCCGCAC
>JBNKZT010000572.1:0-2957 GCA_050301775.1 Promineifilaceae bacterium (SeqCode)
TGAAACAGATACCATGCACATACCGTTCCTACATTGGGCAAATCTAACAGGGGGGTATTTGATACTTCAATATAATCATTTACTCCATCAAAACTATATGCTTTATTTACGTTACCAAATCTATCGTCGGTTAAAGTAGCACCATTAACCTTGCCGTTATTTCCATTCCCACTTTCATCCAGACTGTTTCCGTTGAAAGGATAATAGGCAACTGGCCCTTCCATGGGAAGGATATCAAGCATGTTCGCAATAGGAGTAATTGTGGGCATTACTTCTCTTGTTGGAGATGAAATAACTTTGTTTTCTACGGGTGTCGGCGTTCCGCTGCGGGCAATGGCCTCAGCTCTTAAATCAGCCGTATCGCGGTAAGAAAGGTCAAATTTGAGTACTTTATCGAACCAGGTAACAGACTCCCCCCACAACTCTTGATTGAATGCGGCAACTCCGGCAGCGTAGTAATTAGCCAACAGATGTTCGCGGATTTCAATTAACTGTGACTGTCCATCATCATAGTTCGGCGCTAACGAAACCAACTGACTGCACTTATCAAAGGCGGTTTGTAAATCGCCTGTGTTTTTAGAAGCCAGGCAAGCATCATACAAAGTTTTTAGGATTTCGCTTGTCGCTTGAACACTTCGTTCGCTCTTGGTCTGTAAACTTGTGGCAATCAGGCTGGGAACCACAACAATGAAAATGATAAAGGTGATGACTAAGAAAATTTTACGGGTTCGATCCATCTGTGCCCCCTCCATGAGAAGTTTACATATTTTAGTTCAGTTTGTTGTTTTTGTTCTTGGTCCCGTGAACTTTAGCAGCAATCAGGAATGAAACGCATCTGACTATTCTTAACCAGACCCTTCACTAGACGAAACGGCCGTTTCCCAACAGCCAAACTATTATCCATAAAACAGGCAAGACGTAGAATACTTCTGCGTCTTGCCTGTTTCACATCGTTCACAGTGTATCGCCTCGACTAAACTGATGTTTCGCGAACGTCAATCAATTCAGCCGATTCCTGTTGGATAACCTCAACCAATTTATCCTTGGCTACATCCTGCACCTTAAGCATCACTTCCCAGCGCAAGTCGCCGCCGCCCGGAATTTCCCGCGCGCCCAGTCCGACAATGTCGCCGTCGGCCGCAAAAATGGCATTTGTTATTTTTGCCAGCGTCCCCTTGGCATCGGCCACCGCCGCCGTTATCCGCACACCTGGACGCCGCCCGCCCAGTAAATCTAGCAGCACCCGGAACAAATCCGATTCGGTGATGATACCCACCAGCTTCTTGTCCCGCATAATCAATAAACTGCCAATACGCTTGTCGGCCATGAGCAGCGCTGCTTCCTCCAGCGGCGTATCTTCCGTGACGGTAATGACGCTGCGGGTCATCACCTTTTCTACCTTGAGTTTGGCCATCAAATCCGTAATTTCCCAGATAGCCAGCGACGTGGCCGGCGACGGCGAAGCGTGCAGCAAATCCTTGTCAGAAACGATGCCGACCAGTTTGCCGTGGTTGTCCACCACCGGCAGGCGGCGGATTTTCTTTTCGCCCATCAGACGCAGGGCCGCGGGCACGGCCGTATCCGGGGTAATCGTAATCAATTCAGAAGTCATAAACTCTCTCACAAACATGATAAACTCCTTCTCTTTCGTGGATCCACTTTTATAACACTATTCTACTTCAAATCAGCCGATGCGTACTCTCGAAAATCGGCTTGTTTTCCAGAATGCGTTCTGGCGTAAATACCGATAAATCCAGCGCTGGCTCCAGGCCCAAAATCATCTCCGCCAGGTAACGGCCTACCGCGTGACACTGCTGGAAGCCATGCCCGGAAAAGCCATTGGCCAGATACAGACCAGCCATCTCGGGCCACTCACCCAAAATCGCATTGCCGTCCAGCGTGTTGACTGCATACAGTCCGGCCCAGCCGCCCGTCACCTTGAGCCGCTCAAAGGCCGGCAAATACTCGACCAGTTCTGGCCACAGCAAATCAATAAACCGCTGCTGCTTCACGCTGAAATCAAAGCCAATCGGATCGTCGGGCAGCGATTTGCCGATGACAAAATGGCCGGCATTTTCGTGAATCAGGTACAAACCTGTCGGCAAAAAGAGGCTGGGCAAAAAGCCCTCCGGGTTGAACGGCGTTTCCACGATGTACACCTGGCGCATCACCGGCTGCACCGGCAAATCGACACTGGCCGTCAGCGCCAGCCCGCGCCCCCAGGCCCCGGCCGCGTTCAGTACAGTGCTGCTGTACAAAATATCGCCGGAAGCCAGCCGTACGCCGCTGACTTGTTTGACGTCGGTCAGCAGTTCGGCCACTTCGGCCTGGATGTAATGCGCACCCAGGGCAATCGCTTTGTCTTTGTAGCCCATGAGCACGGCATGGGGGTCGACTGAGCCATCTTCCCGGCCCAGTGTACCGCCCACACAGCCCTCAATTTGATAGGTTGGATAAGCGGCCCTTATTTCCGCCGCTGAGAGCCATTCGACCTGGCAGCCCAGGCTTTGTTGCAGATTCATCCCTGCTTCGGCTTCGGCACGGCCGTTTACATCCGCCAGAAACAAATTCCCCTGCCGCCGCGCTGCCACATGGGGGACCTTTTCACCCACGGCCATATCCTCGGCAAACGTGGCCAACACCTGGTTGCCATACTGCGAAATCTGGATATTCTCCTTCAAATTGAACTGAATCCGCACGTTGCCATCCGACAAAATGGTCGAGGCGTAGCGGTAAGTGGGGTCTTTTTCGATGATGGCCACTTGCAGCCCGGCATTTATTTTCAACAAATAGTAAGCCGTGGCACAGCCCATCACGCCGCCGCCGGCAATAATGACATCAAACGAATTTTGGTCTAGGTTCATTGTTTATGTTTCTCCATAACGAAATAAGCGTTTCGTGCGGCGCGGTCAAAAACAACCTACATCGACCAGCTTGTCAGCCGCCGCATAAAGGGT
>JBNKZT010000573.1:0-2953 GCA_050301775.1 Promineifilaceae bacterium (SeqCode)
CACACTATGGAAAAACTGAAAAACCACATCGCCGCTCTACCCACCATCACAGTAGGAGGCGAGACTTACCTTTCTTACCAGGCGGTCACCGATACGGTGGCCGCTTTTTTATTCCCCGCAGGGAACCCCACCCACCCTACCAACCAGATTGATGAAACGAGGTACCAACGTATCCTGGAAACGGCCGATACCCTTTGCCGAGAGTTGGGGTACGCTGACGTGGTAAAGCTGGCGCCGCCGGACGTTCAGGTTTCCGAGATGGGCTTGTACTGGACGGCCGCATCCCAACCCGCTGCGGAGCCAGAACCCGTCGTGATTCACGCTGGCCCCAGCCGGGTCGAGATGATGCAGGATGGTCTGCTATTGGATGCCCGCCTGAGCCAACTCGGACTGGATGAAGTTACCCGACAGCACTTCAAGATTCCGGTGACCGCCTCTGATGGCGTCATTGATCTGATGCATCGCGCCGTCGCCTCAGATTGGCCCAATGACTATAAGGGCATTTGGCATGATCTGTTGGGCATGTGCGTTGCCGGGGGCAAGGATATCAGCCCGACGGAACGGCTGTTCACCGTCATCATTCGCGGCTTGGGCCGCCGCCGCTACTGGCAGTTCAAGGCACAGTTACAGCAAGATAACAGCGGTTCTCTTTTCCTATATATATGCCTTGCCGACGAGCGCGATCAGAATGCCTTGTTTGAGCTGGGTCATGTGGTCATGACACCTGGTGCAGCTGCGTTGAATGTGGATTTCGCCCCATTTTTAGCCAGGCATGCGCAAGGCGACTGGGGTGACAATTTAGACAACTTCGACAGACGGCAAAACGACATCGCCGTGAAAGAAGGGTACCGTATTCTCTCAGCTTATGATGTGTCCATCGGAAATGAAGAAACCGAACGTATCTGGATCATCACGGAAGCTGATAGGTCGGCGACGGTAATTCTCCGGCTCGATGAGTACTAGAAAGCTACCCCGAGGTCACCACTGGAGGCAACCGGTTAAGCTATCCCAGGCGAGCCGGACTCAAACATGACGAGAGGATCATTCACTTTTCCAGAGCCAGTTGCGCACTGCGTAACGCCCAGATATCCTGTAACGGATTGTACCCTTTGGCCGTAGCGCCACCTAGTTTCGTCGGCGCTAGGATACCGGCATGTTTGAGGATGCTCTTGTATTGGTAAAAAGTTGTCGAGCGGTAATCCCCGCCGGTAGCCTCATGCCACTGGAAAATCCCTCGCTCATCCATCAGCCGGACGGCCGCTTCCGGTTTTAGGAAAAAGATCGGTGCCTGGGCGTGATCCAGCGCGTCGCAAGCAATGGCCAGTTCGGCGAAGTTTGATGCTTGTCCGGGGAAAGTCATTAGCCCTTCAATCACCAAGCGGACAATAGGGTCTCGAAGTAGCAGCAGCTTGAGCGCTGCGGCCGCCGCCGGCAGATAGTCGGCCAGGGGGATTCCCTGTCCGCGGGCACCTACTTTCTGATGCACCTGACTCCACTCCGCCAGGCTGTCCGGCAGAATGTCTCTGACTGCCTCACCCACCGGTGTTAACCGGCTGACGTCCCCTTGTATCTGCACCAGCCCCAGCTTTTGGGCGCCACTTAAAGCGTGCCGCCAGTCTTTAGGCATCGGGTAGTTGGCAACCTGGTCGGGGAGAGCGGTGACGCTATAGGCGATGCCAGGCCGTAAGGCGATGGCCCAGGCGAGGTAGTGAGTGGGGATATTGTAAGTAAACGTCTCGCTGTCAGCGATCTGAATGACGCCATCCATCTGGCGGGCGATAGCGCGGAAAGTGGTCAGCAAAGGCATATGGGCATCAGGGAGGTGGACGACGGTGACATCCTCACCCACGGCCAAAATGCCCACGTTTTTGCGCCGGGCGAAAGCAATCAGACCTTCTCTCAGGGCAGCTGCGTCAGCAGCCAGGAAAGCAAAGTGAAAGCCTGTTTGGTACATCTCGGCCTGGGCTAACCCTTTGAGTAAGTCAATTTCGCCCTTAGCCTCGATCGCAAAGACGGTTTCGCCATCACTCAGTTGTCCTACCAGGTCCGGATGCACCACAAAATCGCCGACTTCCAGAGTGAAGCGCTGGAAAGGTGCCAGCACTTTGTAAGGCAGCAGGGTGTTGTGAGCGTCGGTGTAAAGACGGGTCACCCGCTGTCCCCAGAGGCCCTCGACGTGACGGAGAAAACGATGGGTTTTCAGCAAAACGTTTGGTTCGTTCATTGGTTGGTACCATGTCAATTATAAGGCGTCGTGATACTGAATGCACAAGCCTCGCTTGGGGGCGCTAACGCGCCAATTATGGGGAATAGATTCGCCCAAAACAGTGTCAGTAATCTTGGCAAAGGAGCGTCATATCGTGACTCAAGACGATTTCAAGCAACTGAAGGTTGGCGACCGGGTAACCCACCCGGCCTTTATTGGTTTTCTGACCATCGCCCGAATCGAGACCAGTTACGACTACAATACCTTGCCACCAACGCAGTGGACGGATGCCATTATCCTTCGGCTTCGCTCAGGACAGGCTAGTGGACACCGGCGACCGGCTGCTAATTGACGACGAACGGGACATACGCCTGTTACAAAAACTGTAGCCTTCATCTTCTCTCCTCCTCTTTGTTTGGTGCGGCCGTGGTTGCTGGCTAATACTTGCCTGATCACGGCCGCACGCTTTTCCTTTTATATACCCATCATAAGGAGACTTTTCATGCCAACAGCAGCTATCAAACTCCTGAAACCTCATCCTGCGCAAATGAGAACGGTCTATGACCTGGAATCTCTGGCCACATTGACATTACAACTTTCTGAGCGCGGCTTGGACAACTGGCAACCCATTGTGGCCGCGTCGCATGGCGATGCCTACTATTTGGTGTCAGGCCACCGGCGGCACATGGCCCAACTGCTGGCCTTTGCTTTACGATATTGGGCAACAGATCATCCGGATACCGAGAT
>JBNKZT010000574.1:0-1940 GCA_050301775.1 Promineifilaceae bacterium (SeqCode)
TCAACAAACAATGGGGTACGGCCGTTCCCTCCATAAAACCCGTGAGAATGAGATACGGCCGTTCCCTTGAGGTACCTTCCCCTCTAATCAAAATGAAAGGGGCGCGGCGGCGACGCCGACCCCAGCGATAGGCCCCAGCAACAAAATTAGAAGACCACTCTCCAGCGGGGAAGATATATTTACATTTGGGACTTGACAAAGCTTGTCCAGAGCAGGGACAAACGACGCAGCCACAAGAGCAAATCCCTTTGCACTAAGTCAGCCAGGGGTGGGGAGCCTAGCCTTTTCTTTGGTACTTTCTTTTGGGCAATGCCAAAAGAAAGAACATTGATGCCAATGAAAACGGCTGAAAGTCGAAGAGAGCGCGCGCAGTTGAAAACTGGGCACAGATCTCCTGGAAGACCTCGACGCAGCGCAGGGAACATATCAGGGCGAAGCCCAACAAAGTGCTTGACCAAAACCTACTTAGACTCGTTAAATGAGACCACCACTAAAACCTCATCATAAGATTCCGACGTTAAATACTGGTGGCCAGATTCACTTGAAGTTAAGAGTCCAGCAACTAACTCCTCACACTCTTTCCATCCTTCCTTAGATCTTGACCAAACAAAATCGTGTGGAGTTTCCACAGTTATATTCCCTCCCAACTCAAATTCCGTGGAGACTTGCCGCAAGCATAGGGAGTGCAAACCAGTTACTTTAACGTTTTTTAGATTTGACATTTCAATTTCAAGTTGATGTTCCCGTGATAGACGTGCGAACAGTTCTTTCAAGAAAATTAGCGGCTCAGTTTTACTGGTAGCAATTCTTATCGTATTGCCAAATGCGCCTTCATAGTAGTCAACATGAATTTGTTCCATTATTTTCACCACCTTTATTACGGAGCAACTGGAGGACTTATACGCGTCTCTGGTATGTTTTGCCATGCATCATTCCAAGTTCTCCATGGATTGTAATCCCAGTGACCAGATGGGTGCCACTTGTCTGCTGGATGCCAACGCCATTCGCCTCCTTCGGTATCCCACCAGCGCATCCCTTGTCCTCTTGAGCTCGATCCCCTCCATTCCCAATTCTCGTTCCATCCCGGTGGGTGGTGTTCTTGAGAACCAGGTGCTATGGAAGGTGTAGTTGTTAATGCCTTTTCTGGCGATTGCCCTTGAAAGGTATCATTAAACCAACTTTTCCCCCTATTCCACAGATTTGCCCCCGCATTCCACAAGCGTGTTAATGCTCCTGTTGCTATTTTATCAGTAGCCATCCCGGCTGCCGTCAGCGTTGCAGCTTGAAGGCCCGATACGGCTTGATCAATCGCCGCCACACTGCCATCACCAGCTACGTGCGAGTATGCGGCTTCAGACATTCTGATAATGAATTTGTCCGCAAATGTTACACTTTGAAGTTCTGAAAGCGTCGCCAAATCACTTTCATTACCGCTCATGATATAGTTGGCGATGGCAACTTCATATTTGTTCTGGAAAGCTGTGCCCTGTTTGAAATGATTTACCGATTCGTTATAGCAAGATTCACCGTAATCATTGATTAGTACAACACAGTGTCCAGATGGGTCCCGGTATCTGACAGGATTGTTGAGAGCGTAAGCGTAGCGATTAAAGCTTTGGAGGTTAGATGGATCTGGTACAATGGTATCGGCCGATATGAAGCGGTTAAGATAAGGCACGTAATAACGCGCGTTGTAATAGTACAGCCCCAGGTCCATGTTCTCTTTTTGGCCGGTAAAGCCCCTGTCCGTTATGGCGTTTGGCCCGCCGCTGCGGTAGTCGCCAAATGGGTAGTAGCGGGTTACCTCGCCCACCAACTGCCCGCTGCTGTTGCTCATCGCGCTGGTACTGCCTAAATGGTCGCTGTGCAGGTAAAACAGGCCGTTGTTCGTCGGGTCCGGGTCGCCCGTCACCCGCACGGCAATCGCCTGCCCGGCCAGA
>JBNKZT010000574.1:1950-2948 GCA_050301775.1 Promineifilaceae bacterium (SeqCode)
GAGGGTTGGCCGGATTGGGCACAATCGTATCGGCGCTGGCAAAGCGGCCTATGCCGGGCACGTAGTAGCGCGCGTTCATGTATATCAGCCCCAGGTCGTTGGCGCCGCTGTTGTTACTTTTGTGGCCGGTGTAGCCCCGGTCGGTTATCTCCGGGTTTGTCCCCGGCTCCGTCCGCCAGTCGCCAAAGGGCGTGTAGCGGGCCGTGCTGTCCGGCACCAGGTCGCCATTCTCGTCGCTCATCGCCCTCACGCTGCCCAGGTGGTCATTGTGCAGGTAAAACAGGCCGTTGTTCGTCGGGTCCGGGTCGCCCGTCACCCGCACGGCAATCGCCTGCCCGGCCAGAGCCTGTGCTGAGCTTGCCGAAGTACTGTACGTCACCCGCAGACACGGCCGTTCCCCCATCCCTCTCAATTTTTAACGAACAACCGGCCAGGATTGTATCACAAAGTCAGACCGTTCCCGCACAAAAAACATGCGAATGAGGGCACTGTTGTTCCCCATCAATTACCCATCAACAAACAACAGGGTACGGCCGTTTCCCCACAAAACGTGTGAATGAGATACCAGGCATCACGTATGCGGTTCGCCCGGATACCGAAAATCGTTATACTCACGGTTTGTTATTTATGCGATTTATGAATTGGCTCTTTTTACTCATTTTACTGTTGATTTTGGTGGGCTGTCGTTCGCCTGAAGCTGTGGTAACTGAAACACCTTTCGCCCAGGCCACGCCGACGCTGCCGATTGGCGTGGCTTTGGTGACGCGGGCCGTGCCGACAACGGCCGTTATCCAGACCACACCTTCACCTTTGCCAACTGCCACCACGACGCCAACAGCGACGCCCATCATTTACACGATTGTTGAAGGGGATACCCTGTTGGGCATTGCCATCCAAAACCAGACGACGACGGAAGAAATTGCAGCCTTGAATCCTGAGGCCCGACCGGAACTGCTGCAAATCGGGCAAACGCTCATTCTGCCGCCGCCCGCTACGCC
>JBNKZT010000575.1:0-2934 GCA_050301775.1 Promineifilaceae bacterium (SeqCode)
AATTTTATTGACATTGAGACGTTGAAGAGACGGCCGTACATCCGTAATGACGCCCGCATTGTCGCCACCGTCTGCGACGCCCTGCCCAACATCGACTTCTGCGAATCCCTGGGCACGATCAGCGATGTCCATCCCGACCTAGCCGCCTCCTACGAATTCGCCGAGATGTTCCCGCACACCAGCAAACCCATCGTCGCCTGGTCCTACGGCAAAGACGACGCCGAAGACATCCACAAAATCGCCATCGCCGAAGCCGGCGGGCAAGACGCATTCGAGAAACGGCCGAATTACGTCCACTATTGCGAACCACTCTCGCCACTGGTCAGCACCAAAGAGGCGCTGGACAAGCTCATCTTCTGCGCCAAACATCGCGTGCCCGTTATCTTTACGCCATGTCCATTGGCCGGCGGTACCGCACCCATCACACCGGCCGGCATCATCATTCAAGCCGCCGCCGAATCGTGGATGGGGTTGGTCGTAGCTCAAGCCCTTCGGCCTGGTCTGCCCTTCTTCATGGGCGGCGTGCTCTCCGTCATGGACATGAGCGCCATGATCCTGGCTTACGGTGCGCCAGAACTGTCGTTGATGATGGCCGGCCACACCGAACTGGCCCATTTTGCCGGGCTGCCGCTTTGGCAAACCGGCGGCTGTACCGATTCCAAAACGCTGGATGAGCAGGCAGCCATTGAAGGCTCACTGTCAGTCTTCTTCTCAGCCCTCAGCGGAGGCGACTTGTGCCACGACGTCGGCTACACTGAAAGCGGCCTCACTGGCTCGATTTTCCAGACGGTAATGATGGATGAGTCTATCGGCTATTCCCGCCGCATCACGCGGGGCATCGAGGTCAACGACGAAACGCTGGCCGTCGGTGTGATCAACAACGTTGGACCAAACGGTCATTATCTGCGCGAACAGCACACACGGGATCATTACAAGACGGAATTCTGGTATCCCAAGCTGTGCGACCGGCGTAATTATGAAGAATGGGAAATGATGGGCAGCTTGCCGATGCGCGACCGGGTTGTGGCCCGCACCCATGATATTTTAGCGACACATACCCCGGCTCCTGTGAAGCCGGAAACTAAAGCTGCCATTGAGGCGGTTTTGGCTGCTGCCGAGGAGCGGGTTAAGGAGGATCGTGATGAGTAGAATTTATGAGAGATTGTCAACGGCCGTACTCGAAGGCGACGCTGACAAAACCAAAAGTTTGACCGAAAAAGGAATCGAACAGGGCTTAGACCCCAAAGAAATTTTGGACAACGGCCTGGTCATCGGTATGGATGAAGTCGGCGTGCGCTTCAAGCGCGGCGATATGTTTGTCCCCGAAGTGCTGATGTCGGCCGACGCTATGTCTGCCGGGCTGGAAGTCATCAAACCACTTCTGGCCGCCAGCGGCACCAAACTGGCCGGCAAAATCCTGATGGGCACAGTCAAATCCGATTTGCACGACATCGGCAAAAATTTAGTCTCCATGATGTGCGAAGGGGCCGGTTTTGAAATCATCAACCTGGGCTTTAACGTCACCCCGGAAAAATTTGTCGAGGCTATCAAAGAACACCAGCCGGACATCGTGGGCATGTCGGCCATGCTGACCACTACCATGCGGGCAATGGGCTACACCATCAAAGCCATTGAGGAAGCAGGTCTGCGCGATCAGGTCAAAATCTTCGTCGGCGGTGCGCCGGTGGACGCCGCCTTTGCCGAACGTATTGGCGCCGACGGCTATGGCTCCAACGCCCCCACCGGTGTGGAAGTAGCCAAGCGGTTTGTGGGGATGGCGTAAAGATTGCCGATTAATCATCAATCTTTCCCAACGGGATAAAACAATGTCCGATTCAAAATCCCTCCCCATTGTTGTGGTAGCCTGCCAGATTTTTAAGGAGATGCTGGAGGATTACCTACCCGGTGAAATTGCCCGCGAAGCTATCTGGTTGGATTATGGGCTGCATCGCGTGCCGCAAAAGATTCGGCTGTCGGTGCAGGAAGTGATTGACGAAATCGCCGAACCCAGCCTGATTCTGCTTGGCTACGGGCTGTGCGGCAACGGCATCTCCGGCATCAAATCTGGCAAACACACCCTGCTTGTGCCCCGCATGGACGACTGCATCACGATGCTGTTGGGTTCCTACGACGCCTACATGGCAGAGTTTGAAGGCAATCCCGGAACCTACTACCTGAGCAAAGGCTGGCTGGAATCGGGCAGCCAGCCGTTGAAAGAGTATAACGAAGTCAGGGAAAAGTACGGCGAGGACGATGCCAACTACATCATGGACACCCAGTACCAACATTACAAGCGGCTGGTTTTGGTCACGCACAACGAAAAAGATTTAGCCCATTACCGGCCGCAAGCGCTGGAAGTGGCCGAATACTGCCAACGGTGGGGAATGGAGTACGAAGAAATTCTGGGGTCGGATGTGTACATCCGCCGCTTGGCTGAAGTCACGCTGGCCCTGGAGAAAGCGGATCGGGAGTTTGTGATTATCCCGCCCGGTGGGGAGATTAGTCTGGACCAATTCATTCGCTGAGATTGGTTGCTGGCTGCTAGTCGTTGGTTGTTAGTGATTTTTACCAGCGGCCAACTACCAGCTACCAGCAACTAACAGGAGATCAAACATGCAAGTGAAAAAAACGAATTATCAAGTCAATGCGACGCCCGTTTTTGAAGTGCTGACCGAAGATGAAATTGAAGCCATCTACCATGCGGCACTGACTGTTCTGTACGAAACTGGCGTGCGCGTTTATGAGAAAGAAGGGGTAGAAGTTGCCTATTCCGGCGGCGCGATTGTCGAGGATACGACCGAGGACAGCAGCCTGGTGAAAATCCCGCCCTGGATGGTGGATAAGGCGCGGGCGACGCTGCCGCGCAAGGTCGTCGTCACCGGGCCGGACCGTAAGCACAAAATGGAGCTGTATAAAAACCAGATTTATTTTGGG
>JBNKZT010000576.1:0-2921 GCA_050301775.1 Promineifilaceae bacterium (SeqCode)
GTAGGCGGCGCTGTCGTGCACCTGGGCCAGAAATTCGGGCTGACTGACCCGTTCAAAAACGACTTTGGCGGCGGTACAAACCATCGGTCCGGCGGCAAACGTGCTGCCATGATCGCCCGGCTGGAGGGCGGCGGCCACTTTGTCTGTGACCAGGGCCGCGCCGATTGGCAGGCCGCCGGCCAGCGGCTTGGCCAGAGTCATGATGTCGGGCGTGATGTTGTAAGCCTCGTGTGCCCACAGATGGCCGGTGCGTCCCAGACCGCACTGCACCTCGTCGAAAATGAGCAAAGCGCCATGCTGGTCGCACAAATCGCGCAGCCCTTGCAGAAATTCGGGCGTCGCCGGATGCACGCCGCCTTCGCCCTGCACCGGCTCGACGATGACGGCGCAGGTCTCATCGTTAATCGCTGCTGCCGCCGATTCCAGATTGTTGTACTCGGCAAATACCACGCCGGGCATCAGCGGGGCAAACGGCTCGCGGTACTGTTCTTTGTAAGTCACCGACAGCGCGCCGATGGTACGGCCGTGAAAGCCGCCGCTGAAGGCGATGATGGGGTGAGCGGGTGAACGGGTGGGGGGGGGATTCACCCCTTCACCCCTTCTCCCCTTCACCCCTTCATTCTTCCACTTCCGGGCAAACTTAATTGCCGCCTCGTTGGCTTCTGCGCCGGAGTTGCAGAAAAAAACCTTGTCGGCGAAGGAGTGCTCGACAAGGTTTTTAGCCAGTTCCACTTGGGGTGCGGTGTGGAAAAGATTACTGACGTGAGTGAGGGTGGCGGCTTGCTGGGCAACGGCCGTTGCCCACGCTTCATCACTATGCCCCAACGCCGTCACGGCAATCCCCGACGAAAAATCGAGATACTGCTTGTCGTCATTGTCAAACAAATACGCACCCTGCCCGTGCGTAAACACGACCTCCGGCCGGACGTAGGTCTGGACGACGTATTGTTTTTCTGCCTGGATGATTTCGTCTTTGTTCATAATTTCTCCTGGTCAGCGAAGACTGGAGATTAGAGACTAGAGATTGCCGAAAGTCCCCAGTCTCTAGTCTCCAATCCCCAATCTCTATTTTATAAAAACCGTTCCCTCTGCCGCCGCTAAACCGGCCAGGTTGCCAATGCGGGCCTGCGGGACGCCGCGTTTGATGGCTTGCAGCGCCGCCCGTACTTTGGGAACCATGCCGTCACGGATGACGCCATGGGCGATTAAATCTTCGGTTTGCGCCAGGGTGAGTTCGGCCAGAACGTCATCTTTGTAGATGACGCCGGGCACGTTGGAGATGAAGTGCAGGACGTCGGCATGGAGCGCCAGGGCGACGGCGCTGGCCGCTTCGTCGGCGTTGACGTTGTAGGCCTGGCCGTCTAAACTGAGGGAGATGGGGGAGAGTACGGCCGTTATCCCCTTTTCTGCCAACATTTCGATTAACTCAGCCCGTACCTCGACAATTTCACCTACAAAGCCCAAATCGGCCGTGGGATGGACTTTCTTTTGACAGCGCAGCAGCCCACCGTCCACGCCGCTCAAACCGACGGCATCCACGCCCGCCGCCAGCAAGGCCATCACAATCGCCTTGTTTGCCTGCCCCGACAGGACCATCTGGGCCACAGCCAGCGAAGCAACATCGGTGACGCGCAGGCCATCGACTTTAATCGTTTCCAATCCCAGTTTAGCCTGCAACTCGGCAATCGCTTTGCCGCCGCCGTGAACAATCGTCACCGGTTCTGACGAGGCGGCTACGGCCTGGGCCAACGCTTCTAAAAATCCGGGACTATCTAATTCATTGCCACCAATTTTGAATACCTGCATCTTTCCTCCGGAAAGCGAGAGGGTAGAGCGAGAGCTAGAGGAAGAAAAGGCCTTCTAGCTCTATCCTCTCGCTCTAGCTAATCAATCCTAAACATTCATCCAGCTCGAACACCACATTCATGTTTTGCACCGCCTGGCCAGCCGCGCCTTTGATGAGATTGTCGATGGCCGAGGTCAAAATCAGCATGTTCCCGGCCAGGGTCAGGGCGATGGCGCAGCGGTTGGTGTGGTTGACGTGAGCCAGCGAGGCCAACTGTCCGGCGGGTAGGACGTGGACGAATGGCTCATTGGCATAGGTTTCTTCATACAAACTGCGGATTTTGGCCTCGTCCGGCTGGCCGCCCAGTGGCACGTAAATGGTGGATAGGATGCCGCGGGGCACGGGCAGCAGGTGGGGCGAGAAAATGAGCGGCGGTGCGTCGGCGTTCTGGCTAAAGCTGGCGATGCCCTGTTCCATTTCCGGCAGGTGGCGGTGTTTTCGGCCGATGTTGTAGGGCGAAAAGTTGTCGGCGACTTCGACGAAGTGGGTGTTTTGCTTGGGGGCGCGTCCGGCCCCGGAAACGCCCGATTTGCTGTCGGCGATCATCGGGCCGGATATTGGTAAACCGGCGGACAAGATAGGCTGCAAGGCCAGCAGGACGCTGGTGGGGTAGCAGCCGGGGTTGGCGACGAGCTTGGCTCCAGGCAGTTGGTCGCGGGCGAATTCGGTGAGTCCGTAAACGGCCGTATCCAACAATTCCGGCGCCGGATGCGTTACGCCGTACCATTTTTCGTAAACAGCCACATCCTTGATACGGAAATCGGCGCTGAGGTCGATGACGTGGCAGTTGGACTGGAGGGCGGTAACGGCCGTGTTCGCCGCCGCCGCATGAGGTAAACACAAAAAGACCACATCCACCTCATCCAGCGGCGCTTCTTCGCCAGGAATAAGCGTCATGTCCGGGGCCGTCGGGTAAATCTGGGCCAACGACTGCCCGGCGCTGGACTGCGAAGTCGCAAACACGATTTCGGCCTGGGGATGTCGCTGTAAAATTTGGGCCAGTTCAAAACCGGTGTACCCTGTCGCGCCAAAAATGCCTGTTCTAATCATCAATCTTCAATCTCCAATTATCTTC
>JBNKZT010000577.1:0-2914 GCA_050301775.1 Promineifilaceae bacterium (SeqCode)
CTAAATCGGCGCCCAGTTCACGGCAGCGGGCCAGCTTGTGTTCCTGGCTCGACGTAACAAAGACCCGCGCGCCGCTTTTTTGGGCTAGTTGGATGGCGGCTGTGCCGACGCCGCTGGCCCCGGCATGAAGCAGCACCGTTTCACCCGGCTGCAAGTTCCCTTCCTGGAACAGATTAACAAACGCGGTCAGCCACACTTCGGGCACGGCCGTTCCCTGAGCAAACGTCCACGCATCCGGCAGCCGCAGCAGCATCCCCTGGGGCACGGCTGCTTTTTCGGCATAACCGCCGCCCGGCAGCAGCGCACACACCCGGTCGCCCACCTGCCAGCCGGTTACGTCTGCCCCCACCGCCTCAATCACACCGGCCATCTCCAGTCCCAGAATCTCGCTGGCTCCCGCCGGCGGTGGATAGTTACCCGCTGCCTGCATGAGATCGGCCCGGTTAACGGCCGTAGCCATCACCTTCACCAACACCTCATCCGCCCCAAACGCCACATCAGCCACATCCCGCCACACCAACAACGGTTTTTCATTCCTTACTTCAACCACTATGCCTTTCATCAAAACACCTCATTCAACTTGCTACTTGCAAACTTGCCAGACACCTCTTGGCTGCCCGCCACTCGCCACTTTCAACTTTCCCCGCTAAACTTACCCTATCAATTTACAGGAGATTATCACGCCATGTCAAAACGTGAAACTTATACCGTTGAAGTAGCTGGCCTGACCCGCCATTTTCCCTTATTTGAGGTCGCTCCCGGCGTTCGTATCGCCATTTTCAATATGCTGGGCGACACTTACGTCGTTAAAGCCGCCGCTGCCGCCCTGGCCGAAAAACTCAAGGATGTTCCCGCCGGCGTCCTGGTCACGGCCGAAGCCAAAGGCATTCCCCTCATCTACGAAATGAGCGCCCTCATGGGCCTGCCCTACATCGTCCTGCGCAAGACGTACAAAAGCTACATGGGCGAGGCCATCAGCGCCGAAACCGTTTCTATCACCACTGGCAAACCACAAAAACTGTACCTGGATGAGAAAGACATCGCCCTCATTAACGATCATCCGGTCATTTTGGTCGATGATGTTGTCAGCACCGGCAGCACGCTGGAAGGGATGGAAAAGGTCATCTCCGCCGCTGGTGGCAAAGTGGCCAAAGTCGCCGCTGTCTTCACCGAAGGCGACGCCGACTGGTCGCATGTGGTGGCGTTGGGTAATTTACCGGTTTTCACAGATTGAGATATTGCAAGAGACTGGAGATTCAGTACCTTGAAAAACCGCAGAGACGCAGAGAACACAGAGAAATGTTTGTCGAGAGAATCTCTGGCAACTTAATAAACTCCGCGTCCTTTGCGCCTCTGCGGTTAGATTTTTTGACTGCTGAGATCGGAGACTAGCGACTATCCCAGTCCCCAATCTCTAATCTCCGGTCTCCAGAAACCCTTTATGAAATTTGTATCGGTAATTGGGTTGGTTTTGTTAATGGGTCTGCTGTGGGGCTGCCAACCGGCGGCGACGGCTTCCCTGCCGGTTCAGATGGAGGCAGTTGAAGTCATGGCAACGGCCGTTCCCACCTCCACACCAACTATCCAGTCCGCCCCCCCCACACCAACGGCCGTTCCCACCACCACCGCCAGCCCCACCCCATTGGCCACAGCTACCCCAACCGTCACGCCCACAGCCACCCCCATCGGCCCCTGCGACCAACGCATTCCCGCCGATGACCTGCTCACTTTCGTCACGCTGACCTACGGCTTGAGCCGCGATTACCAGCCGGGTGATTTAGTGCCGCTGGCCGACTATTTTGCCAACGATGTGACCCTGGGCTACCCAACCGAAGTGCGCCAGGTCATCATTGAGCCGCTCAAACAAATGATTGGCGATATGCAGGCTGCCGGATTACGGCCGTTCATCGTCTCCGGTTTCCGCAGCTACAGCACCCAATCCATCGCCTGGGATAAATGGAACCGTGAATACCCGGAAAGCGCTGCTATCGTCAGCGCCCCGCCCGGCCACAGCGAACATCAACTGGGTACAGTTCTGGATTTCGGCTCGCCGGAACTATCGGATGTTGTCGGCGAGGAAGGTATCGAGTTTCACACTTATTTTTACAAGACCAGCGAAGGGGTCTGGCTGCAAGAAAACGCCTACAAATACGGCTTCACTCTCAGCTACTCGCGGGAATCGTTCGAGGTGACCGGCTTTTACTACGAGCCGTGGCATTTCCGCTACGTCGGCGTGGAACTGGCCACCGACCTGCACGAGTCGGGTAGTTTTCTGGCGCAATATTTGCTGGACACGCAGCCGCTGCCTTGTGTGCCATGAGTTTTATCCACAGATTTCGCAGATTTCGCAGATTTTTGGTTTTGCTGCCAGGATTTTTGCTGTGGGGGTGTCAGCAGGCAGGATTGGCAGTGGAATTACCGGCCGTTACAGCTACTCCGACGGCGATTAGTACCAATGCTCCCACAATCCAACCTACCATCGAACCCACAGTCCAACCAACTGTAACATCCACGCCCATTCCCACAGCCACAACCACCCCGCTGCCTCCTATCACTCTGGCCGTACCGCCGGAATGGGTTGACGAAGCAGAAACGGCCGTATCCAATCTCCCAACCACCCCCTGGCAGTGGCAAATCACCAGCAGCCAGCAGCCAGCAGCAAACCTGGCCATTGCCCCCGGCGATACCGGCCCCATCATCTACCAGGAACCGCTGGCGCTGGCCGTGCCTTTCATCACCAATTGGGAAGAAACGACATTGGCCCAGGCCCAGGACATCCTGGCCAACGGCCACACGCTGGTTCAGGTTAAACCCTGGAACGAACTCACCCCTGATTGGAAGGCGCTGCGGATTGACGGCCGTTACCCTACCGATCCTGATTATCCGCTGCAAAATAGCTGGTCGTTGGTGGCCG
>JBNKZT010000578.1:0-2911 GCA_050301775.1 Promineifilaceae bacterium (SeqCode)
CGGCCTGCTCTTGTTGGCGACATTGGCTGTGACGACGATTCTGTCGGCGCTGGATGCTTATTTGGGTGGCCTATGGGCAGGAGCCGGTAGTTTGGTTTCTGTATTGGACGATGGGGTGGTGGTGGTGATAACGGCCGTTCTTTTTGCCATCATCTTCAAAACCCTGCCTGACGCCGAAATTGCCTGGCGGGATGTGGGCCTGGGGGCGTTGGTAACGGCCGTGCTGTTTGCCCTGGGCGAATATTTAATTGGCCTTTACCTGACCCGGACTTCGGTTGGTTCGACCTACGGCGCGGCTGGGTCGCTGGTGGTGACGTTGTTGTGGATTTATTATTCGGCCCAGATTTTTCTCATCGGGGCCGAGTTTACGCAGGTGTATGCCAATCAGTTTGGTTCCAAAGTGCGGGCGGTAGAGGGGGAAACGGCCGAGGCAGAGCTAAAGTGATCCCATGTTTAAGAATTAGCAATTGATTGTGTTCGCCGGCGGGTCAGCTTCGTCCGCAGGCGTGTCAGCGCCCAGACAATGATGATGGCTATCAGCCATATGATGCCCTGCATCCAGGCTGTCATAGCAAAAAAGTTATCGCTGTCGCTGATGTAGAAGTAGCCATCGGTGCCCAGCGTGTGATGAACCAGCGGCATAATCAAATAGCTCATGGCTGCCCCCGCCAGACAGAGCACCTTTGCCGACGGCGCCGGTAATTGCAGCCACCAGTACAGCAGGGTCATGAAAAGGAGCCAGCCCCCGCCAATCGCCAGGATGATTAGCGTCATGGTGATCCACAAATAGCTGCCGCCGGCCAACCAGCGCGGGAACCGTTCCAGGCCGGGCATTATCAGCAAAATCATCGCTAATCCCAATCCATCACCGGCCAGGAAGAGGAGGGGTAACGGCCGTTCCATCACCCACCGGCTCGGCAGCAGCGCTAAAGCTAAACCAATGAGGGTAACGGCCGTTACTTTCATAGCCAATCCCCAGGGCAATACAGGATCATTCAACGTCAGCGTGATCAAGGGAATGCCCACCAGCAGCGGTGTCGCGGCCAGCAGCCACACGCGCCACCATACCGGCGGGCGATAACCTGGGCGCAGGCGGCCTATCAGCCAGATAAAGGCGGCATTGAGCAGCAGTACCGCGCCATTAGCCACCAGTCCGGCCATCCAATAACGACTGCTGGTCGCCCGGCTAAAAGGAGTCGTATCCGGCACGACAGGACCCATATCGTGGTAGTAGAGGAAAACTGTGTACCGGTCAGCCATACCAAACCAGTAACCAAACAGTGCCAGCAGCAGCACCGCTGTTGGCAGTGCCAATAACAGCGCACCGCGCCATGCCTTCTCTGTTAGATCGGTTGATGGATTATCCATGCCAGCTCCTTCGGCAGCTATTTTCCACGTTAGCGTAAGATTACCCATTCGCATCATGATTGCCAATGATTATTGCCTGGGTTAGAGGGGAACTGCCGCTTTGTTCGGCCGCTTCGCAAAAGCGGCCACATCGCGCTAAAATTAAGATTATGAGCAAAGCAAACTGGAAAACCGTAAAAGAATATCAAGACATCACCTACAAAAAGTCCGACGGCGTGGCCCGTATCGCCTTTAACCGGCCGGAAGTGCGCAATGCCTTCCGCCCCAAAACAGTGGGCGAACTGCTCGACGCCTTTCACGATGCCCTGGAAGACACGTCCATTGGCGTCGTCCTATTCTCGGCTGAAGGGCCGTCGCCCAAAGATGGCGTCTATGCTTTTTGCAGCGGCGGCGACCAGAGCGCGCGCGGCCATCAAGGGTATGTCGATGAGGCCGGCTCGCACCGGCTTAATATCCTGGAAGTGCAGCGGCTGATCCGCTTTATGCCTAAAGTGGTTATTGCTGTCGTGCCCGGCTGGGCGGTGGGCGGCGGCCACAGCCTGCACGTCGTCTGCGATCTGACGCTGGCCAGCCAGGAGCACGCCATCTTCAAACAAACTGATGCTGACGTGACCAGCTTTGACGGTGGTTACGGCTCGGCTTACCTGGCCAAGATGGTGGGGCAAAAGCGCGCCCGTGAGATATTTTTCCTCGGCCGCAATTACTCGGCGCAGGAGGCGTATGAGATGGGTATGGTTAACGCCGTCGTCCCCCACGCCGAGCTGGAAGACACGGCTTACGAGTGGGCACAGGAAATCCTGGCCAAGTCGCCAACGTCAATCAAGATGCTCAAGTTTGCCATGAACTTGACGGATGATGGGATGGTCGGCCAGCAAATCTTTGCCGGAGAAGCAACCCGGCTGGCCTACATGACGGACGAAGCCAAAGAGGGCCGCAATGCCTTCCTGGAGAAGCGCAAGCCAAATTTCAAAGATGTGAAGTGGATTCCGTGATTCGTAATCCGTGAGCCGTAATCCGTGAGCCGTGAGCCGTGAGCCGTAATACGATTTTGCAGCGGTGAGATGGAGATGTCTCGGCTGTGGGATTCATGGGGTTTGCAGCACGGCCGTTTCCCGTTCCCACCATTCTTCTTGCAGCATTGTCACGATCAAATACGTGCCGTCATACGACCACTACGGATCGCGCAGCCGGTCGCTGCCGGAAATGACTAACGGAAGGCGATTTCACTGCGCGTATCGAAAATGGACAATCCGGCAGTAGGGTCCTGGTAAACGAAGCGGCTGCCGTCGGGTGACCAGAGTGGGGTGGCGGGCAGGAAACGGCTGTCTCTCTTGTTGTTGGTCTTCCACCACCCTGAGGCGTCGATCAATTACCGTCAGAAAATCGAAGAAGTGCTGCCCCAGTTTGAGGCAGCGATGGAAGCGGCAGCATTTGCGACCGCCTGGGAAAAGGGAAAGACGTTGGATTTGGATACGGCCGTTTCCCAGGTACGGTTGGCGTTGATGTCAGCAGGGGAGTGAGGGGGGAACGGCCGTAGCCCTGC
>JBNKZT010000579.1:0-2896 GCA_050301775.1 Promineifilaceae bacterium (SeqCode)
AGTCGATATATTTCAAGTGAAGGACGATCTCATCTGTGAAAGGCTGTCCTACGTTAAGGGATTTTAAAAAATTTAAAGAGTTAAACATGCCGCAGCCCGGCACCACCCGCACCTTTCACTTGACTGTCACCGAACCGGAACCGGGCGCTGTGTTAGTCGAACGAGATGTCAACACGGGTTTGGTAACGACGTTTACCGTCAAGCCCATCAGCCCAAGCGAATCTCAGGTGAGCTTTGAGACCGTCTGGCAGCCCCAACCCGGTTTGAAAGGATTGATTGACCGGTACACGACGCCATTTTTTATGCGGATGGTTTACCGGCAAGAGCAGAAAATTTTGAACGAGTATGCCCAACAGCAGATTCGTCTCAACTAAGACCAACATCATGAAAGCTAAACCAAAATTTCTCGGTCTATTACTCGTGGCTTCTTGGCTGCTGGCAGCCTGCACAGCCAATAGCAGCGAAACGGCCGTAACCATTCCAGCGAGCAACGAAGCAGCAACGGCCGTTCCCACTCTCACCCATTCCGAACCAGACCCGACCAACCAACTGGTCTATGAAGGCAGCCGCTTCTCTCTGCAATATCCCATCACGCTGACCTTTTACGAAAATGAACGGCCGTCGGCCGATGGCGTCGTTGCCTCGCTGGAAAACAGCATCGCCTTGCAAGGCAGCAGCTTCTTGCTCACGGTGACAACTTTTGACGTGGCCCCAGGCACCACTCTGGCCGACTTCATCGACAGCCACGTCGAATGTCTGGAAGAAAGCGGCAGCGGCGGCCAACCGGCGGCGCTGGGCAGTCTCGAAGCCCGGCTGTTCCCCGATACCTTGTGCGGGCTGAACGGTATCACCTACCTGTATGCCGTGCAGGGTGGCACGGGCTACCGTCTGGCCATCGAAAGCAGCGATGCTTTTGCCATCGTGCAGCCAACCGTTCAACCTATTTTGGACAGTTTTCAGGCTGTCACCGCGCCATCATCCACGACTGCGATTGAGCACAATGGTATCAGCTTGCGTTACGACCCGGCGCTGCTGGGCCTGGCCAACATTCAGGACGTGCCTGCCACAGCCGATCAGGGGATGTTTGATCAACCGACACCCGCCCACACCTGGATTGGCTTTGTGCCTGATGGCATTCAGCGCGATCCGCGCAATCATTGGCAATTTACCCGTGAGTCACAAATTCTCATCTTTAGCCCAAACGATTTTGGCAGCTTCACCCCAACTGATGAGCGCTCACGGCAGTGGGTGGCTGCTTTCCAGCAGATGGTGGCGGAACGGCCGTCTACCTTCGATGGCGAAATACCTGTTTTGCCTCTTGTCAATGCGGCACAAATGATTCGCGCCCACGTGCAGTGGCTGGATTTTGGCAGCGGCACAGGTGTCCGCTTTGTGACGGAATACAGCCAAGATAACCTGCCCTTGATCAATGATCGTTTGATGTATGTGTTTTTTGGTCTGACGGGCGATGGACTGCATGGGGTAACAGCCGTATTCTCCCTCACCAATTCTTACCTGCCCGACGCCGATCAACCATTGACCGGGGAGACGCCATTCAGCCAGGAATTGGTCGATGAACGTATCGCCTCGCTGACCACCCAGGTGAACAATCTGGCAGACGGCGACTTTAATCCGCCGCTTTCTCAACTGGACGCGCTGGTGCAATCCATCAGCATTACGCCCACTGCCGACGATTACCCGGTCACAAATGTGGCACCCCAAAACGCACAGATGGTGACAGACAGCGATATTTTCGATGCGCCTAACGACGAAAACAGCATTGGCAGCCTGTCAGCCGGGGAAGCGGTTGTCGTCAATGGACTGAGTGAAGACGGCCGTTACCACCGCATCCTCTGTGCCGATGGCAGCACCGGTAACTGTTGGCTGCCCGTCGAGGCCATCCAAATTACCGACGTGGGAACGCCGGTTCCGGGCATCTCCGGCGGGCTGGTCGATGGCCGGGTGGTGCAAATTCAGGCGCTGATTGAGAACGTCGTTTTTGCCGGTCCCAGCGAGACGGCTGCGCCTTTGGGCAGCCTGCGGGTTGGTGAAGTGGCTGAGGTATTTGCCGTCGATGAAAGCGGCGGCTGGTACAACATTGCTTGCCCTCGCAACATTGGGGTGAACTGCTGGGTGATTGTGGATACGGCCGTTAACGAGCCGACCGGTTTCTTTAGCAGTGACGGCTGGAAAGCGGTCACCGGCGAGTACGTCAGCTTCCGTGTGCCCATCGAATGGGACGTTAAGGCCGTCACGCCGGGCGGCGGCAGCGTCCTGGAAGAATGGAACCTGGGCATCCCCGGCGTGGAATCGGACCAAACGCTCGCCTTCTTCGCCATCGCCTTTGACGCCCTTCAGCCACCCGACCTGGAAAGTGAGACCCCATTTGAAATTGGCGGGCAGCCCGGCGCAAAATGGGTGCGCAGCGGTCAGGGTTACGTATCTTATGATTACTACACGGCTGGTATCGCCGGTGCGGGCAGCTTTGGCATCCACGTCACGGTTCCGGTCGCAGACGCTGATCTGGAATCTATGATGGATATGCTGGCCGCCTCCGTCACCTTCAACGAGTAGCGTTTTTCTTCCTCCTCCCCCTCTTCCCTAAAAATGGGCTGCTGACAAAACCAGCGGCCCATTTTTTGTGGAAACGCGTGCGTTGGTCATACGTAGGCAAAACGTCTGTTAAAACTTCACCCCTATCCACGACATTTATATATGACTTTAACGCAAACGCTGTAGCAAACGCTTGCCAAACGGCCGTTTTGCTATCGTTACCCTATCTTACAAACAAGGAGAACATACAATGTCTCGCACATTATCTATTTTAATCATTGGATTTGTGACCACGATGGTGCTTGGTGTGTTGGGCGCGGCGGCACTGTTGTTAGGCCGCAGT
>JBNKZT010000580.1:0-2895 GCA_050301775.1 Promineifilaceae bacterium (SeqCode)
AATAAGATGGGTAAGATGACGAGGATGGCAACGGCCGTTATCAGCCAAACTGCCAACTTTTGCGACTGCTGTCGGCTCATAACGCCCCCCGCGAAAAGGATTTTTCACCGCAAAGGCGCAAAGAAAATAAACTTAGCGTTCTTTGCGTCTTTGCGGTTAATTTCTTCATAATCATATTTGCCCTCCCCGGCGGCGACTGCCGTTGCCGCCAATCAGGCGGGTAGCCAGCGAATTGATGCCCGCTGTAATGAGGAACAACACAATCCCAATGCCGAACAAAACATTGTAATGTAGACTGCCCTGGGCCACTTCCCCCATCTCAGCCGCAATCGTAGCCGTCATCGTGCGCACCGGCTGGAAAAACGCGCCCAGGCCAAATTCGGGGATGTTGGCCGCGTTGCCAGTGACCAACATGACAGCCATCGTTTCGCCAATGGCTCGGCCAATCCCCAGCATAACGGCGATGACGATGCCGGACCGGGCAGCCGGCAAAACAACGCGCCAAATCGTTTGCCACTGGGTTGCGCCAATGGCCAGTGCCCCGTCGCGGTACTCTTTGGGCACAGCGTACAGCGCGTCTTCAGTGATGCTGATGATGGTCGGCAGGGCCATGTAGGCCAGGATGAGTGAACCGCTGAAGGCAGTCAAACCGCTGGGCGCACCGGCATTTTGGATGATGGGAGCCAACGCCACCCAGCCCAAAAAGCCGAGGACGATGCTGGGAATCCCGGCCAGCACTTCGATGAACGGTTTAAGGATTTCCCGCTGCCAGGGGGGGGCGATTTCACCCAGGTAAACGGCCGTTGCCAATCCCAACGGCACCGCCATCACTACCGCCCCAATCGTTACCAGGAACGATCCAGTCAACAGCGGCAAAAGGCCGTACATATCCTCGATGGGATACCAACGACGGCCTAACAAATTCTTCAGCGGTACCTGGATAAAGGTCGGCGCTCCTTCCCGCAGCAGAAAAATAAATATCAACGTGATAATGATGATGACCGAAACACCAGAAAACCGGATGAGGTTTTCAATAATGATTTCGCGCCAGTTTGATTCTTTCGATTGGTTCATTGCTAGTTACCAGTTGCCAGCCGCTAGTTGCTCGTTGGCAGCGGCACAAAACCCAGTCGGGCGACAATGTCTTGCCCATCCTGGCTAAAAATCCAGTCCAGATATTCGGCAACTACGCCTTCCGGCTCACCGGCGGTATACATGAACAGCGGCCGAGCCAGCGGATAGTCACCGGCAGCGGCCGTTGCTGCGGAAGGCGATACATAAGGCAAGTCGGCATTGGGGGCAATAGCCAGCACTTTTTCATGCGCCGGATCAACATAGCCCAGGCCATCATAGCCAATGGCGTTGGGGTTACGGCGCAGTTCACTGGTGATACCCACCGATGAAGGCATGAGCAGCGTCTGCGGTGCGAAGATGTCCTCGTTTTCTTTTTCCCCTTTGCGTACCACCTCTTCTAAAAAGTAAACATGCGTGCCGGAATTGGTTTCGCGGGAGAGCAGGACGATGGGCGCGTCGTTGCCGCCGACATCTTGCCAGTTGGTGATACGGCCGGTGTACATGTCGGCCAATTGGTCAATTGTTAACGCACTGACCGGATTATCGGGATGGAGGATAACGGCTAAAGCGTCGACGGCCACAACATGCTCAATCGGATCGATGCCGTTAGCCTGCGCCTCTTCGATTTCACCATCTTTCATGGGGCGGGAGGCGTTGGCAATGTCTACCGTGCCGTTGATGAGGGCGGCAATGCCGGTGCCGGAGCCGCCGCCGGTGACGGCAATGGAAACGGTGGGGTCCACGTCACGGTAGGTTTCGGCCCAGGCCAGGGCGATGTTGACCAGGGTATCGGAGCCTTTGTTTTGGATGGCACGGGAGGCGGGTTCGGCGGATACGGCCGTGTCCCCACCCTCTCCCCGGCAGCCCATCAAGATCAATAAACACAAAAAGACAGCTACGGTGAGAAGCTGTCTTTGTTTTTTATGTTCTGAGGTTGTATAGCTCTCTTTCGAAGAGAGTCGATTGTTTTCTCTCTGCATCAGGATTGTTATTCCTTCGTTTGCAAAATGACAAGCAAAATCGCTTCATTATACCGAAGTCGTGAAGGGAGGGATAATCGTTTGTGTTAACAGCTTGTTAACAATGATGCCGCAAGATCATTCCCCTGGGCAGAAACAATCCTGCCGCTGCACGAAGAAGTGTAGTAAATTGGGCAGCGTCAGGCAAAGAAACCGTTATTCGAATTGGTCAAAATGATCCCGATTAACAATGTGGCTGCCGGTCAAGATGATTCCCACACTGGTGGCGCTGACCCCGATGAGGAAATTAGGGACATGGAACAGGCCGGGCCTGATAAAGGCAAAATCAGGTTGATGGAGGTCTGAAGTAGATGAGCAAATTGAGCAAAAGAGACAAGTTAGGGGTCAGTGGACAACGCCCCTTTGCCGGTATGAGCAAGATGCGCCCCAATGCAGCCGGGTTAGATATTGGTGCCCATGAGATTGTAGGCTGTGTTCCTGGAGAAGATGAGAACACGTAAGAAGTGCAGACATTTGGCACCTACACAAGCGATTTGAAAGCGATTGGTGACTGGTTCCAGGCCAAGGGGATTAGCAGCGTGGCGATGGAATCGACAGGTGTCTATTGGATTCCTATCTTCGAATATTTGGAAAGCATCGGGATCGAGTGCTGCCTTATCAGCGCGGCGGCGTTGAAAAAAGTGCCGGGGCGGAAAACGGATGTGTTGGACAGTTAATGGATTCAGACACTACATAGGGTTCGCTCGAAAATAAGTTTTGACTTTCGGAGACTAGAGATTAGAGACTAGAGACTGATAGTCTCTAATCTCCAATCTCCAGTCTCCCAGTCAAACGAGGAAGT
>JBNKZT010000581.1:0-2880 GCA_050301775.1 Promineifilaceae bacterium (SeqCode)
GCTCATCGAGGACGGCACGTTGGCCTTTGGCCGTGGTGGATTTGGCAGTAATAATGCTGCTGATAGGGCTAGCTCCGGCGGATTTGCGCCTCCTGGCGGAATCCCAGGTGGCGGCCCTGGCGGCGGCATTCCTGGCGGTGGATTTGGCGGCGGCCAGGGGCAGGCTAATTTGAGTGAAGACGATATAGCCACTCGGCAGGCAGCCCGTGAATCCGGCGGTTCGGGTGGCTTCCAGGACCGGGCGTTGATCGGGGCGGTGATTCGCTTGCTGGAAACGAAAACAGGAGTGGCCTCAGAACAACCGGCGGATCCTTTTGTTCCTGTGTGGGACGTGTTGACCGAAGCAACGGGCCTGACCATTGAAGAAATTCAGGCCCAGACTGCCG
This sequence comes from Promineifilaceae bacterium (SeqCode), assembly GCA_050301775.1. GTDB lineage: Bacteria > Chloroflexota > Anaerolineae > Promineifilales > Promineifilaceae > JACKCC01. The sequence goes on from JBNKZT010000581.1 coordinate 387, forward strand.
GTGGTAAAACCCTGGCCGAAATCATTGAGGCCAACGACGGAGATGTGGCGGCGGTCACAACCGGCTTAATCGCGGCTCTCCAGGATTCGCCTATTGCCCAACGGCAGGACGTGGAAACATACGTCACCAATATGCTGACAAATGCCGCCACTGGCGCTCCTGGTGACCCTCCAGACAACAATAATTAAACGATTATAAGTGTGGGGCGAAAGCCTACATCGCCCCATTTTACTCCTCTATTTCTGACATTTCGAACAGGCAGTCGTCGTTTACGGCGGCTGCTTTTTTGTTGTGAGTTGACGGGTACGGCCGTTGCTAGCAAAATTACGGCTATGTTACAACCAACCAAACCCAAACAGCTTATTCAGATCCGAGCGTGGGTCGCAATGACCGTGAGTTTGCTGGCCGTTCTTATCGGTATTTCCCTTGCTGTGGACGCGGCCGCGCAAGCGACTGACGATCATTATATCTATTTGCCGATGGTCATACGCATGTCCACCGAACCGGGTCCCTTTGGCTCGGTTTACCGCGGGGAAGGTACCTATTACGATTTCGCAGATGGTGATGGCAATTGTACCTTTGGCCCGTCGCCAGATGATTTGATGGTTGCTGCCGTCAATCACGCGCAATACGATAATGCGGCGTTATGTGGGGCGTATGCGGCCGTAACCGGACCCAAAGGCAGCGTCACCGTGCGAATTGTCGATCAGTGCCCGGAGTGTCCCTATGGCGATCTGGATTTAAGTCCGGAGGCTTTTGCTAAAATCGCCGATCTTTACCTCGGGCGGGTGCCAATTACCTGGCAATTGGTTAGCCCAATCCTGGATGGGCCGATTGTGTACCATTTTAAGGATGATAGTCACCAATGGTGGGCTTCTGTTCAAATTCGCAACCACCGTAACCCGATCATGCGTTTTGAATATTTGAATTCGAACAGCGTGTTTCAAGAGGTTACACGTGCTTCGTATAATCAGTATGAGATGAACGGTATCGGGCTTGGTCCATTTACATTTCGGGTGACTGACATTTTTGGCAATACCATTGTTGATAACGGTATATTTCTGTCTCCCGGTGGAGATGTTGCCAGCCAATCTCAGTTCCCACCGCCACCGTAATGATGGTGCATGCTTCTTAATAGAGCCTTCAGTTCAAGATTGAACCATTTTTGATCATGCAGTAGGAGTGATCAGTAAAGAAAATGGTCCAATCTCTATTTGAATTGTTCATTATAATCAGTAGATTGCCGGACATTTGTGGGAAAAATAGCGTTTTGATGATTGGCCTGAGCAATTGAATCTCGCTTGTTGCGATGCGCGTTGATTACTCACTGTAGACATATGGGGCAATAACAGCTTTGAATTGCGCATAGCCAGCAGCGAGTAAATGTAAACCATCATTCGTAAACTCCGCGCGTAATCCGCCATGCTCATTGGCAAAGTGGGGAAACAAATCGATAAACGGGTACGCGTATTTTTGTGCCAGAGCCGCAATTTCTCGATTGACCGCCTGAATTCGACCGGCAAAGCGGCGGTGGCGCGGCAGAATACTCAGCACAAAAACCTGTGTATGGGGGGATTCGGCCTTGATTTGAGCCAAAATCGTATCGTAATTGGCGACGATATGGGAAAAGTCGTGGCCAAATCCAATATCGTTCGTACCAATCTTGAAGAAAATCCGGCGCGGTTGGCCGTTTGTAATCTGATGCAGCCGGCGTAAAACGCCGTCGGTTGTGTCGCCGCTGATCCCCCGGTTTTTGATACGAATGTCGGGAAACATTTCATGCAGTGGGAACCATTCCGTAATACTGTCGCCCAGAAGAACGGTATCTTCATGCTCGACAGGGTTGTTTTCAAAGATTGAATATCTCCTTTCGTAGCCAGGCTGGACGAAAAAGCGCTTAATCATGCGTTTGTAGAAAGCCAGGAGCAAAAGCCCGGCGATGATAGATAGTAGATTCAGGAACAGTGAAACACGCAGCAAGGGTATCATATCATTTCTCCGCCAGAGATTTTACGCCGGAATGTTCGTTTGGGGAACTGTTCAGGCTGGGAAAACGTTGATCGAATGGCTGGCAGACGAAAATGATGGCATATCTGTCAGCAGGAGAAAATAATGCGTACGAAAACCGTAAAAATGATAGGTGTGTTTCTTGTTGGTATGTTGTTAACGGCCGTTGCTGCCTGTTCACCAGCCACTACGTCCGAAAATGAGGCCGGGTTGGCCAATCCGGCTTCAGTGCATGGCGAGGAGCAGGGAGGCCGCCTGGAGCTGCGTCAAGATGTTAGTGGTGGTCAGTATGGTGTCTGCATCTTTGATGATGGCAGTGAATGCGAGGAGTGGGCTTTTTTCCGCGAGGAATGCGCGCCAGGTGAGGAAACGATTGCCTGGTAAATGGCCGCCGATTTAATCCGAAATGGGTTAGGGGTCATCCACAAATAAGTTATCGGAATTGGTGGATGACCTTCGAGTAACCGTCCTTCTAAAAAGGGAAGTA
>JBNKZT010000582.1:0-2876 GCA_050301775.1 Promineifilaceae bacterium (SeqCode)
TAAATCGTGCCCAAATTGAACCAGAGGAAGGCGTTATTGGGCTGCGCGGCCGTTTCCCCTCTAACTTCAGTCAACGCATTTTGCCACATCACCGTATCATCCATCTCATCGCCAATGATGTCAGCTGCCTTACCAGTTTGCTCTGGCCGGTAGATGGCGATGTAATTGCGATTAAAGTGCGGCCAATATTCGGCCACCTCATCGTAAGTCAGGACACGGCCGTTGCTTGTGGCGTTTTCCAGCGGCACTTCACTTGTGCCAAACCAGCTATCATACACCCAAAATTGTTGTAAAGCATCATCATAGGCCACCAGCAGCAGGTAATGGCCATACCAGCCTAACCAACGGAACTCGCCCGGCGGGTCGATGCCGATTTCCAGGATAACGGGAATGTCATTGGCCAGGAGACGGCGCACTATGTATAAGTCGCCGTTGGCGCGGGTGATGGCCTTCAGATCGGTTTCGTTATTGACGTAGGCGGCCATTTCCCAGGGACTGACGTTGCGGTCTTCCGGGTTGGGCTTGAGGCTGGCGGCGGTCTGGCTTTGCGTCTGTTTCAGGTCAAAATAGCTCAATGTCATGGCCAGCGTGGCCGGGCCACAGTTGTTCCATTCTTGAAATTGATGCTTGATGCCTTCCAGTCGTACAGTTTGCGGCAGTGGAACAGGGGTTTTGGTGGGGAAGATGGTTGGCGTTGGCGGCCGTGTCGGTTCCGAAGTTTGGCCGGAAATGGATGGCGGGGTTAATGTGGGAGGGGCGCTGATGGATACGGCCGTCACATCACTTGTTTCTGTTATTTGCAAAAGTTCATTGGCGGTTAACGGCCGGGCAACTGTCGGCAGGATGGGCACAACGTCCTGCGGCGCACTCAGTTGGCGCAGTGGTTCAGGTAGGCGGGCGGCATAACGGGGAGGGATTGCTTTCAGAAGCGCGGGGAATGCCAGGAGGCCAGCCAATGCGAGAATAATGAAGAGAAAGGCCAGTTTTCGTTTGCTCATACATGTGCCATCAATGCCGGGCATTATAACGGAAAGAGATGTGAGGTAAAGGGAAACGGCCGTTTCCCTGCCATAACTCTTACAATCTTCTCAGACATTTTCAGCCTTTATTGTAATGAAACTTGTAAGATTAAATCTATATGATGATTAAAGTTTTGTTTTGACAATGGTGAGCAATACGCTATACTCACCGTTCAAATCTAACAATTTAATATCCTTATCAGGAGCAGTCTAGGGAACGGCCCGATGAAACTGCAGCAACCCCCCCATAAAGGGAAGGTGCTAATTCCGTCAGCATTTGCTGGGAGATAAGAGACAAGTCTTTTTGTATAACTAGCCTCTTGCCCTCGCAAGAGGCTTTTTTATTTTTTGGAGGTAACTCAAATGACCAATAATTTTATGACCGCACCGAGTGTTTTGTTTACATCAGAATCGGTGACAGAAGGACATCCCGATAAAATGTGTGACCAGATCAGCGATGCTGTTTTGGACGAAATCATGAAACAAGACCCCATGGCCCGCGTGGCCTGTGAAACAGCAATTAAAACTGGTTTTGTTCTTTTATTAGGGGAAATCACAACCACGGCATTCGTTAACATGGATGATTTGGTGCGTAAAGTTGTCAACGAAATTGGCTTTGACAACAGCAGCAAAGGATTCGATGGCAACACCTGCGGCGTGCAGGTTGCTATCGCCAGCCAAAGCCCCGACATTGCCCAAGGCGTTGACAAGGCGCTGGAATATCGCAGCAATGGCGACGAAGAAGCAGCCATAAACGCCATTGGCGCCGGTGACCAGGGCATGATGTTTGGTTATGCCTGTAACGAGACCGATGTGTTGATGCCCCTGCCCATTTATCTGGCCCACAATTTAACCCGCCGCCTGGCCCAGGTTCGTAAAGATGGCACGCTGCCCTGGGTGCGCCCTGACGGCAAATCGCAGGTGACAGTTGAGTACAGCTATGGCCAACCAAAACGTATTCACACCGTGCTCATCAGCACCCAACACGCACCTGACGTTGATGAGGCCACCCTGCGTGCCGGCCTTATCGAGCATGTGATCAAGCCCGTTTTGCCGGCCGAACTGGTTGATGATGATCTGCTGATTTACACCAATCCAACCGGCCGTTTTGTGGTCGGTGGCCCGATGGGTGATGCTGGTGTGACCGGCCGTAAAATTATCGTCGATACCTACGGCGGTATGGGACGGCATGGCGGCGGCGCTTTCAGCGGCAAAGATTGCACCAAAGTTGACCGCAGTGCCGCTTATGCCACGCGTTGGGTGGCCAAAAATATTGTTGCCGCCGGATTAGCTGACCGCTGTGAAGTGCAGGTGGCTTACGCGATTGGCGTGGCTCACCCATTGAGCATCAACGTCGAAACGTTTGGCACGGGCAAGCTGTCTTCAGAGCAGTTGGTGGCGCTGATTGAGGAACATTTTGACCTGCGTCCGGGGGCCATTATTCGCGATTTGAATTTGCGCCGGCCGATTTACCGGGCAACGGCCGCATACGGTCATTTTGGCCGCGATGACATCGAAGCGCCGTGGGAAAACACAGACAAAGCCGAAGCGCTGCGCCAGGCAGCGGCCAAATTCGAGCCGTCGTTAGCCTAATTGCATAAGTGTGTGATTTGTAAAGCGTGATGCGTGAATGAGCGCATCACGCTTTTTTAGTCCCCGCCAGTCTCTGCTTGGATGGCGTCCAGTAATTGTTGGGCTTGAGCTGCATTAGGGGAGCCGATTTCCTCGAAGATGGTCAGGGCTTGTTGGGTGTAGGAAACGGCCGTTCCGTACTCCTCTGTATAGTAATAAACCAATCCCAGATTAAATGACTCATTCCCCTCGGTTTCCTTGTCACCAATCGCTTGGGCAATGGCT
>JBNKZT010000583.1:0-2868 GCA_050301775.1 Promineifilaceae bacterium (SeqCode)
TTTCTTCGGCATTTCCTACCATAATGTTATATTCCCCTTGATACTTTTCGTTATAGGTAATTTTAAATTGCACCCCACATGCTTTTTCTTTCAAGCTGTTTCCATTACCCTCAAAAACTGCCTTTAGTGAATCGTCATTAATCTCGAAATATAGCTCAATTACAATACTTGGTAGTGGCGAGCTTTCGCCATTTCTCAGGCTATCTAGATAATTATTTACAACTTTCTCGTTGAAAAGCGATTGTGTGAGTTCTGTTCGCAAATATTTGCCATAAATCCAACCTGAGAGAGCCAAATGAATAGCCTCTAAAATTGAGGATTTTCCCGCTTCATTATCCCCAACCAGAATATTTAATTTTTCGTTGAATGCTAAGCTGAATGTACCTTCAAAACATTTGAAGTTTTCGATAATTACTTTGCTAATATGCATTGCTTCACCAAATAAATTAACTCAGGATATTTATAGGGGATGCCCATTTTCTATGCCTTATTTGATTGTTTTCATAAACCATATAGAAAGACCCTCATCCCTTAATGAAAAGATGCTGAACTTTTTCAAAAAGATCAAGAACTTTTCAAAAAAGATGAGCATCTCTTGACCAAGAGATGCTCATCTTTTTTACTCCACTTCTACAGCTTCTCAAACGTCGCCCGGTTCATGGCGTCTTTGAACTCTTTTCCCGGCGTAAAACGGACGTTGAGGCTCTTGATATTGTTGGCCGTTACCTCTTCGGCGGTATCCGATCCCTCGGCCTTGACGCTGAGGCGGAAGGAACCGAAATCGCCCAGGTCCACAATTTTGCCTTCCATCAGTTCCTCCGGAATTAAGTCCAGCAGGACTTCCAGGCCGGCAGCCAGGTCGGCGGCGCTCATCGTGGACATTTTGGTGCCTTTGCGAGCCAGGTCACGCTGGGTGGTACGGCCGCTGCTTCTGACAACCGGGTAGTAGCGGGGGGCTGCTTCCGGCTCGCGCGGGTTCTTGCGGGGCATTACATTATATTTAACGGTCATAATTTGGATCTCCTTGTGTAAATAGGGTTTATGGCGGCGCCCAGAAACACAATACAGGCCGGCAAGACCCTGTACCCCCTCTGGACGCCAGGGTTTGATGAGAAATACCACCGATCAACATCGGTAAGGGTATAACTGACACAGACCGGTGCGACTTGCCGGTAATGGTTCATAAAGAGAATTTACAGAATGAGGTGCGGTTTGTCAACTGTTGTTTGCCAACAGTGTGCGCGGAACTTTTGTTGACCCCCATTTCCTCCGAATAGAATTCGGAGGCTGAAACAAAAAACGCGCTGAAAGCGCGTTCAAGATTATCGCCAATGCCGGCTTCAGTGCGCTTCAGCGTACTCTTTATAGCAGCCTGGGAATTCATTCCCTGGCGATTTGCCGACTGGCGATTTGCCGACCGTCAACAAAAACTCCGCGCACCCTTGCCAACAGTGGCCTTTATCCTCCCGGAGGTTCTGAACCTCCGGGAGGATTGGAACTAATGGCGAAAATGGACAAAAATCCGGCCAAAATTTTTGCTGTCCTTTTCAATCCGGTGGTAAAGTGGGCGAATCTCCGGCTGATTGAGAAAGCGCAGCACCCGTTTCTTCAATTGGCCGCTGCCTTTGCCGGGAATAATTTCCACCAGGTCAATCCGTTTATCCACCGCTTCCTGGATAATCCGATTCAATTCCGCCTCGATTTTACCGCTGCGATTGTAAATATCGTGTAGGTCCAACTTTAACTTGGCCATAAATTCCTTACAGGTGCGACGCACTTTCTTAAGTGCGTCGCACCTGATACTTACTGTTCCGCCGAAATGGAGATGTAAACATTACCGATCGAAGCCGGATCGGCCGTGAAGAAACGCCCGCCCGTCGTTGTGGCCATCCGGTTCAACACCGACGTATCGGCGGCGTCGCCAAAGGCAATGGGGTAGATGCGGAAGCCATCGGCTTCAGGGTTGGCGGGCAGACAGGTGGCAAACATCTGGTTTTCGGTCACTTCTTCGACCGTGTCTTCACCGTCGGAGAGCAGGACAATGCCGTACAGCCGGGATTCGCCGTTGGCAGCATCTTCTTTGGCCTGAACTGCCAGTTTAGCCGCCGCATCGCAGACAGCTTTGTACAGATTGGTGTTGCCGTCGGCAATCAGCCCGTTAATCCGCTGCGTTAACCCTTCGACGACATCGCCAACCCGCGCCGGTTTTTCCAGGACGGTGACTTCATCGTTAAAGACCATCACACTGACTACATCATTGGAGTCTAGCCGGCTGAGGAATTCGACAGTGGCCGTGCGGGCCGTGCTGATGCGTTCCCCTTCCATACTGCCCGAAATATCCAGGACGATGTAAACAGTCGCCTTACGCTTGGTGATGTTAAACAGGTCGATGACAGCACTGCTGATGTCGGCGTTGGGGCTGGGCAGGGAGGCCACGGTATCGGGATTGACGCGCGGATCGGTGCCGTTTTCCAACGTCATGGGGTCGTGCAGGGGGATGCTGTTGTCTAACGGCCGTAAATAGTTATCAATCGCTTTTTCCTGCGCGTCGGGCGCTAACAGGTAATCGCGGAAGATGGCGGCGGCCTCCGCTTGCTCGTCGCTAACCCAATCGGCATTATCCAGCACACAATAAGGCTGGTCGGCCCAAATTGTGCCCCCGGCGGGGAAGATGAAAGCCAGCGGGAAGGTCAGTTCGCCGCCGCGTTCGACGTTGAAGCGCACGGTATCGGCTTCGGGCACGGCGGCGGCGTGCAGATAGCTGGGGCCTTTTTCGGTGACCAGGGTCGGGCTGCCGCCTGCGGCCGGGAGCGTGTAAATGCGCGCGGTAGCGTCTTCGTTCGTGAAATGGCTGATCGCCAGTTGGGT
>JBNKZT010000584.1:0-2863 GCA_050301775.1 Promineifilaceae bacterium (SeqCode)
TGGGGGCTGCTTATGGCCGCATCACTGGTTATCTCTTTGCCGGTTGTAATTTTCTACATGTTTGGCCAGCGTTATATGGTGGCCGGATTGACCGCCGGCAGTGTAAAAGGATAATCCATATGAAAATCGCCGAAATGCGCGTCACCCCTATTGCCATCACCGACCCCCCTTTGCGTAATGCTGCCGGCTTACACGCGCCCTATGCTTTACGCACTATTGTAGAGCTTGTTACCACCGATAATATTTATGGTCTGGGCGAAGTACCCGGCAACATAGATATTACCGCTACCCTGGAATCTGCACGGGAAATTGTCATCGGCAGAGACCCGTTTCAATTGAACGGTCTCCAGATGGCACTGCATGAACATTTTAGTGAGAATGACACCGAAGGTCCGAGCCAAACCCCTTGGGTTCAACGCATTCTGGGTTATGTCAATAGCGCTCTTGAAGTAGCTTGCCTGGACATTATCGGCAAAGCCACCAACCGTCCTGTGGTTGATCTTTTGGGGGGTGCTGTGCGAGACCGGGTCCCGTTTTCCGCCTATCTTTTCTTCAAGCACGAGGGAGCAGGCGGAGTTCTGGCCTTTGATACCGATCCAAACGCGACCGGCTGGGCAGCCGCCCGTCAGGCCGAAGCGCTCACTCCCGAAGCAATAGTCACTCAGGCTCAAGCTATGTGTGATGCGTTTGGCTTCAAGTCGATCAAATTGAAAGCAGGTGCTCTGGAACCGGACATAGAGGTAGCCTCTATCTTTGCCTTGCGTGATGCGTTTGGCCCCACTATGCCTTTGCGGATTGACCCAAACGGTGTCTGGTCGGTTGAAACGGCCATCAAATTGGGGCACAAAATGGAAGGTGTGTTGGAATATTACGAGGACCCGGTACAAGGCCAGGAGAATATGGCCGAGGTTCGGCAGGCCGTTAACATTCCGCTGGCTACCAATATGTGCACCACCTCTTTTAAACACCTGCCTAATAGTATTCGTGTAGGTTCAGAGGATATTATTTTGAGTGACCACCATTTTTGGGGCGGTCTGCGGGCCTCGGTTGAGTTGGCGCGAATCTGTAAAACCTTTGGGCGTGGCCTCTCAATGCATTCCAATAGTCACATCGGTATTTCCCTGGCCGCTATGACTCATTTAGCCGCAGCCGTGCCAAACCTGACTTACGCCTGCGATACCCACTACCCCTGGCAATCAGAAGAGATAATCATTGGAGGCCGCCTGCAATTTGAGGATGGGTCGCTGCCCGTATCACGTGAGCCTGGTCTGGGTATTGAGCTGGACCGAACCGCACTGGCAAAGCTGCATAACAACTTTAAAGCCTGTGGGTTAACCCACCGAAACGAGGAAATTGAGATGCAAAAAGTGGAACCGGGCTGGAAATTTAAGCCTGTACGATGGTAGAAAAATTCTGTAGTACAACAAAATCTGCAACCGTGAAAAAGATGTTACTATCTAGGTTGTGTTGACATTTGACAGATGGGTATAACAACCCTATGTCAACAATAAGCTTAAAAGATGAACAATGGAACAAAATAGTCGAATTCTTACGAACCTGCCCAAATGTTTATGTGGGGCAGGAAGACCGGTGCCGCCAGTTTATCGAAGGAGTGCTGTGGATTGCCCGCAGCGGAGCCCAATGGCGTTTATTACCGGAGAATTATGGTAATTGGAACAGCGTATACAAACGCTTCGCTCGTTGGTCTGATAAGAATATCTGGCACAAATTGCACCAATACTTTGCTGATGACCCGGATCTGGAACATCTTATTCTCGATAGCAGCATTGTCCGGGCCCATTCCTGTGCAGCCGGTGCCCCAAAGAAAAACGGGGGACAAGCTGAACAAGCGTTAGGTTACAGTCGAGGTGGTTTTAGCACCAAAATTCACGTTAGTGTCGATGGCCTGGGCAACCCGCTTCGGTTCATTCTGACTGGAGGCCAACGACACGACATCACTCAAGCTGAAGCTTTGGTAATTGACCTCGATTTTGAGCGGTTGATTGCCGATAAGGGCTATGATGCTGACGAGTTTATCGATCTTATCATCGCTGATTACGAAGCCGAACTGGTTATTCCCTCCACGGCTAGGCGCACACAACAGCGTGATTATGATAAGCATCTTTACAAAGAAAGGCATCTGGTTGAGTGTTTCTTCAACAAAATCAAGCATTATCGCCGTATTTTTTCTCGCTTTGAGAAATTGGCAAACCGTTATCTGAGTTTTTTAAGTTTTGTTGGTACTCTGATTTGGCTCCGATGAAATGTCAACACAACCTAGTCTGAGTGAAAATAAACGCTGATAATCTGATAGACATTATACCGATTAGATTTATGTCATTCTGAATGGAGCATAGCGGAGTGAAGAATCCCTTGAAGTTTGGTTGGAAAACGGGATTCGTTGGTAAAAAGTAAGAATCGATCTTAATTTTGAACCAAAGAATCAACTTTTCACAGAGCCGTTTTAGGGATTCTTCGCTATCGCTCAGAATGACATCTGTTGAGAGTGCTGTTTGGCTATCATATATTTAAATCGGTATGATCTCTATTATTAACCCATTTTGTATATCTGGCTATGGGTCTTATAATCTGTTTGTGTATACCCAAATATTAACGACAAAATTTCATATTCCCCCCACCAGGCAGCAATTTGTCCCTCGTTCACGCCTTATTGAGCAAATGAACAGTGGGCTGCCTGGTAAGTTGACGCTCATTTCTGCTCCGGCCGGGTTTGGAAAAACAACGGTGGTTAGCCATTGGATTCGTCAAAGCGATGTGCCTGTTGCCTGGCTCTCGCTTGATGAACACGACAATGATCTTTCCATTTTTCTAACCTATTTCTTCACTGCTTTTCAACAAATTA
>JBNKZT010000585.1:0-2859 GCA_050301775.1 Promineifilaceae bacterium (SeqCode)
AATTGTTGATGGGCAGTTGTTGGCAGATGCCTCCCCTATTGACTCCCACCCCGCCCCTTTTACAGGAAAACCAGCAGCCTCTATTTCCCGTTCCGGTATCACCATCCGCGACCTCTTCGAAGAAGCAGTTGCCGGTATGTTCGCCCGGCCTGGGCGAATGGCGCTGACCATTTTAGGCATTGTCATTGGGTTGGCGGCGCTGGTGGCCACACTTGGCCTCTCGCGCACGGCCGGCAATCGCATCATCAGCCAATTTGATGAACTGGCAGCGACCGAAATTGTGGTCACCGCCCGTCCCGGCCCGTCGGGACGAGGTGATCCTGATGCAATTCCCTGGGATGCGCCCGCTCGCCTGAGTCGTTTGAATGGGGTTGTGGCTGCGGGCACGTTGAGTGAGGTCGATGTAGGGGATGTGTTGGTAAGCGCATCCCTGGTGAAAGATCCACAGAGCCAGACTGCATTTAATCTGTCAGTACAGGCGGCTTCACCCGGTTTGTTTACGGCTGTGCGAGCCGAGGTGAGAAACGGCCGTTTACCAGATCTCGGCCATTCGCAGCGGGCCGACCGAGTCGCCGTCCTTGGTCCTAGTGCCGCCGCCCGGCTTGGTGTCGTCGGCGTGAAGCAGCTTCCGGCTATCGCCATTGGCGATCATCTCTATCTGGTCATTGGCATTCTGAACAACGTTGCCCGCCAGCCGGACCTGTTGGGTGCAGTAATCATTCCCGAAGGTACTGCCCGGCGAGATTTTGGCCTCATTGGCCCCGGTTCACTGATCGTCGAAACCCGGATTGGCGCGGCCACTCTCATCGCCCAACAGACACCATTGGCTCTGCGCCCCGATGACCCAACAGCCTTGAAAATCGAATATCCGCCGGAGCCGCAGCGGGTACGCGACGCTGTCCAAAGCGATTTGAATATCCTTTTTCTTCTGCTGGGTGGGCTGTCTCTCGTTGTTGGCGCTATTGGCATTGGTAACATCACCCTGGTTTCGGTAATTGAACGCACCGGCGAAATCGGGTTACGTCGGGCGATTGGCGCAACCCGCAGCCATATTGCCGTTCAGTTTTTGTTGGAAAGTTCTTTCATGGGTGTTGTTGGCGGGATTCTAGGTGCCAGTCTCGGCGTCTTCATCGTTGTTGTCGTCTCTATTTTCCAGGTCTGGACACCGGTGTTGGATACGGCCGTTCCCTTCCTTGCCCCAGTCGTCGGCGGCACAATCGGTTTGCTTTCCGGGACTTACCCGGCGTGGCGGGCAGCCCGCTTAGAACCAATTGAAGCATTTAGGAACTGAAATCTACCGGATTCTCATAAAATGCCCCTTGCAATTATTGTGCGACTAAAGTAAAATTTTGACACATCAAAATTTAAGGAGTTTGTTATGGTTGATCCAGCCATTGCTTTACTAACTGCTGCTGTTATTGGCGGCCTGGCTGCCTTGATCTGGTGGCCTGAAAAAGGGCTGCTGGCCCGCTGGCAGCTTGCAAATCATCTGACTGAGCGTGTACTGCAAGGGGATGCGCTGAAGTATATTCACAAGCGAGATATGAAGGGGCAGTCTTGTACGATGGAAAGCATTGCCGGGACGCTACATATCAGCACAAATGAAACGGCCGTTTTGCTCACCTCCATGCAAAATGACGGCTTTTTGATCATGGAACAGGGCACTATTCACCTGACACCGGAGGGACGGGATACGGCGCTGCACATCATTCGGGCACACCGGCTGTGGGAGCGGCATCTGGCAGAGGAAACCGGCTACGCCGAGACGGAGTGGCATGCCCAGGCTGATTTGCGCGAACATGCGCTGTCGCCGGATGAGGTGGATGCGCTGGCGTCCCGCCTGGGCAATCCGACGCACGATCCGCATGGTGACCCGATTCCCACGGCCAGCGGTGAGCTTGAGTCGCACGGTGGTCAGCCATTGACCCAACTGCCGCTGGATACACCGGCTACTATTGTTCACCTGGAAGATGAGCCGGATGTGGTGTACGCTCAGATTGTGGCTGAAGGGCTGTATCCGGGGATGTTGGTGCGTGTTACCGAACGGTCAGGGCAGCGTATTCGTTTTTGGGTCAACGGGGATGAGCATATGCTGGCCCCGATGATTGCCAACAATATTTCGGTGGTACAAACGGTGCCGCAGGAAGTGACGGAGCCGGATGCGGATGAATTGTTATCGCAAGTGGGGGTGGGGGAAACGGCCGTTGTGACCAAACTGGCACCCACCTGCCGCGGAGCGGAACGCCGCCGTTTTATGGACCTGGGCATCCTTCCCGGTACGCAAATTACGGCCGAAATTCGCAGCCCCAGCGGTGATCCGACTGGCTATCGCATTCGCGGTGCCGTTATTGCACTGCGCCGTGAACAGGCAAACATGATTAAGGTCAGTCGGCAAATAAAAGAAATGGAACGCGGATTAACGCGGAAAAATGCGGATTTTTGTAATGGTCAAAGGTTACTTGAACGAACTAATTCACCGGCAGGCCTCCCAGGCCTGCCTACGACAGTAGAGGGGCCTCCCAGGCCCCGGCTTTTGACTAACCTCTGACCATTACAAAAAATGCGGATTTTAGTTGGCAAAAGTACACTGGAAAGTGCAAGATTATGAAGGCTGAAAATTCTTGGCTCATATCGGAGAAAAGGTGAAGCCAGGAATTGTAAGTGCTCGAAGGAAATCATCCGAAACATGCTTAAGATTGTGACACCACTCGAATATAGCCACATATTGTGCCAAATACTTCTTGTGCACACCACGGAAGGGGCGCAAAAAATTACGCAACCCAGTCCAAATCCCTTCCATCGTATTACAATGCACCTCGCGGATACCATCACCATCATCATCACGTGCCCACTCGTGAT
>JBNKZT010000586.1:0-2838 GCA_050301775.1 Promineifilaceae bacterium (SeqCode)
GGCAGATCATGGTTGCCAGTCGCCCCAGTGGCGTATCGAAAACCGGGTAAACGCCGGCCGTTGGTGTAACCGGTTCGCCAGGAGGAATTTCATTTTTGCCGTAAACGGCCGTAAATTCACCGGAAGGACTCAGCAAGACCGACTCGTTGCGCCAATCCTGTCCCTCCTGAGAAACCGAGTAATCAATGAAAATATAAGCGTCAAGTACAGCAGCCAGAGCGCGAAACTCATTCGTGAATTCAACCTGCGGATCAAAGTTGAACAGTATCTCCGGCGTGTAAATGATCTTGGCTCCTTGCCGAACCGCTTCGCGCGCATCTTCAGCAAATGCTGCCAGGCGCATCTGTGAGGTATTAACGTCATCCTGGAAAGCAGGTTTGCTATAGCCGGGCTGGATGGCGGCCACCCGCACAGCAGGCATGTCCTGCGGGGTTGTGGTCAAGATGACCAGACTTATGCCCAGCCAGACTACCAAAACAACACCTGTCGCAATAAGACCACGGCGAGCCTGACTGCTTTTGATGGGCACGATGTCCTGGAACTGCCATCTGCGATCAGACCAGCTCATCAAAGCTTGAGTCAAAGCGAAGTTGACCAGCATGATGACCAAGTTCAGTCCATAGACACTGAAGATCGAAACTGGCCGGGTAATCCAGGGTTGGGTGCTTTGGGTGTAACCGATAAAGGCACTGGTCGCTACCAGGGGGATAAAGGTCGCCCGGATCATCTCGAACCCAACCCAAGCCACGACCCCATACGGAATGAACCAGCGATAATCGGTCACTTCCTGGAAGTGACGATCTCGGCTGGCGAAAAATACTAGGATGGCAATAAACACACCCAGGAAATAAAAGAAGGGGCCATTATCCATGCCAAACATTCGGGCCATAAAGGGGCCAAGCCAGACTAATAAAGCCGTTGATTCAGCTAAACTTGACCATTTGAGAGGCAGCAGGCGATGTTGAGCGTAACGATAGGGCACACAGGCCACCCACATTAAAGGCCAAAGGCCATAGGGTGGGAAAGCCAGCAGCAGCAGCGCGCCGCTCAAGGCTGACAGGGCGATGCCCAGCGCGAAGCGAACGGTTGTGGTCTGAGCGGCGGTCTTATCTTGCAGTTTACCAGTTATTGTCGTCATTTCCATCTCCTTATTAGACCCTTAGGGTTTTCCTATGAGAAAGGAATCACTTCTGATACTAAACCCTTAGAGTCTACCCAGTGAGACCTGTACAGTTACTTTAGTTTTACTGTACCTGATCAACCTGGTATATCGCATCGCCCAACCGGTAGATTCACGGGGTTGATTTTGAGTAATAGCCTTCTTTGGGTGACAGTCATCCCTGCTATGCCGTTCTCGGTGTGACTACCGGCTCCGTGCGGCGTCCTCGAAGCGTTCCGACAGCGATGACGGCAACAAACCCGGCCACAGTCAGCCAGCCAAACAGATCGCCTCAGTCTACCTATCCGGAGACCACAATACATCTGCCAAGTAGTAGATTTAGGGGGTTGATTTGCTGATGGGGTGGGCAGGAATGGGGAATTTGGAGGCTAAACCAATCCCAATTCTTTGGCTCGTGTGGCAGCTTCGGTGCGGTTGCGTGTTCCCAACTTCCCGCACACATTATGGACGTGCGTCTTGGCGGTTCCCGTGCTGATGAACAGTTTCTCGGCAATTTCCCGATTGGACATGCCTGCCGCGACCAGCCGCAGCACTTCCAGTTCGCGCTTGCTCAACGGCTCGACCAGGGGCAAAGTTGACTTCTTGCCGGGGCTAAATGCGCTCAAAATTTGGCCAACATAGTCGGGCAGAATGCCAAGCCGGGCCGATTCTTGTAATAAGGGGATAAGTTCTGTACCGGCATCTACGTAAGTACGAATAAAGCCTTCCGGCTGGGACAGTTGCAGCGTCTCAGCCAGGATTTCCAGGGCGGATTCCTCTGACTCGGCTGCCAATGCTTGTAAAACGTGGATGGTGATTGTCGCGTAACCCCATCCTGCCTTTGTTGCTCTGGCCAGGCGTTCTTTTAGCAGTTCTCTGGCGGTTGCTTTATCGCCTTGTGCCAGCAAGAGGCGTGCTTTGGTCAGGCCAATGAACCGGTAGAAGGAGTTGACATCCATGTCTACGGCCGTTTGCTCACCCCACTGTTCCGCGGTCGCTATGTCATCCATAGCCAGCGCCACGAAAGCGTGACAGGCCATACTGCGCGCCTGGGTCTTCGGATTAAGCGTTTGCGCGAGTGTGTGCGACGTTTCCACTTCGGCCAATGCGTCGAGCGTATTACCCTGCGCCATCAACAAGCATGCTTTCAGGATGTGTCCTGCATTTTGGAACTCGACGTTCTTGCTTTTTGTGCTGCCATCCAGCCCCTGCTGTAAATGCGTCTGCGCCTTTGTCAGATCGTTCCATTCGTAATAGATGCCGGCCAGGTCATAATGCGCCAAAGCCAGGATCGGAATCTGGCCGCCGGCCTCAACTGTTTTGTGCAGCATCGCCTCGGCCTGCCGCAGTGCGCCTTGTGAGGCCAGGGTGCGCGCCAGGAAGATCTGTGTGGTCAAGTTGCCGTAATGGTTTCTTATCTGTGTAGCAAGGGCTTGCGCTTCCTTCAAGACTGGTACTGCCTGCCGCAGCCGCCCCTCATGCCAGTAGACCAGGCCTAGGTTGAGGGACAGGGTAGAACGTGATATGACTTCACTCTCCGGCAGCAGCGCCAGTGCCTGCTCCGACTTTTCGATCACGCGCAGATTGTCGCCCCGAGTACGGGCCGCATATGCCTGTGCAGTGGCCACCTGTCCCAACAGCACTGGTACAGACTGCCCGATTTCTTCAAAGTAAACCAA
>JBNKZT010000587.1:0-2817 GCA_050301775.1 Promineifilaceae bacterium (SeqCode)
CTGGTGGGCTGTCCCTCGATATAATCACCAGGTACAGATAGATAATCGGGTCTTTGAAGATACAGAATTTGGTAATCCGTACGATCATTACAACATGGTGGAAGTTCCGAGAGAACTCCATAATCGGATTGCAGAACGAATTACGCGGGCTATTGAGCAACTAATTTCCGATTAAAAGCGTATTTCAATCAAATTCAAAAACCACCCAATAGCATTCACCTTATGCCGGTGATTCTAGCACCATTTCAAGCATTTCCCGCGCCTTAGCTGGACAGCCGAATGCCCCAGCGCAGGTAACACAGGCCATTATTCGGCTAAAAGTTCGCGGAGGAGGGTGGCGGTGCGGCGGGCTTCGTCCCAGTATGGTTCGGGGTCGGGCAGGGCGAGGTAGGTGTCAAGGTCGGTGAGGGCTTCCTGGTAACGGCCGTATTCCTGCAACACCAGCGCTCGACCAAACAATGCCGGCCCATAATCGGCATCTTCAGCTAACAGGCCGTTAAAATCAGCCAGCGCTTCATCGGGGCGGGCCAGTTCCCGCCACAGCAGCGTTGCCCGTTCTGCCCGCACCCGGCGGAAGGTGGGATCGATTTCGTAGGCGCGGTTAAAGTAACGAACGGCCGCTTCATGCTCGCTGCGCAAATTGTTGATATTGCCAAAATAACGGTGCAGCCCACCCCACGTGTAGACCAGATAAGCCCAAATGAATCGTAACATGTGATAGGTTTACAAGTTTACAAGTTTGCAAGTATGCAAGTGCAGAGAGTTTCTTGCATACTTGCCACTTGCAAACTTGCATACTTTCTATTCTCTTTCACTCAGCCACTTCTCAGCCCGCAGGGCAGCGGCTGTGCCCTGGCCGACAGAGGTGGCGATTTGGCGGTAAACGGAGTCTTGAATTTCGCCGGCGGCGAAGATGCCGTCTACGCTGGTGCGCATCATTTCGTCAGTGATGACGTAGCCATGTTCATCCATCGCCAATTTACCTTCCAGGAATTTACTGTTGGGGAAATGGCCGATGAAGATGAAAACGCCATCGGTTTCAAATTCGGATTTTTCGCCGGTTTTAAGATGGGTTAATTTGACTTTGTTGACTGTGTTTTCGCCGACGATTTCGTCAACGGCCGTATCCCAGATAAACGAGATTTTCTCATTGGCAAAGGCCCGTTTTTGCAGCGTGTGGCCGGCGCGCAGTTCGTCGCGGCGATGGATGATGGTAACGGATGTGGCGAACTTGGTCAGGAAAATCGCTTCTTCGATGGCGCTGTCGCCGCCGCCGACGACCACAATTTTCTTGCCCCGAAAGAAGAAACCGTCACAGGTGCCGCAGTAGCTGACGCCGCGGCCGATGAATTCTTCTTCGCCGGGGATACCCAGACGGCGCGGCGATGCGCCTGCGGTGACGATGACGGCTTCGGCTTCGTATTCCTCGCCGTAAGTTTTGACGGTGAAGGGGGAGCCATTGCTGAAATCGACTTCGGTCACTTCATCAAATTCGATGCGGGCGCCGAAATGTTCGGCCTGTTTTTGCATAATTTCGACCAGTTCGGGGCCGGTGGGGGCGTGTTCGGCGTTGAAGAAGCCGGGGTAGTTTTCGACTTCGGCGGTGAGGGAAATTTGGCCGCCCAGTTGGCTGCCGGCAATGACCAGCGGTTTGTAGTTAGAGCGGGCGGTGTACAAAGCGGCCGTGAGTCCGGCCGGGCCTGATCCAATGATGATGACTTTTTCTTTTTGCATGTTCTGTCCTTTTATCCCGCCGGGCGGGTGAATTTATTGTTATGCTCCCTGATTTAGACGCGCAACGGCCGTTAAATCTTACGACCTGAATTGTCAATTGCCGTCTGCTTGTTGGGTTCCGCTTATCTTAGATGATTGTAACCGGCAGAACGTTACAACACCATAAAATTTTCGTAAGCTACCGGAGCCTGGGAGGCTTCTCCACAACTTCGTAGGTAGGCCAACCTGGCCTGCCGGAATTATGTACTCTCAGGATCAGGCAGCGGCGTGATGGGCAAGATAACGGTGAAGGTTGTGCCTTTGCCGATTGCGCTGCTCACTTTGATACGGCCGTTATGCTCTTCCACGATCTTGTTAGCTATCGAAAGACCCAAACCGCTGCCATCGGCCCCTTCGCTGCCGGGGATGCGGTAGAAGCGCTCAAAGAGATGGCTCATGTCCTCATCCGAGATGCCGGGGCCGGTGTCGATGACGCTCAAGTTGAGGGCCTGGTCTTGCATGTGGGCGGCGAGGGTGATACGGCCGTTGGCCACATTATATTTAATCGCATTACTAACCAGATTCAGCAGCACCTGTTTTAACCGGTCGGCGTCGCCCAAGAGTTGGAACGGGCTGTCAGACGTAGACAGGGTTGGGGCCAGTTCCGGCACAATCGTAATGCCTCGCTCGGCGGCCTGCGGCTGGGTGATGCTGATCACGTCGTGAATGACCGCAGCCACGTCCACCGATTCATTGGCCAGCCGTACCCGCCCTGATTCCAGACGGGCAAAGTCCAGAAAATCTTTGGTCATCTTAGAAAGGCGATTCGTTTCCTGTTTGACCATATGAATCAATTCCAGATGTTTGTCGGCCGGTACTTCCGGCCTGGTGAGCAGTTCGCTGGCGGCGGAAATGGCCATGAGCGGCGTTTTCAGCTCATGCATAATTTCGGCCAGCAGGTCGGATTGGAGAAACAGATGCGCATTGAGGATGGCCACTGCCGATTGGGAGGCCAACGCTTCCATCAAGGCCACGTCCTGGGCGGTGTAGGCGGCGTTACCCCGTTTGTTGAGTACTTCCAGCGCCCCGATGACTCCTTTGCTG
>JBNKZT010000588.1:0-2811 GCA_050301775.1 Promineifilaceae bacterium (SeqCode)
CAGCCGGGCCGCTTCGGCGATGGTCTCGTCGGTTAGCTTTTTGCCGGTCAAATAGGCTTCGGCGTTGGGTGTGGAGATGATGGTGGGGGCGACGCTGCCCTGGGCGATGGACACGGCCGTTACCGTTTCTCCATCACCCGCAAAATCAACCACCATCGCCAGATGCACCACCGAAATCGCCTGCGCCCGCCGCAAACCCAGCTTGACAAACGTGCCCCGCGCTGTCGCCGGCATCGGGGGGATGCTGATGTCCACCAGCATTTCATCCGGCTCCATCACCGTGCGACGCACGCCGGTGTAAAACTGACGCAGCGGCACCGTGCGCCGGCCGCGCACCGAAGCCAGAGTCACGCTGGCATTCAGCGCCCACAATGGCGAAATGGTGTCGTTGGCCGGGCTGGCTGTGATGAGATTGCCGGCGACAGTAGCCCGGTTGCGGATTTGCGGCGAAGCCAGTTCCCAGCAGGCCTGGGCCAGCGGGAAAGCGCGCGGCACCACCAAATCGGAGGCGATGACCTGGTTATGGGTCACCAGCGGTCCCAAATGGATCGCGCCCCCCTCGTCTTGCGTGATCTGGTTCAGGCCGGGGATGCGGGTCACGTCGATGAGCACGTGGACGCCGGAGCGTCCGCCGCGTTCCAATTCCAGTAAAATATCTGTGCCACCGGCGATGAGTCGGGCGGAACGGCCGTGTTCGGCCAACAGCGCCAGCACTTTTTCGACGGTGGTAGGTGTTTCGTATTGGGAAATAATTTGTGTACTCATAAGCCTCAAGTTTGCAAGTGGCAAGTTTGCGAGTTGGTAAAAATTTAGCTTTCTGCCTTCTGCTTCCCTCCTTCTTCCTTCATCCTCTCTCCCGTTCCGCCCTGGTGCAGCATGATGATTTCGGCCAGGATGCTGACGGCGATCTCTTTGGGCGTTTCGGCGTTGAGTTCCAAGCCGAGCGGCGAGTGGAAGCGGGCTAAATCAGTTTCGCTAATACCGTCGGCCAACAATAGTTTTTTCGTTTCCGCCCAGCGGCGGCGGCTGCCCATCACGCCGATGTAGGGGGCTGGCGTCCGGGCTAACAGGGGCAAAATCTGGCGATCCAGCGCGACGTTGCGCGTGACCAGGACGATAAATGTGTTACGGGTGATGGTTTGGACTGCCAGGGCCTCTTCGATGCTACCAGGCAGGTAAACGTCAGCGTGGGGAATGTGTTCCGGCGCGGCCAGTTCCACTCGGTCATCGGTGACGACGACACGGAAACCGAGCCAGTGGCCCAAATCGGCGACGGCTTGCCCAACGTGGCCGCAGCCGATGACAAACAAAGTCGCTTGTGGCATAAATGGTTCCAAATAGACTTCAATTTCGCCGCCGCAGACGCCGGGGTCACCCTGTTGGGGATCGACGAAGGCGTAGGGGATGGTGCGGGAACGGCCGTCATCCAATGCGGATTGAGCCTCTTCAACAACCCGGGCTTCCACTTCACCGCCGCCTATTGTGCCGTCGAAACGGCCGTCGTCGTACACCAGCATTTTGGTCCCGGTATGGCGGGGAACTGAACCCCGCGCCTTCGTAATCGTCGCCAGGACAACCGGCGTTCCCGCCTCTTGGGCCGCCAGTAGTTCCTTTAAAAGGCGATGATTGTCATTGTTCATGGGGCTATCCAATTCATTGGGTCACCCAGTTCACTGGGCCACTACACACCAACCGGCCACCCAACCAGTCGCGCTCCCATCTTGTGGCTGGACGTGATAAAAACGAAGTTGCGATTGGCTGCCGTCAACAACAGATTCGATCGTTTGTAGATTGCTTTCCAGAACGTTGACATTGGCGTTTGCCAGAAACCGCCGGTCATGATTCTCAACCAGGGGGCTTGCCTGACCACCCAGGACGTACGGTGTGCCATCAAGCCCCGTGCCGCATTGGCCCCGTTCGGCGCAGGCGGTACTGCAAGACAGCACAACTGCTGCCGCCGGCTGGAATTCCACCTCATCTCCCTGGACTGGCGCGCGATTGATCAGGCTGCAAGCGTTCACAAACAAGATGGCCAGGGTAAGCCAGACAAAAGATGAATTACGCCGTCGATTGAATCGCCTGTTCGTGTACATCGAATTTACTCTACTCCAGCGAGATCGATTGCCGATCCTGCTGATCACTCTCTATGAGTTTACCAAAATGAGGCGGAATTGGGAATTGACAATCGTCATGGATCGATGTGCCAGCCTAATGCGTCCAGGTTGACTCCCTTTAGCATTGCCGCCGGAACGTCGGCCAGGGTCATGGCCGATTCGGCGGCAATCGTACCATCAGGCAGCACGATTTCACCCACTGCCTGTCCCAATCGGCCCCGCAATTTGACGATACGGCCGATAACCTTTAGCGGCGTATTCGTCGGAACCGGATGGCGGTACTTCACTTCCAATTTCACCGACATCATAAAATGGTGATGGTCGTCAATCATGGATACCCGGCCAACGACTTCATCCAGCATGGCAGCGACGATGCCGCCGTGCACGATGCCGGGGTAGCTTTGGTAATCCTCTGTCACCGTATACTCGGAAAAGACTTCGTTTTCACCGTTATCGTAAAAGGTCATGTACAGGCCGTGTGGGTTTTTGCGGCCGCAAATGAAGCAGTGATCGGAGTTGGGTTGTTTGTTCAGCACAATGGAAGCCACCTTTCTGTGTGTTGTTCGTGCCCATTATACAGCCAAACACACAGACATCCGATTTCTGCCAGAAATCGGATGTCTGTCTAAAAAAGAGAGGAAATGTTTGTTTCAGATCAGTCTGGCGGTGGCGTCAAAGGTTGGTTTGAGGGCAGGGT
>JBNKZT010000589.1:0-2789 GCA_050301775.1 Promineifilaceae bacterium (SeqCode)
TATTTTGATTATGGATGAGCCAACGGCCGTTCTCGCCCCACAAGAAATTGATGAACTAATCAAAACAATGCGGGCGATGGTTGATGAAGGCAAGTCGATTATTTTTATTAGCCACAAGCTGCACGAGGTAACGGCCGTTGCCGACCGCGTCACTGTCCTCCGCAAAGGCGTTGTCACAGCCGAAGGGCACAGCATGGAAGGGCTGACCAAGCGGGATCTGGCTCGCTTAACGGTTGGGCGCGGCGTTATTTTTGACGTGGAGAAAAAGCCGCAAAAGCCTGGCGACGTCGTGCTTTCCATTAAAAACGTGTCCGCAGAAAACGACAAAGGTGTGCCTGCACTGCGCGAGTTGTCACTGGAAATGCGTGCCGGTGAAATTTTGGGGATTGCGGCAATTGCCGGCAACGGGCAGAGTGAGCTGGCCGAGGTAATTACAGGGTTACGGCCGTGTACCGGCAGCGTTAAAATCAATGGCAAGGAAGTAGCCAACAAACCGCCCATCGTCGCCATCAAACAAGGCATGTCCCACGTTCCCGAAGACCGCACGGGCGTGGGCAGCGCCCCGAACATGACCATCACCGAAAACACGATTATGAAAAACTATCGGGAAGACCCGATTGGCAACGGCTGGAGCATCAACTTCACCAATGCCCGCCGGCAAGCGCGCGAACTCAAGGAAAAATACGCAATTCTGGCTCCCAACGTACGTACCATGGCCCGTAAATTGTCTGGCGGCAATTTGCAAAAGGTGATTTTGGCGCGTGAAATTTCAGCACAGCCACAGCTCATGGTGGCTGTTCAACCCACGCGCGGCCTGGATGTAGGGGCTATTGAATCGATTCAGACGTTGTTGTTAGAGCAAAGGGAGGCGGGAACGGCTGTTTTGCTCATCTCTGAGGAAATGGAAGAACTGCTGGCCCTCAGTGACCGCATCGCCGTTATTTCCGATGGCAGAATCATGGGTATTGTCGCTACCGAAGATGCCGACATCAACGAAATCGGCCTGATGATGACGGGCACCAAAGTGGTAAAGGAGGAAAGATGAACTTGCCAATTACCGTGACATTTGAAAAACGAGTCGAAGACATTCCCAAATGGCTGCCGGCCGCCACTTCAATTGGTTCAGTACTCATCGCCTTTATCGTGAGCGGGATCATTTTGAAAATCATCGGTGGTGAACCATTATTGGTTGCCAAATTCTTTTATGCGGCGACCTTCGGCAGTTGGGCGACATTCTCCGATACGATGGTCAAAGCCACGCCGCTGATTATGGTTGGGTTGGCCTGTTCGGTCGCTTTCAAAATGAAGCTTTGGAATATTGGCGCTGAAGGTCAATTTTACATTGGTGCTTTTGCTGCCAGTCTGGTTGTCTTAGTCCCGCTCGTTTCCCCCGATACGCCTAAAGTGGTCGTCATTGGCTTGATGATCATCATGGGCATGTTAGGCGGGGCAATTTGGGGCTTCTTCCCCGGCTACCTCAAAGCCCGTTTCCAGGTCAACGAAATCATCACCACTCTGATGCTCAATTACATCGCCGTACTCTGGAACAATTTTTGGATTTTTGACAAATGGAGCGATGGTGGCTTCCAAATGACGCCCACGTTTGAGAAATATGCCTGGCTGCCGCGTGTCACCGATTATGCCCGTGAATATGGCGCATTTATCGAAAAAGGCGGCGGATTGGCTAGTTTCATGTCCAGTATCGGCCTGGATCGGATATCGGGGATGACGCTGCATGTGGGTGTCGCTTTTGGTATTGTGGCTGCCGTTATCATGTGGTGGATTTTTGACCGCAGCCGTTGGGGGTACGAAATCAAACTGATCGGCGATAATCCCAAAGCGGCACGATATGCCGGACTGAACATCACGCGCAATGTGGTGCTGGTGATGATGGTTTCCGGCGCATTGGCAGGCCTGGCCGGGATGTCCGAAATTACCGGCGTTGTTCATCGCTTGCAAGAACGCATTTCGCCCGGATATGGCTTTACGGGCATCATCGTTGCCTGGTTAGCCAAGCTGAACCCGTTCGCTGTGATCATCGTAGCCATCCTGTTCGGGGCGTTGATTGTGGCCGGACGTGAGCTGCAGCCATCCGGATTGGCCTCGCTGCTGCAAGGCATTATCCTCTTCATGGTGATCAGCAGTGATGTGCTGCTGCGTTATAAAATCAGGCTGGTACGGACACAAGCGGCAGTGGAGGCAGCATGAATCTAGAAATCATTTTACACGCGGGATTAGCAACGGGAACCATTCTGCTTTTTGCAGCTATTGGTGAAATTTTTGCCGAACGCGCCGGTATCCTGAATTTAGGCGTTGAAGGGATGATGCTGTTGGGCGCGATGGCCGGCTTTAGCACGTCGTTGGCGACGCAGAATGTGTGGCTGGGTTTGATAACGGCCGTTCTCGCCGGCGGCGTCTTAAGTTTGGCGCATGGTCTGGTCACCATTCACTTTCAGGCTGATCAGGTGGTCAGCGGCTTGTCGTTGACATTCCTGGGCACAGGCCTGGCATTGGTATTTGGTGAAGGACTAACCGGACAATCACCGCCCCTGATTCCCTCATTCAGCATTCCCGGATTGGCAGCAATTCCCTTCATCGGCCCGGTCTTTTTCGAGAATCACAGCCTGCTCGTGTACCTCGGGTATTTCTTTGCGCCATTGGCCTGGTACTACATCAACCGCACACGACCAGGGATGCACTTACGAGCCGTTGGCGAAAAACCATCAGCAGCCGACACAATGGGACTCAATGTGTATGGGATGCGTTACTTTTATGTGTTTGTCGGCGGC
>JBNKZT010000590.1:0-2762 GCA_050301775.1 Promineifilaceae bacterium (SeqCode)
AGACCCGATCAATCTCTCCTGTACCCATGTGGACGCAGTTGCATGCGACGACGCGAAATTTTTCGACAATCTGCCTTCAACCAGCCCCCACGACCTGAATCCAGGTCTGGCGCTGGGCCAAACCGACCTGACAGCCGACTTCGGCTACCAACCGCAAGGCGTCATCGGCGACACGGTTTGGATTGATTCCAACAATGACGGTGTGCGCGACAACAATGAACAAGGCATCCCCGACATTACAATTTATCTGTGCGATGTCACGCCCTGTAACAGCGCCACACCGCCAGGCAACATTCTGGAAACGGCCGTAACAGATGAAAACGGCGAATACAGCTTTGGCGGTCTAACTAACGTAGATCCCTACTATGTCGGCGTCGGAACAAATGACCCTGATTTCCCAGCCGGGTTATCACAAACTCATGATCCCGACGTGACCCCGGACAACACCGGTTCCTATACGGTAGATACCGGCGTCAACAATGGCGTTTATCTGGACATGGATTTTGGCTACCGCTTTGCCGGAACCAACAGCATTACCGGAACCGCCTGGCACGATAGCGACAGCGGCGGCCAAACGGGCGGCGCTGGCGACATGGACGCTGGCGAAACCATTCGCTACAAAAATGTTCCCGTCTACCTGTGGCACTGCGGCGCGGGCACCTGCGCCGATGGCGACGAGACGATGGTTGGTTCCACGTTTACAGCGCTCGATGGCACATACGCCTTCACGGGGCTGGCCGATGGCCAATATCGCGTCATCGTCAACCCCAGCGTGTTGAGTCTGCGGGGCACAACGCCGACGACGACAACGGATTACGATAGCAGCCCGGCATCTGACCCGGCGGCAACACTATCGGGCGGATCCACAGCCACCCGCGATTTCGGTTTCCTCTCCCATGTGGACCTGGGCGACTTGCCAACAGCCTATGCTGTAACAGCACTGTCTAACAATGGTGCACGCCACAATCTAAGCAGCAACCTCTATCTTGGTGCATCCCAACCGGACGCAGATGCAGACGGTGTCGAAAGCGCCGCCGCAGATGGCGATGGCGTGGATGACAATGATGGTGTAATACGGCAACCAGCAGCCAGCAATCCCGGTCACGGTGGTTGGACAAATGGCACGGTTGCCGGCACAGGTGATGGCGGTAGTTTGGAAATTACAATTGGCGGTAGTTGGAGCGGTGTGCCTCAAGTCTTCATTGACTTTGATGGGAACGATACAGCTTACTCGCTCTCGGAACTCATTTTACGTGATAGTTCAGGCAATCCGCTGACGATGCCGTTGGCGCCTGGCGTACATCGAGTTTATTTTGATATTCCGGCAGGCACATTTGACGGCGTAACGCCAACCAAGCCAATTTTCCTGCGTGTGCGGCTGAGTACGGATGGTGGATTAGGCGTAACCGGTTTGGCTGCCAATGGTGAGGTTGAAGATTATCGTTATTTCTTTGGCCCAACGGCCGTTTCCTTGCAATCGGTCTCGGCAAAAAACGATGTGACTGCCAAACCGATTCTGATGGTTCTCACCACGATTATCTTAAGTTTTGTGACCATGCAGAGCTTCAGACGGCGTAAAAACGCTATGACTGAATAACCGTAATTGAGACGGGTTGGTCCAATGTTCCAATCCCAAAAATAACATAACGAGAGAGGCTTGCCATCAAAGGTAAGTCTCTCTTTTTGTATTGATTCGTTTTCCTGGCACACATTAATGGCTACGCGAACAACCTGCGCCTGAAACCACTCATCGACCGGATACGGCCGCACATCGAACGGTTGATGCCTTGTTTATCCGGCGTCGCTATGGCCGGGAAGCCAAAAGTGGCATGAGCGCCGCCCAGGAGTCATGGCGGCAAATCCGCCAGCCGCTCTGGCTGCTGCGCTTTATGCACGTCATCTCAAGAAATCGGAAATAGCCACAGGCTGGCAGATGCCCAAAATAACCCTCGTTTTGTGGGATACACCCCCCTACTCATACAAACGGCCGTTCACCACCAACCGCTCCACGTACAACAACTCACAAGCGCCAGCGCCCGTGTCCTCCCGGCTTAACGAGGTGTTGACGTGTCCTACACGGCCGTCATCACGCACTTGCAGATCGACCAGGTAGCCTTCCAGGTAGACCAAGTCGTTCTTTTCAACCTGGCGCAGCACTTTGTCCAGATTATCCGTTGCCGGAATGATGTGGACGTTGGCTGAATGACCGGTGATGTAGTTCCTGCTGTAGGCTCCGTTGTTCCAGTCGTAATGATACCAGCGGTTAGACTGCCGCCAGTGAATCCACTCGTCCACAGACGGATCGCTCATGTCGCCCCAACCCAATGCCAGGTCGCGGGGAGCCACGTTTGATTGCCAATCGTAATAGCGCTTGTTGCCCAAAACGCGGGCCGCAATCTGGTAGCTGGCCCGGGGCTGGATGGTCCAGGTCATGCCGTTTTCTTCCCACACGATGGGATTGGCCGCATCACCCAATACGGTGGATTGGATGGGGTCGTCTGTAGGTTGCAGAAGGGAGACGTCCTGGGGAACAACCGTGCTGCGGGGTCGGGAAAGAAGTAAGAAACCGAGGATGACCGCCAAAGAGAGAATGGCCAGGATAGCGATGATGAGGAAAAAATCAACGAAGACGGCGCGACTATTCTTTACTGGGTTGGCATTGAGTGGGGCATTGGTGTCCACGGTGTACGTTTCCTGAAAAATATAGTGCCGAGTAATGGGTTATTGTCGTTGAGTTGATTTCATCTCTGGAACCGGAACAT
>JBNKZT010000591.1:0-2756 GCA_050301775.1 Promineifilaceae bacterium (SeqCode)
GGCAGCCAGACCCGGCCCAGAATCGTGCCGGCTTGCGGCTCGCTGCCACTGCGAATGACCAGCCAGGCCGGTTCACCAATCACGACCAGCGATACGTTGACTGTCTTCTCGACCAAGCTCTGGTCTTCGGCCACGAGATAGTTGCCGGCATTGGTTAAAAATGTTGTGGTAGCCAGTAAACGGCCGCGGTATTGGCGCGGATTATCGGCGCCGGGGAAATTGAACTCGCCAATCGGTTCCACATCGTCGTGAATTTGGAGATGAAGCTGTTCGGTAACGGCCGATTCCACCACTTCCACCTCAACTATCTCATTTAAGCCATCAGCTAACGGGGCCGAACCGATGATGAGGCCTGGCAAACCGCCATCGTCGTAGTAAACCACCAGCCAACCTGGCCCATTACTGATGACCCGGTCAATGATGATTTTGCTGTCGATAACCGGTTGATCGAGAACAAAAATATCGGGTGGCAGTGTGACGGCAAAGGTGGATAAAATCGGCTGACCGTTGACGATAACCGGTAAATCTCCCTCTGGAAAATCAAGCTGGTTCGTGCGTTCTCTATCTTCGTAAAGGACGGCGTGCAGTGTAGGGGTTGCTTTACGCCATTGAATGGGGATGGTCAGATTTTCGTTAAGGCCAGCGTGGACGGCCGTAAACCCCAAAAGATCACCAATGGCCCCGTCATCATCATTTTGAATGAGCAGCCAGCCGGGATTGATGGCGTAAACGGCGGCAACTTGCAGCAAGCCATCATCCAATATTTCCTGGTTGGCGATTGTGATTTCAGGGCGGGCGACGCGGATGTCCACCGCAAAATAAGCGGCGACGGCCGTTCCATCTTCCAGCCAGGGCGCGTCGGGGCCGGGGAATTCAAAGGCGCCGATTTCGGCGGCGTCCTGATGCAGCATGGCTACCAGTTGTGACGTGGCTTGCAGTGGATCGATGGTGACGCTGACGTTGCTGCTGGTGCCGGGGGGCACGGCCGTTTCGCCTAACACTTCTCCCACTTGCCCATCATGCTCGGCGTGGATGACCAGCCAGGCTGCCTCCGGTACGGTGACGCTGGCAATGATGACCTGGCCATCATCGGTCAGGGGCTGGTCGCTGGCGGTGACTGTGGGGCTGCTGGGGGTGGGCTGTGGCGTGGCTGTGGCCGTCGCCGGAATGGGGGTTGGGGCAGCGTTGGTAACGGCCGTATTTGTGGGCAGGGGAGTGGTAACGGCCGTTAATTCCCCATCTTTGCAGGCCGCCAGCAAAAGCAAGAACATGATCAAACTGAGCAGATATTTCCTCATAGCAATCGGAATTGTAGCACTATACGGCCGTTTTTCGCACGAATTTTGTTGTTTGTTAAGGGAGATGATAGGAATGGTTGAGGTGGGAAACGGCAGTTGCCTGCAATAGCACGCCATAAAAAATTACCTTAACCCATAATGAAATCGTATGCTATAATCACGGCCGTACCATTGATTCTGGGGCAATCAATCCCACATAGTTGCCCTTAACAATCTAAACCCTGCTCAGCGCGCAGGGGATCAGATTGCAAGACAGATCGATCCTCGCAGTTATTTCCATCGCGTTGAGCTAAAAGAAGAGGAGTGTTTTATGTCAAGTCTTATGCTCACCTTGCGCGAGAGTGTTCGCTACCGGGGCCGCAGCGGACACTGGAGTTGGGTGGCGCACCGGTTGTCCGGTTTGGCCATTCTCAGCTTCCTGGTCATCCACGTTTGGGATACCGCCAACGCCACCTACGCCCCCGATGTGTATCGTTGGTCGGTTGAAGTCTTCAAACACCCATTATTTGGCCTCGGTGAAGTCGGTTTGGTTGGCGCCGTGCTGTATCATGCCTTCAACGGCATCCGCATTACCCTGTTGGATTTCAAACCGGAATGGTGGAAACACCAGCAAAAAAGCGCCATGATTTCCTGGGGACTTTTCCTCATCGTTTTTATTCCCATTGCCATCATGATGATTAGCGGCATTATTAGCCATTGCAGCCATGGGGCAAGCTGTTGGGTCTTCCCCCGACTCAGCGATTTCACCAGTTAACAAGGAGATTTATCATGACAACTTATTCTGGTGTTACCCATCGCAAAGTCCAGGTTCAAAGTAATTTTGAGCGGTTGGCCTTCTTGTTCATGCGGCTGACAGGCATTGGTTTGATTATTCTGGCCGTCGGCCACGTCCTCATCCAGCACGTTTTGAGCGATGTCCATAACCTGACCCTGGAAGTCGTCGCCGCCACCTGGAATTCCTGGGGCTGGAAAGTGTATGACATGCTGCTGCTGGCCTTTGCTATTCCGCATGGCGTCAACGGCCTGCGCAATATTCTGGAAGATTACATCCACAACAAACAAACGGTGAAAGTGGTCAACATCATCCTGGTCATTTTCATTGTGGCCACATTGATCTGGGCCGGATTTGCCATTGCCAGCTTTAACCCAGTCACAGCGCTCAACTAAAGGATTTTCATGATGGCACAAGTAAAAATACACACATTCGATGCAGTAATCGTGGGTGCTGGCGGGGCCGGTTTGATGGCCGCCTTGTATGCCAGCCGTAATGCCAAGGTTGCTGTCCTTTCTAAACTATATCCTACTCGCTCCCACACTGGCGCGGCCCAGGGCGGCGTCGGCGCGGCACTGTTTAAAGTGGCGGGCCTGCGAGAGGATCAGCTCGGCCTGGTTGCGCACCATATCCATGGTTGCGGCGGAGGGCATCTCGATATCGGCGAACTGGCCGACCGGAATGAC
>JBNKZT010000592.1:0-2754 GCA_050301775.1 Promineifilaceae bacterium (SeqCode)
GTCGTTTCTGGCTCGGACCAAAAGCTCAATGAGTTAACGGCAGTTCTGCAAACCGAGGGCGCCACCATCTTTGAAGGCCACCGGCCAGAGCAGATTGCTGGGGCTGATGCGTTGGTTATCTCGTCGGCCGTGCCCGACGGGAACCCGGAAGTGGACGCGGCCCTGGCGGCCGGTTTGCCGGTGCTCAAACGGGCCGATTTGCTGGGCCACCTGATGGAAGACACCATCGGTATTGCTGTCGCCGGATCGCACGGCAAGACGACGACGACGGGCATGATTGCCCAGATTTTGATGGCCGCCAAGTTGGACCCGACGATCGTTGTGGGTGGTGTGCTGCCGGCGTTGGGTAGTAACGGCCGTTACGGTGAAGGCGACTATTTCGTGGTTGAAGCCGATGAATACGACCACATGTTTTTGGGCTTGCGGCCGGAAGTCATCGTCATCACCAGTTTGGAACACGACCACCCGGATATTTTCCCGACTAAGGACGATTACATTGCTGCTTTTCGTCAATTCGTTGGGCTGCTGCCGGTAGACGGCCGTCTCATTGCCTGTGCCGATGATTCCGGAACGGCCCAATTTCTGGACACATTGCATCTGAACAAAGTTGAAGTTACCACTTACGGTGTGCCTGAGGAAGAAGGGGGCAAGCTTGATGTCGATTATCAAGCGCTCGACTGCCGGCCCAACCAATTGGGTGGCACCGATTTTCTGGTGGAAATGGACGAGCAAATCATCGGTCTGGCCCGGCTGCGGGTGCCCGGCCAGCACAATGTGCGCAATGCATTGGCAGCCATCATCGTCGGGTTGGATTTGGAGATTGATTTTGCCATTATCCGGCAGGCGCTGGCTGAATTTGGCGGCGTAGGACGGCGTTTTCAGGTGGTGGGCGAAGTAGGCGGCGTGACCATCATCGACGATTATGCCCATCACCCGACCGAAATCCGGGCCACGCTGGCTGCTGCCCGGCAGCGCTATCCCGGTCGTCGCCTGTGGGCCGTGTGGCAGCCGCACACCTACAGCCGTACCAGACTGCTGCTGGATGAGTTTGCTGTTAGTTTTGCTGATGCCGATCGGGTGGTGGCGCTGGATATTTATCGCAGCCGGGAAACGGATGACCTGGGTATCAGCACGGCAACAGTTTTGGCGAAGATGGACCATTCGGCAGCGACTCACATACCGGAACGAACCGATGCCGCAGCGTATATTCTGGATCGGGTACGGCCGGGTGATGTAATTATGACATTGGGCGCTGGTGATGGTGATATGGTTGGCCAGTGGGTGCTGGATGGGTTGAAAGAAAGGATTAAAGATTAATGATTGAAGATCGGCAGGAAGCCAACAATCTTCAATTATCTATCAATCATCAATTATTATGAACATGAACATGAAATCAGAGACAACCGTACAACAGATAAGCCAATTTCGTGATGTTTTTGGCGACAAACTCCAGATTGGGGTGATGATGTCGCGTTATACGTCGGCGCGGGTGGGCGGCCCGGCGGATATGTTTTTGGTGGTAGAGAGTGCGCTGGAATTGCAAACGGCCGTTTCCCTGGCCTATACACTCGGCGTTCCTTATTTCATTTTGGGCGGCGGTTCCAACGTTTTGGTGTCGGATGCCGGTGTGCGGGGTCTAATCATCATGAACAAGGCCAAAGCCGTCAAATACCGCCACAGCGGAGCGCACGTCGTTTGCATCGCCGAATCGGGGATGAACCTTTCATCGCTGGCCCGGCAGTGCATTGCCAAAGGACTGGGTGGTCTGGAATGGGCCATTGGTGTGCCCGGCACGGTGGGCGGCGCGGTTGTCGGTAACTCTGGCGCACATGGCGGCGACATGAACAGCAATGTACTGGCGGCGACTGTTTGGGAACCAGGGCATGGCGCACGCGTTTTTACTAACGAAGAGATGCAATATGCCTACCGCGACAGCATTTTGAAGCGTGAGCAAGGCCGGCCAGATGCGCGCCGCGTTGTGTTGACAGCCGAATTGAAATTAACGCCGGAACCGGTAGAAGTGCTGATGGCCCGTGCCGATGGCTTTACGGCCAAACGTAAGCAAACCCAGCCGGCCGGAGCCAGCGTTGGTTCCATGTTCAAAAACCCGGACAATTATTACGCCGGTTATCTGATTGAATCGGCGGGATTGAAAGGATTTCGCGTCGGCGGAGCCAAAATTTCGGAAAAACACGCCAATTTCTTTGTCAATGACGAGGATGCCACGGCTGATGATATCCGTGCCCTGTTTGCCGAAGCGTGGAATTCGGTCCGCGAGCGGTTTGGTATCGAGATGGATTTGGAAGTGGAATTGGTTGGTGAATGGGAGTTTGAGGGCTGAGGACTGAGGACTGAGGGGTGAGGGATGAGTGAATGCTCAGTCCTTAGCCCCCATCCCTAATTTCGTATGAACAAGAAACGAAAGATTCGGGTTGGCGTTATTTTTGGCGGTCGTTCCGGCGAGCATGAAGTCTCGTTGATGTCGGCGCAGTCGGTGATGGATGCGCTGGATCGGGCGAAGTATGAGGTGATCCCGATTGGCATTGACAAAGACGGCCGTTGGCTCTCCGGTGATCCCATGGCGGCGTTGACGGGCGGCCAGCAGGCGCAGGCGGCGACGCTGCTGCCCGATCCGCAGTCGGCATCTTTGATGCGTGTGGAGCAGGGCGAGACTCAACCGGCGACATTGTCGGCCGTAACGGAGCTGGACGTGATTTTCCCGGTGCTGCACGGTACGTATGGCGAGGATGGCAC
>JBNKZT010000593.1:0-2744 GCA_050301775.1 Promineifilaceae bacterium (SeqCode)
TACTGCACGTTCAATATTTTGCTATTGGTTGCGGTTTACGGTTGTTAGCCTTCATCCGACCACTGCATCCTGGATGGGGCCACCGCCGACTATTTTGTTGGTTCAATCAAGGAAATTATCGAAAACTGGCAGTAAAACAAAATTTTGGCGGCAAAAATATACGCTGATGCGTCTACTCAACTACGTCAGTGTTTTTTTTGCTGCGGAACAGTTCGAATGCCGCAAACGCTTCCTCAATAAAAGCATCCAACCTTGACGGATCAAACCGATGCCCATCGTAATAATAGAGGAATTGCGCTCCCTTCCCCTCGCAGCTTTTGTTGACCAGTCTCACGAAATGCGCCCGCACTTTTTCGTCAAAAAGGTTTTGGACAATGCCATGATATTCACCTTGCAGTAAATACAACGAACTAAATTGTTTATCATCCTTGATTTCAAGAAATTTATCGCCAAAAACAGGATGATTCCAGACAAAAGTATGTTTGGGAAGTAATGCGAAGTGCGGAAGACTTACTGTTGGGCTGATGCAAATCAGAACAGTCTGAGGTTTTGAGATAGAACCATATCTTCCTGCCCCACGGCGAGGCCGATAACTATACTCAAATATAAAGAATTGTGTTCCGCTCCGCTCTCCGTGAATTACGTTTCGATACCATCTCTGAAACACATTCCGGTTTCCGGTTAAAAAAAATTGGCCTACATTTTCCAAAGGAATGCTGAATTTTTCTTCTGCAAATGACAGGCCATTTTTATTTGCATATTGCTCGAATTTTTTTGCTCTAAATTTATGATAAAAGTAAGGTGGCAAAACAAGCACTGCAAGAATTAGCACCACCTCTGTCATGTTGGTTAACATTCTATCTTTAGTCCTGGTGTTTTGTTGCTCACCATATCTGGCGCTGTGTTTAATCTGGCTTATTCCACATCGGCGATAACACCCGAGCCTGCTTGTCGGCGTGGTAGCTGCTGCGCACCAGCGGGGCGCTTTCCACCCACTGGAAGCCCATCTCCAACCCCAGCCGCTTCAGTTCGGCAAACTCGGCCATCGTATAGTAGCGTTCCATCGGCAGGTGCTTTTTGCTGGGCTGCAAGTATTGGCCGATGGTCAGAATGTCCACCCCCCAATCGACCAGGTCCTGCATTGTGGCCAGGATTTCGTCCCATTCCTCGCCCAGACCGACCATGATGCCGCTCTTGGTTAGCACATCTGGCTCCATTTGTTTGGCGTTGGTCAATGTGGCCTGCGCCCATTCGTAATGGTCCTGCGGCTGCACTTTGCGAAATAACCGGGGCACCGTCTCCACGTTGTGATTGAGGATTTCCGGCCGGGCATCCATGACGATTTTGAGCGCCTCTTCACTGCCTTTGAAGTCGGGAATGAGCACTTCGATGGAGCAGCCGGGCTGGATCTCTCGGATGCGGTTGATGACCTGGGCAAAGATGGGTGCGCCGCCGTCTTTGCGTTCGTCGCGGTTTACGGAGGTGATGACGACGTGGCGCAGGTTCATGGATTTGACAGCTTGAGCCACCCGTTCCGGTTCGGCCCAATCGAGGGGTAACGGCCGTCCCGTTTTCACATCACAAAAACCACAGCTTCGGGTACAAATGTCACCCATAATCAGGAAGGTAGCCGTACCGGCTCCCCAACATTCGCCCATGTTGGGGCAGTGGGCCTCCTCGCAGACGGTGTGCAGTTCCTTCGTCCGCATCAGCCGCTTCAGGTTACGGTAGGTTTCGCCTTTGGGCGGGCGTACTTTGATCCAGTCCGGCCGCCGCTGGGGTCGGGGCGATTCGGTTTTGATGTCGTCTAGCTTGATGGTTGACATTGATCACTCCTACGTAAATCGAATTGGTAATTCGATCCGCGATTTATCAAATCGCGCTACGAAAGCGAGAGCTAGCGGATAGAGTGAGAGGAAAACCCCTCTAGCTCTTGCTCTAGCTTTGTTTTTGCTTGAAAGACTTGTTCAAAAGCGGTAATGATGTGGGGGATGAGGTTGGTGGTGGGGATTGAGCATCCCAACACCTTCTCCATACTCGTCACCCCATGATCGGCAATCCCGCAGGGTACAATCCCCGAAAAATAGGACAAATCCGTCGCCACATTCAGGGCAAAGCCGTGGCTGGTAACGCCGCGATTGTTGATATAGACACCAATCGCCGCAATTTTTTCTAATTCGCCTGACACATCGACCCAAACACCGGTAAACCCATCATACCGCTGACCGGTGATGCCAAGCGGCGCAATGGCCTGAATCAGCATTTCCTCCAGGTCATGGACGTACGCCCGGATACGGGACAGTCCGTACCGGCCCAAATGCGCCAAATTCAAAATCGGGTAGCCTACGAGCTGGCCTGGCCCATGATACGTAATGTCGCCGCCCCGATCTACCCGATGGACAGACACGCCTTTTTCGGCCAGCGTTGCCTCATCCCACAACAAATTTTCCATCTTGCCGCGCCGCCCCAACGTGTAGGTGTGGGGATGCTCCAACAGCAGCAGTTTATCCGCCAGATCAGGCGATTCCGTCCGTTCGGCCACCAGCGATTTTTGCCAGTCCCAGGCCACATCATAATCCACCTGTCCAGCCCATTCCACTTCAATCATAATAATCCTAACTGAACCGCAGAGACGCAAAGAACTCAGAGATATTTATCAATCTCAACGCCCTCTGCGTCTCTGCGGTTAATCCTCTTTATCCAAATCTATCCAACAAAAACGACAATGCTACCTGGTCAATGAC
>JBNKZT010000594.1:0-2729 GCA_050301775.1 Promineifilaceae bacterium (SeqCode)
CGAGGCCAGCGCCAACCTGGCCCGCTACGACGGCATCCGCTACGGCCCGCGTATCGAGGGCGCGGACATGATTGACTCGGTCAAACAAACGCGCGCCCTGTTCGGCCAGGAAGTGAAGCGGCGTATCATGCTGGGGACGTATGCGTTGAGCGCGGGCTATTATGATGAGTATTACGGCCGTGCCCTCAAAGTACGCACCCTCATCAAAAACGACTTCCAGGCCGCCTTCGAGCAGGTGGATGTCATCGCCTGCCCCACCAGCCCCACTACTGCCTTCAAAATCGGCGAGCGTGTCGATGATCCGCTCAGCATGTATCTGGCTGACATCTTCACCCTGTCGCTCAATCTCAGCGCCAGCTGCGGCCTCTCTGTCCCTTGCGGCTTCGACAGCAAAGGCCTGCCAATTGGCTTACAATTGATTGGAAACACGCTCCAAGAAGCCACAATTTTGAATACAGCCTACGCTTACGAACAAGCAGTTAGATCATAAATTTGACATTCTTCATTGGGATGATTATGGAAAAAACTGAAACTGTCGTCGAGGAAAATGGAAACGGGCGTGCCTCGTGGATTAATCATGGACTTGTCAAAGCATTCGTTACTGGATGTGTGCTGGGAGTTGGCTTCATAATAGCAGGATTTCTAAGCACAAGTTTTGGGGGACATGATTTAAATCCAGCCGATGATCTCGCACTTTCCTTCGTGTTAGACATTCTCGTACCAATCATAACAATATATCTTGTTTTTCGTTGGACAAACAAACTCTTGAAACGGTTCGGATTTGAAGGAGTGATGATTCACCAGAATGAAAAGCTTGACTTTCCAAAACTGTTTGGTGCTGCCTCAGGGTGCTTGATGGTTAGCTTCCTGGCAGCGATGGTTGGAACCTTTGGCACTTTTCTAATGATGATAGGTTCGGATCACATGGGAACGGCAAAGTTCAAGATATTAATTGCCACAATTATTGTTGGGGTGGTGGCATTTTTTGCCCTAGCTCGTCGTATATCTCATAATCAGGCCAAAGCACAACAGGAGACCCAATGAAAGTCATTATCCCTTTAGCCGGTTGGGGCAAACGCATGCGTCCCCATACCTGGAGCAGAGCAAAACCATTGCTCAAGGTGGCTGGCAACACGATCATTGGCCACTTACTCAATTTGATGAGCGAGATCACAACGGAAGAAGTGATTTTCGTCGTTGACGACAAGAGTAACGAAAATGAGGCCTGGGTTCGGCAAAACTACCCGCATCTGGACGCCCATTTTGTCGTTCAGGCGGAACCGCTGGGCCAGGCCCAGGCCGTCGCGTTGTGCCGTGATTACCTGGACGACGGCGAGGTACTGGTGGCTTCCGGGGCCAGTCTGGTCAATCTCCGTTACAAGGAAATTCCCGAACCGGATGCCGACGGCGCGATTCTGGTGCAGGAAGTGGATGAACCGCACGACGTTGGCGCTGTTCTAACCGATGAGCAGGACGTCGTGACCGGCTTTGTCGAGAAAGCGGATGGCTCCGGCCATAATCTGGCGCTGACCGGGTATTATTGGTTCAGGCACGGCCGTGCCCTCCTCCAATTCCTCCCCCAAAACAAAACCATGCGCGACGTCTGCCAACAGATGCTAACCCAGGGCGCGGTCATCAAAGCCAAACCGGCCATTTTCTGGCTGGATACCAGTGGGCCAGAAAACATGTTGGAAGCCAACAAACGGCTGCTAGGACTGGGCTATGGCAGCGAAGACGCCGTCGAACGCAGTTACGGCGAAGATTTTACTGTTTTGCCGCCGGTATTTATCCATGAAACGGCCGTTGTCACCAATACCGTCATCGGTCCTTACGTTAGCATCGCCGCCGGAGCCACGATCCAAGACGCCGTCGTCCGCAACAGCATCATCGACGCTGACGCTGCCATCACCGACTGCGTCCTCGACGGTGCGCTCATTGGCGAAAACTGTCAAATAACCGGCAAAGGGAAAGCCCTCTTCGTCGGTGATAATTCAATTGTTGATTTAGGATAAATGGAGACTGGGGACTAGAGACTGGAGATTCAAAAGTCAACCAGTCTCTAGTCTCCAATCTCCAGTCTCAAAAAGAGGAGAACTCATGCGCAATTTTATATCCAACCGTGTCGCCCAAACCCCGCCTTCAGGGATTCGTAAATTTTTCGACATCGCCGCCACGATGAAAGACGTCATTTCATTGGGCATTGGCGAACCTGATTTTGTTACCCCCGACCCAATTTTGCAGGCTGGCCGGGCGTCGCTGGCCCGCGGCGAAACGGCTTACACCTCCAACAGCGGCACAATTGAGCTGCGTCGGGCGTTGAGCAAACATCTGAACAAGATGTACGGCGTCCAGTACGATCCTGTCGATGAGATCATCATTACCGTGGGCGTGAGTGAGGCGCTGTATCTGGCGATGACGGCCGTTCTCGATCCCGGCGATGAAGTGATCATTCCCGAACCCTGCTTCGTCTCCTATGCCCCCGAAGTCAGTTTTGCCGGCGGCGTGCCGGTGATGGTTCCCACCTACGTCCAGAACCAGTTTGAAGTGACGGCCGAGGATATTGAGGCCGCTGTCACATCCAAAACCAAAGCCATTTTCCTCGGCTATCCCAACAACCCCACCGGCGCGGTGATGAGCCGTGAGCGCATGATGCAAATAACGGCCGTTGCCGAACAGCACGATTTACTGATTATTTCCGACGAAATTTATGACCAGTTGGTGTATGGCGT
>JBNKZT010000595.1:0-2719 GCA_050301775.1 Promineifilaceae bacterium (SeqCode)
GTTTGGTTGTTCTTACATTTTTGCTCGGAAAACTGTCATCGTCATCTTTTTATGACTTGTGCCCTTATTGGCACAAATTTTAGGTAATTAGGATTATCGGCATCCCGAAAGTGATCCTAATCACAAAATTGGTTCAAGTCCCACCGCCAAGCCGTTCAACCAGGGCGTTAGTCAGCAATTGATTATTTTGGGAAACGGCCGTTCCCCCCCACTACCCAATCCCCCCAATTCGTGCTATCCTTACCGCTAAATTCGTAAAATACAGACCAACGGTCACGAAGCTTTTCGGTCGTGGCCGTTTTTCACGTCAAATAGTTAGCTTATGAGTAACCAAGAACCAACTAATAACGGCAATCTGGCAAGCGACCAGACGGTCGCCGAAATAAGCGCCCGGCGCACCTTTGCCATCATCTCCCACCCCGATGCGGGCAAAACCACGCTGACCGAGAAGCTGCTGCTGTACGGCAATGCCATCCATCTGGCGGGCAGCGTGCGTTCGCGCCGCGACCAGCGTTCGGCCACCTCCGACTGGATGGCGATGGAGCGGGAGCGGGGTATTTCGATTACCTCGACGGTGCTGCAATTTCCGTATAACGGCCGTGTCATCAACCTGCTCGACACCCCTGGCCATCAAGATTTCTCCGAAGACACCTACCGCACCCTCACCGCCGCCGACAGCGCCGTCATGGTCCTGGACGCCGCCAAGGGCGTGGAAGCGCAAACCCGCAAACTGTTCGACGTCTGCCGCCAGCGAGGCATCCCCATCTTCACCTTCATCAACAAAATGGACCGGCCGGCCCTTGACCCGCTGGAACTGCTGGACGAAGTGGAAACGGTCCTGGGCATGCAGCCGGTTCCGGTCAACTGGCCCATCGGCGACGGCAGCAGCTTTGTCGGCGTCTATGATCGGCTTAGCAAACAAGTCCATCTGTACGACCGCACGGTGCGCAATCAGACGATTTCGCCGGAAACCATTACGACGCTGGATGACCCGCGCATCAAAGCGGCGTTGAACGATGTCCAATTTGAGGAACTGCACACGAACATCGCCCTGCTGGACGAGATGGAGATGAATTTCGACCGCGAACAGTTCCTGGCCGGGGAACAAACGCCCGTCTTTTACGGCAGCGCCCTGACCAATTTTGGCGTGCAGTTGTTCCTGGATGATTTTGTCAAACAGGCGCCAGCGCCCGGCGCCTATCCCAGCGATGCCGGCATCATCAGCCCGGAACAACCGGATTTCACCGGCTTTGTGTTCAAAATTCAGGCCAACATGAACCCCAAGCACCGCGACAGTGTGGCTTTTGTGCGGATTTGCAGCGGCCGTTTCGAGCGCAACATGGCGGTGAATCATCCGCGCAGTGGCAAGTCGTTGAAGTTGGCACGGCCGTACACATTTTTTGCCGAGGAACGCACGGTCGTCGAAGAAGCCTACGCCGGCGACATCATCGGCCTGCCCGGCAGCCGCTACTTCGGCATTGGCGACACGATTAGCGCGGGCAATGTCTTCAATTTTGCCCCAATCCCCACCTTCCCCGCCGAACATTTTGCCCGGCTAATCAACATGGACATCAGCAAGCAGAAGCAGTTCCTCAAAGGATTGTCCCAATTAGAAACCGAAGGCGCAATGCAAATCCTGCATGAAACGGATGCGCAAAAGCGGGAACCGATTTTGGCCGTCGTCGGGCTGCTGCAATTTGAGGTGGTGGAAGCGCGACTGGAAGAGGAGTACGGCGTTAAAACGCGGCGCGAGATGCTGCCGCAATCGCTGGCCCGCTGGGTCTACGGCCCGGAAGACAAGATCGAACTCCTGCCCTGGCGGTATGGGATGATGCGGGTGCAGGATAGAAACGGCCGTCTCGTGGCTCTCTTCTCCTCCGAACACGAACTGAATTTTTACAGCAACAAGTATCCGGAAATTACGTTCCTGGAACAACCGAAAATAGAGAGTGGGGATTAGGGATTGGAGATGGGGAACAAAACAGCTATCAAATTGCTTCGTTAACAACCTGCAAAATATACTCGTAAAGATTCTGGCTAATCCAAAACCCAGCTTCAGTCCTTAACCTGTCAACCAGAGGCTTAACAGCGACAATCATTCTTTTTTGCTTGGCCTCAACCAGCAAGCCCAAAAGACCGGTGAATTTTAGCCCAAACTGAGAAGCGACTAACCGTGCCTTGCGCTCATCAACGAGTAATAAATCAGCATTTAATTCACTGGCCAGAGC
The DNA here is from genome assembly GCA_050301775.1 of Promineifilaceae bacterium (SeqCode). GTDB lineage: Bacteria > Chloroflexota > Anaerolineae > Promineifilales > Promineifilaceae > JACKCC01. The sequence continues at coordinate 2,229 of JBNKZT010000595.1, forward strand.
AATGGCTTCAGCTTCGCCACGATCAAGTCTTAGTCGGAGGGCTGTTATCAACGGAAGATTCATAACCTGCTTGGTCAAAATCCAATGGGCGTCACGAACATCGCTGGCGCCAGGCATGTCGCTGCCCAAGACAACAACTTCATCATAAACCGCTTGGGGAACGACAACCTCATCATACAGTTGGCGAAGCAAATCAAGTTGGCCAATAATTGCCAGATTCAGCAGCGGCGAGGCATCACTCACAACGATCACAGCCTGCCTAATCCCCGTAATGTCTTTAAGTCGGCGTCAAAATCAGCCACGTCATAGTGGACGGGAATTTCGCGGCTGGCTAAAAGGGATTGAAATCGCCATTGGCTCAACCGTGCCAGACTGCTAGCTTGTCCCAAACTTAATTTGCCGAGTTGAAATAACAGAACGGCGATCTCGCAGCGCAATTCGTCTTCCGACATCTGGGTCGATTGCAAAATTTCATCTGGAATAAGTACGCT
>JBNKZT010000596.1:0-2709 GCA_050301775.1 Promineifilaceae bacterium (SeqCode)
AAAAGGAAGAACAGACCCGTCTGGCCGTTGCGGATGACCCACAGGTCTATCTTCAGGAGTGCCAGGAGAAAATTGCTGACCTGCTCCAGCAGGCAACCCAGGTCATTGCTGCCGAAGACAGCCATCTTTCGCTGGATGATGATGGTTCCTTGCATCTGAAGCGCCTGGAAAAAGCAACCCCGCCGGAGGGTAAGACGTTGCGGCGACAATTATACGGTTATGTCCCTCAGGTTGAGATGAGTCAGGTGATTGCCGATGTACACGCATGGACGGGTGTTCTGGACGGCTTCCCCCATTTGCTAACCGGCGAGTCCCCAACCGGCTACCACCAGGCAGTTTTGACAGCAGCTTTGATGGCCTCTGGCATGAATATCGGCCCCACCAAAATGGCGCAGGCTTGTGATTTCTCCGAACAGGAACTGATAAATTCGGCCGAGTGGCATATTCGCGAGGAAACATTGCGTCCGGCGATTGCGGAACTGGACAACTTCGTCTTTCACCATCCCTATTCCCGGCATTGGGGCAGTGGGGTTGCTTCTTCGTCCGACGGGATGCGGGTTCCCGTTGTCGTCGATGCCCCCAATGCGGTCTACAATGCCCGCCATTTCTGGTATCGGCGTGGCATCACCATTGTGGCCCATGCGGCCGACATCTGGATGCCCTTTTATCCCCAGGTGGTTGAGGATGCTAGTGAGGCTTTGTACGTCATCGATGCCCTCTGTCATCACGAAACGGATTTCGACATTCAGGAGCATTACACCGATACGGCCAGCGCGACCTATCACCTGTTTGCCCTTTGCCGGATGTTCGGATTTCACTTTGCGCCGCGCATTCGCGGGATAACCAAAAAGCATCTCTACACCGTCGAACCGTTAACGGCCGATAAAGCGTTGCAGCCGCTCATCCGGGGAACCATCGACTCCGACCTGGTTACGCCCAACTGGGATGAAATGCGCCGTCTGTCAGCCTCGATTCGCCACAGCACGGTGTCGGCCTCTCTGATGATGCGCAAACGTCCGATGTACTCATCGGCGCTTCCTATCCCAACCAGAACCAGTTGGCATTGGCTTTCAGAGAGGTTGGCAAACTGGAGCGCACTATTTTCGTCCTGACCTACTTGCTCGACCTATCCTTGCAGCGGCGCAATCTGCGCGGCCTGAACAAGGGTGAAGCGATTTGGGGAGCGGCGCGTGCTATCAGCAGCATTGGTCGAGAGGGTGAAATGTATGACCGTGATTTCGATGCCCAGTTGAACCGGGCCAGCAGCACGATGCTGTTGGTGGCAATGTTATCTGCCTGGAACACCGTTTATCTGGACAACATTGTCAACACGCTCCGGGCAAACGGAACGGAAATTTCTGACGAACATCTGGGGCACATCTCCCCATTGGGCTGGCAGCATATCAATTTGCTGGGCCGATACCAGTTTGACTTGGCACAGGCTTATCCCTTGCACGCTTTACGGCCGTTGCGCCAGCCAGTTGGATGATTTAAGTTGGTCACAACGAATGACCCTACAGCAGGAGGCTCTAGTGGAAGCACAAAAAGTTCAGTTAGCAGAAATGATTGATGCCTGGGTACAGGATATTATTCGCAACAGCAACAACGATGACCAGGCTGATGAACGCATCCTGGAAAGCATGGTTGACTATATGGGGCCGTTCAAGCATCTGCTCGATAACTGCACCAAACTGGAGATGACCCTGCTCGTCAATCAGTATGACGGTTTCTACCGCTTTGCCAATCTGTTGGAACGGCTGGCCCAGGCGATTCAGGATGGGGTCATCGAAGTGCCGGAAGATGCTCCGCTGCCGCCCGGCTGGATAGATAAACCGCAGCGGGTGAAGAAGAAACGGCCTCGCAAGCCAAAACCGAACCGCAACCAACAACAGCAGCAAATCCGGCGGCCGATTAGCTTCCTGCCGGCTCTCACGGAAGTGATCATCGGGTCACTGGCCCAGACCGAGGAACAATACGAGAGCTTTACCGCCGCCCGGCACAAGCCCCACGTTCTGGATGATACCATTGTTGACCGGGCTATCTGGCTATATGAGGAACAACTAACCTCGATTCCCTTGCATGAACGGCAACTGAACTGGTGGCTGGCCGATGAGATAACGGACGCGCAGCGGTATCAGGTCAAAGATTTGCAGGCGAGACTGCCCCAGTTGAAGACCCAGACCGAGGCGTTGCTGTCGCTGCTGGCGGAACTGAAACAGGGCACAATTGATCGCATCCTGGAGATGTCGGATGAGGAACTGGCTTTGAAAGTGATGCGGGGAGAACTGAAGCTGCCGGGGCAGGAGTGATCGCCAGTATTTGACAGCGTGATCTTATCCGTTGTGGGTTTTACAGCTGTTGCACGAGCTGGTTGAGTAATTGCGGTCGGACCTTAACGCAAAGATCCCCGGAAAAAATATTGTGACCCCTTTTTGCGATTCTGCTATGGAAATCTACTCAAACATGACAAGAAATACCTTTTTCGAGTCGATTTTGATTACCACTCACAGGTATTCCAAGAAGATTTTGGCGATCCACCCAAAATATCAAACGAACTTGCGTCAAATCACCCCAAATTAGTGTTTCTTAGCGTATATTTGCGCGTGTTTATGGGAGATACCCAGTTTTAGGCCATGTTCCGGCTTATGAGTGACCGGCTCGCAGATATGCTTGGTGGATTTAAGATATTCGACGACAGCGTACAGCAGG
>JBNKZT010000597.1:0-2697 GCA_050301775.1 Promineifilaceae bacterium (SeqCode)
GGAGCAAAATCATAAAAAATCCGTGCCAATCTGTGCTAATCCGTGGCCTAAATTTCTTTTTCCGACAGCCTGCTAGTTGACAGATGCGCCCTGCATTGATACAGTCACAAACAGATTTATCAGCTTTTGCATCGTTTTTAGAACAGATCGCTCAAGAGGATTAATACTGCACCACGGTTAGCCAGAAACGGCCGTCCACACCCACCTCCAAACCATCCAGCACAACATTAACCTTTTTGCACCACAGGCTGAGGTAGAAGTAACGGCCGTTTACACCACTAACTCGTAACGCCGCCGCTTTATTCCCCGCCAGCCTTTCTGTTACAATTCCTCTATGCTTACCAAAACCACCTATCTTGCTTACATTCAATGTCCTAAAGCGTACTGGCTCGGCGAACACCAGCCGGCCCTGGCCGCGCCGCCCGACCCCACGGCGCAGCGCCGCCTGCGGGCCGGGCAGGTCGTAGACAGATTGGCGCGCCAGCAGTTCCCGGACGGCGTGCTCATTCCCTACCGGCCGCATCCGCAGGAGATGGCCCGGTTGACGGCAGAAGCGCTGGCCGGCGGCGCGGAGACGTTGTTTCAGGCGACGTTTGCCGCTGCGGGTTTGTTGGTCAAGGTGGATATTCTCACGAAGACGGCGAACGGCTGGCATCTGATTGAAGTTAAATCCACAACGAGTTATGAGGCGGCCAAACATTTGCCCGACGTGGCTTTCCAGGCCTATGTGCTGGAACAGGCCGGGTATCCGGTCAGCCAGGCCAGTCTGATGCACCTGAACAAAGCCTGCCGCTGTCCCGATCTGGCCGATTTGTTTACGCTGACGGATGTTACGGCTGACGTATTGACGGCGCTGCCGGATGTGCCCACGGCCGCTGGCCACATGCGCACTCTGCAAGCCCGGCCAGAAACACCCGATGACCCCATCGGACGGCACTGTACCCGCCCTTACTCGTGTGCTTTTTACGACCACTGCTGGGGGGAAATTGACGGGCTGACGATTTATGACGTTCCCCGGCTGAACGCGGCCAAAGAGCAGGCCCTGCAAGAAGCCGGAGCGCTCTTGCTGGCCGACATTCCGCCCGACTTTCCCTTGACGGCGGCGCAGCGGAGCCTGGTGGATTTTATCGTTGGGGAACAAATTAATATTGACCGGGCCGCCATCCAACAGGCGCTGGACGAGCTAATATATCCGCTTTATTTTTTCGATTTTGAGACGATTGACCATGCCATCCCCGTTTATGATGGCTGTGCGCCCTACCAGCAGGCGCCGTTCCAGTATAGTTTGCATGTGTTGGAAGAGAACGGCCGTTTACACCATCACGATTATCTGCACACCACGCCCGGCGACCCGCGCCCGGCCCTGGCCGCGGCGCTGTTGGACCATATCGGCCCGACCGGCCACATCATTGTGTATCATGCACCCTTTGAGCGCACCATCCTGCGCCAATTAGCCGAGGCGTTTCCGGCCCAGGCTGACCGGCTGCTGGATATGGCTGGCCGGTTGTGGGATCAATTGGACATTTTCCGCAAGTATTACCGTGATTACCGCTTTGGCAAGTCTAATTCGTTGAAATCGGTCCTGCCGGTGGTTGTGCCGGCGCTCAGTTACGAGACGTTGGATGTACAGAATGGGACACAGGCCCAGGTGGTGTGGGAGGCGATGATTGAGGAGGGGGATACGGCCGTTAAAGCCCAACTGATCGACCAACTGCGGGCCTACTGCCGCCTGGACACGCTGGCGATGGTGGAAATTCACCGGGTGCTGTGCGGCCAGCCAGCCACCGAATGATGAAAGTTCAGAATTAAAATCGGTAATCCGCAGATTGCACAGTTACACTGAGTCGTGTCATACCCGCGAAGGCGGGTATCCATCTTCGTTACCAGAGTGGATTCCTGCCTTCGCAGGAATGACAATCGCTCATCTACTGAGTCAATCCAGAGAGACTCAGTGTAATCACAGATTTCGCAGATTGGTTGCAATTACCAGACAAAAATCTGCGTAATCGGCGAAATCTGTGGATAAATCTTATTGCCGAAATAATTCTTTAACTTCCATAAACAGGTTTTTGTGTCTTTTAGCCCCAAAATTCATTTGGGGCCAGCGTTTCCGGTATTACGCCACAGTTTATCTCACTGACAAAAAAAATTATCTCACTGACAAAAAATTTTATCCCTGTGAGTTGGTGCGTCCCCAGGGATATTTTTGTTTGGTGAGAGCTGCCGGGTAACGGCCGTATCACTTAACTATGAGGCCGTCCTGGTTGTGCCGTCGCGCATGATGATGGTATCCTCCGGGTGTTCATCCAGCCACAATTGGGCGTAGCCTTCCATGTCCAGCCCGGCATTCTGGCCGTTAATGAAGGCGCCGCGAAAGCCTTGAAGCTCTCGTTTGAGTTCAGAGGTGGCGCGATAGGCGATTTTCAAGTCCTTATCTTTGTTGCAGGAAGTGGCAAAGCTGCCGATTTCACCCAGCTTCACGCTGTCGCCAAATTTCAGGTGATTGATCATGCTTTGTGAAAGTTTGTAGGCAAAGTCGCGGGCGTCGCCTTTGTCGAAGCCAGATTGAATGGCGATCTCGTCGGCCAGATCGTCCAGGTTGAAGGTATGGTTGCGCTTGACGCGCGGGCGTAGTTTGCTGACAACAGCAAGTATATTGATTTCTGCCATGGTAGTGGCTCTCCTTTGCCAAAGTGG
>JBNKZT010000598.1:0-2689 GCA_050301775.1 Promineifilaceae bacterium (SeqCode)
GAATGGGGGCAGCGTTGGGGCGACGAGGACGGGGATGGTATCGGTGGTGGCCATTTCCAGGGCGGCTTCGGGGGTGGGGGCAAGACGGCCGTGCATATCCTCAATTTGAATCTCGCCTTCGAGTACGGCCGTTGCCAGGGCTACTTTACGGCGGATGACTAACGGCCGGGCCAGCTCCAGCACAATCAGGGGGAATCCGGCTTTGTGCAGACGGTAGGCGACCCCGGTAGCCAGGTCACCGCCGCCGCGAATAACGACTAAATGGTTGTGAAATAGCATAAGGCTGATCATACTGACAAGTAGATGGCACGGCAACAAAAATAGGGCGGCAGCATTGACAGCGGCACGTCAGCGGCTATAATTGGGTTCACTTAGCCCTGGTGGCGGAATTGGCATACGCGGTAGGTTGAGGGCCTATGCCCTATGGGCGTGGAGGTTCGAGTCCTCTCCAGGGCACAAACGTCAAGATGAATTATTCGTCTTGGCGTTTTATTTTGCCTGTAGGATTTGGAAACGGTTGTCCGTTTGCAGCATGAGCCGCAGCCCTTTTTCCAGAGTGACGTAAGGGCGGAAGCCCAACAATTGCTGTGCCCGGCTGATATCGGCGGCCAGGCGGGGGACGCCGCCTTCTTTTTTTCGATTGTGCATGTGGTTGATACGGCCGTTAACGGCCGTTTCTATCTGTTTCACCAATTCATTGAGACTTGTTTCCTGACCGCTGCCAATGTTGATAATTTGCCGGTTCACCTGTCGCGCTGTCGCCGCGCTGACCAGGGCGGCCACCACATCATCCACATACACAAAATCGCGTGTTTGCGAACCATCACCAAAGATAACGACCGAGCCGCCGCTCATTGCTTGTTGTAAAAAGCGGGGAACGACAGGCGCATGGGAGATGGGTAGACTTTGGCGGGGACCGTAGGCATTGAAGATGCGTAAGGCCACAGTTTCTATTTGCCACAGTTCCCCGATGGTGTGAATATATTGCTCGGCCGACCATTTGCTGACGGCATAGGGGGAATCAGGTTTAGGGGTGTCAGTTTCGTGGACGGGCTGTTGGGGTTGACGGCCGTATATGGCCCCCGACGACGTAAACACAACCCGCTGTACGCCCGTGTCGCGCATGGCCTCCATCAAACTGACCGTGCCCCCCACATTGACCCGATTGTATTCGCGGGGATGCAGGTGTGATTCGGCCACCGAGACCCGTGCTGCCAGGTGGTAGACACAGTCCACGTCGTACAGCAGCGACCAAAGCAGGGGAATGTTGTCCACGTCCCCTTGGGTGAAATCGATAGCCGGATGCAGGTGGTCGCGGTTCCCGTTGCTCAAATCATCCAAAACACGTACATGATGGCCATCACTGGCTAACCGATTGGCTAAAGCCGACCCCAAAAAACCGGCCCCGCCCGTTACTAAAAACTGCATACCAATACCTCTACAAAATGATGAATTAGGAATGATGAATGCTAAATCGAGCCTGTATGATAGCTGATTTTTACCGTCACGGGTATCTTGCTGATGACAGGGTTAAGAATCGGTGAAGTGAAGCTGGATTTGCTTGTTTCACTCCGGTTTCTTGATTATCATCTCTTCATGCGTTGGCGTCGGTTACTGCGGAGCTTGAAACTCCTGATTTTGAGCCTCATTTTTGTGGCGGTGTTTGCGCCGGAATGGCCGGCGTTTGGCGACGAGGCATACCAACTCCGTGCGTTGGTTGGCCTGCGCGAGTATGATTTTGTGGTATGGGAGTTGCAGGCACTTGCGACAAAGGCCGAAGCGATGCTGGCCCGCGATCACACCTATTGGGATGAAGAAACGCGCCGTCAGGTTGCCCTTGATTATTTGGCGGCGTTGCAGACGACAGCCCAACTCGAATGGCAAATTCAGCAAATTTATGCCGATCCAGACGTCGCCAACCCGGCAGCCGTATCAGCTGAATTAGAATCTGAACTGGAACAACAGCAGGCAGCAATGCGTGAGATTCAGCCGTTTGCTGAGGCGATTGTGCAAGATCAGGTGGCCGACGTGTTGGGGAATGAGGGCTTTTCGCTGCTGGGCCAGACCTGGCCGCCGGTGATGATGCACATGACACCGCTGCCGACGATTTTGATGGTCTCGCCCCGTGACCAGATTGAACGAGCCTATGGTATTCCGTTGGTACATGGGCTGTCGATTCCGGCGCGGGAGGCTTTGGAAACGGCCGTGTTCCAAAACCTCAACCTCTCGGCTCTCGTTGTCCCCATTGGCGGGTTGGGCGTCTACCCCTCGATGATCATGGAAACCAGCAGCATCAACTGGCTGGCCGAGGTGACGGCCCATGAATGGTCGCACATCTGGATGGGACCGTATCCCATTAGCCTGGCCTATGCCACCGATCATCAGGTGCGGACGATGAACGAGACAACCGCATCCATTGTGGGCACAGAAATCGGCCAGGAAGTGATTGCCGCTTATTACCCGGACCATGCCCCACCGCCGCCATCCGCTGAACCGCCGCCGGTCCCGGAATTGGACACGCCGCCGGCGTTCGATTTCCGGGCGGAAATGGCTGAAACCCGTGCCCGTGTGGATGAACTATTGGCCGCCGATCAGATTGAAGAAGCAGAAGCGTACATGGAAGCGCGCCGGCAGATTTTTGTAGCTAACGGCTACCAGATTCGCAAATTGAATCAAGCCTATTTTGCTT
>JBNKZT010000599.1:0-2681 GCA_050301775.1 Promineifilaceae bacterium (SeqCode)
CCGTCTGGGGCGAACCGGAAGTTTGTGTTCCTTCCCGCTTCCTCGGCGACCTACCCATTGAGTTGGTTGATGGCCTAAGCACCAAGCAGCGCCGTCAGCAGACTAAAAAACAGACCAGCAGTTGGGATTGGTCAAGTAACACATCCCGGTCGGCCACCCGGCCAACCGCACAGTCTAAGGACAAGGCGAATACGATACCCGCTCCGCGTAAAACGATGCCGACGCCCAATTATTTGAAACAGGAAACGGCGGACATGCCATCACGCCCCCAACCAACCGCCGCCCAATACAAAACCGGCCAAAAAGTCCGCCACGCCAAATTCGGTGAAGGTACCGTCATCGAAAGCAAACTGATGGGGAATGACGAAGAAGTCACCGTCGCCTTCCCCGGTACCGGCATTAAAAGATTGGCAGCCAGCTTTGCCAAATTGGAGAAGACTGAAAATTAATGATTGAAGATTGGGCGCGTTTCAATCTTGACTCTTCCGAAAAAAGCCTTTCAAGACCAAAAGTTCAACTTTTCGTCTCGACAGAAATTTTCAGTTAATGACCAAAAGTTGAACTTTTTTCGGTGGACTCAATCTTTAATCTTCAATCTTTAATCATCATGCATTACATTATTGATGGCCACAATCTCATCGCCAAAATCCCCGATATCGACCTCAACGATCCTAATGATGAGGTTGAACTTATTTTGCGCCTCAAAAGCTGGGCCGCCGCCAGCCCCAAACGCAAAGTGACGCTCTATTTCGATGGTGGCTTGCCAGGTGGCATCGAGCAGCGCCTTTCCACCAGCGATATCAAAGTCATCTTCGCCCCGGAGGGGACAACGGCCGATTCCCTCATCATCAAACGCATCCGCAAAATCCCAAATCCGCCTGAATACACCCTCGTCACCAGCGACCAGCAAATCATAGCCGCTGCTCAAAAACGACGATTACCCCATCTTCGATCCGAAGCGTTCGCCGCCAAAATAGGGCAAGATAAGCAAAAGCGCATTACCTCGCCATCACCGCCATCTGGAACAGACGACCCCAAAATCAGCGATAGTGAAGTCTCTGAATGGCTGGCGCTTTTTGGACCGGAACCAGAAACACCGCGAAAACCTACGATTCAAAAACAAATCCCCCAAAAACCCAGTCCGACCAAACCTAAAAAACGCCGCTCCCCGCAGGAATTAAAACGAGCCGGTGACAAATTGAGCGACGATGAATTATCCGAATGGCTTGATTTATTTGGGTGAAATGTACTAAAAAACGCCCCATCTTTGACTAATTCTCTCGAGTAAGAGCAATTTCATACATAAATTCCCCATTAGAGGTGTGGACATCTTTGAGAAACTATTGTATTATATGGGCAAGTCTAGTGAGGTTAAGAGGAACTCCTCCCCCCCCAAACTGGCACGAGAGAAACGCGACTGGAACAACCCTTACTAGGCCCAGGTTTTGTCTACCCCTCCCTCGAACAGACATTAACCGTTCCGCTTAAGTACTACCCTCCTGGTGCTTAGGCGAGAGCCGCCCTCGGTAACACGAGGGCGGTTTCTTTTTTATATACCCCCCTCTGTGATAAAATCCAAGACTTAATAAAAAAACGATTTAACCTGGAGAATTCAATGACCTCAGATAGCCAAGCAGTCGATATCCGAATCGAGGACATCGCCAAGTATGAAGGACAGCGCGTAACGATAAAAGGCTGGATGTATGCCAGCACACGCAAAGGAAAGCTGATGTTTGTTCGACTGCGTGATGGCAGCGGCATGACGCAGGGCGTGGCCTTCCTGCCTGAAGTAGGTGAAGAATTATTTGAAACGCTTAAACGGCTGGGACAGGAATCTTCGCTGATCGTTTCCGGCACGGTGCGCGCCAATCCCCGTGCCCCCGGCGTTCCCAAAGGGTTTGAAATTGGTATTGATGCGGTAGAGGTTTTGCAGGAAACGGCCGATTATCCTATTACGCCCAAGGAACACGGTGTCGAGTTTTTGATGGACCAGCGCCATCTTTGGCTGCGCTCCAGCCAGCAGTGGGCCATTATGCGTGTCCGCACCACCATTAAGCGGGCCATCATCGACTTTTTGGATAACCAGGGCTTTTTGAATATTGACACGCCTATCATTACACCATCGGCGGCTGAAGGAACCAGCACCCTTTTCCCGGTTGACTATTTCGATGAAAAAGCCTACTTGGCCCAGACGGGGCAGCTTTACAATGAAGCCAATATCATGGCTTTTGGTAAAGTATACTGCTTTGGCCCCACTTTCCGTGCCGAAAAGTCCAAAACCCGGCGTCATCTGGCTGAATTCTGGATGGTGGAGCCGGAAATTGCGTTTTGTGATCTGGATGATTTGATGGCGTTTGAGGAGCAGTTTGTCAGCTACGTGGTGCAAACGACGCTGGAAAAACGGCGGCCGGAACTGGAACTATTGGAACGGGATTTGGCAGCTTTGGAAAATGTGAAGCCGCCGTTCCCGCGTATCAGCTATGATGAAGCGATTGAACGTGTTCATGCTATTCGCGAAGCGACCGATGACCCGGAGTTGAAGGAACTGCTGCAAATTGAATGGGGTGATGATTTTGGCTCACCGCATGAAACGGAATTGACCAAGCAGTTTGACAAGCCGGTTTTTGTTTACGGGTATCCGTCACAGGTGAAGGCGTTTTACATGGAACCCTGGCCGGGCC
>JBNKZT010000600.1:0-2676 GCA_050301775.1 Promineifilaceae bacterium (SeqCode)
TGGCGCAGGGATTGAAAAATCAAGAAATTGCCGATCATCTATCCCTCTCCGAAAAAACAATCCGTAACCGCTTATCATTGGTTTTCCGCCAACTGCATCTGGAAAACCGCACCCAGGCTGTTTTGTATGCCTTGCGCGAAGGGATCGCAGAAGCTGACCAGCCAGACGAAAACGAAGCCTAATCGGGACAAATGTCCCGACTGCCCCAACCATAATCGAACTAATTGTCCCGATAAAAACACGCCAGATGACACTGTCGTTCCCCTCCTCTAAAACGTATGCTAGAGGTAGATTTATTACCGCATCCGTAAGGAGAGAATGATGAACAAAAAACGACATGTTATACCTTTTTTACTTTTGCTGTTGGGCTTGTTGATTGTCGTCGGGTGTACGTCGTCTGGGGAGGAAACGGCCGTTCAAACCGATACCGATGAACACGTAGACGAGGAACCACACGCAGACGAAGTTGATGATCACAGCGAAGATGAAGCCAACATGGAGCATGCCCATGTCGAACCGCCGGAAGAATTTGCTGCGCTAACAAACCCGTATGATCATGATGCAGAAGAGGCGCTCGCCGCCGGTAAAATTATCTTTGAGACAAGCTGCGCCACCTGTCACGGCCCAGAAGGCGCGGGCGACGGCCCAGCCGCCGAAGCGCTTGATCCCCAACCGGCCACATTAGCCGACGGCGCGATGATGAATGATTTGAGCGATGGCTATCTTTTCTGGCGCGTGAGCAAAGGCGGGACGATGGAGCCGTTTAATTCAGCCATGCCTCCCTGGGAAGCTGGTCTGACTGAAGACCAACGCTGGCAAGTCATCAGCTATGTGCGTTCATTGGCCGAAGAAGGCGAACATTCAGATTAAAAACGGCTAGATTTTTACTGTTGTCTACTCGATTGAGGACACCTGTTTGGAATGAACAGGTGTCCTTTTCATTTAACCTTGCTTTTTGAGAGAAATATACCCGCCAAATGGCCTGTTTTTTCTGCGTCAAACCGCTCTGTTAGCCACAGCTCGAATCCTCTACCATTGCCATACCATCATTTTGGGAGTATAGGCTGTGCGACTTTTGTTATTTTTGTTGGGAATTAGCGGACTTTTATTGTGGCTGACTGGTTGTCAGACAACGGCCGTTGCCCCTACCCCTACCCCCACTGCATTACCGCCTGCGCCAACAGAAATTTTAATCACCCAAACGCCATCATTACCCATTCTTGACCCCGATGAAATCGCCCTGGGCGAAACCGTTTACGCCGCCAACTGCGCCAATTGTCATGGCGTCAACCTGGAAGGCGAAGCGGATTGGAAAATACAAAACGAAGACAAATCATTCCGCAGCCCGCCGCATGACGATACCGGTCATACCTGGCATCATCCTGACGACCAGCTTATCGAAGCAACACGGTTAGGCGGCGCGCGTTTTGAGGGGCTAAACATTGGCGGTACAAGCGACATGCCTGCTTTTGGCGAGATTTTGACGGATAAAGAGATAACGGCCGTTCTCACCTACATCAAAAGCAACTGGCCTGACGACACCCGCGCCATCCAGTGGCAAATGAGCGTCCAATCACAATAATAATTAAAGGTTGAAGATTAAAGTGTAGCCGCTACCAAGTATCAATCTTTTTTGGAGAAACCATGCAAGAAACTATTCTACAAATCTGTACGATGAAAGACCCCCTGTGCGCGCCGGGTATCGAGAAGAAATTGTCGGCGCTGCCGGGCGTCCATCACGCGCAGTCCAATGCCGTCAACGGCACGACCACTGTCCATTATGACGAGACACAAGTCAAACCAGCCGATCTACACAAGGTTGTAGACGACTGCGGTTTAACCTGTCACGGCGAATCGCTGCCCCTACATCACGGTGGCCATGTGGTTCATAGCCAATCGGCCGTTGCCGAGCAGCCGGTTATGAAAGATCATGATCATGCCACCATGGAACACGCTGGCCATGAGAGGGAACAGGATGCTGGCGGGGCGATAGATCATTCAGCCCACGGTGGCCACGCGGGGATGACGATGGCCGACATGGCCCGCGACATGCGCAACCGTTTCCTGGTGTCGTTTTTATTGACCATTCCGGTCTTCCTTTACTCGCCATTGTTTACCCGTTTCTTCAATATCCAGTTACCGCTGCCCTTTGGTTTGAGCGAAGCCGTTATTGGCTTCATTTTAACCACGCCCATCGTCTTGTATGGCGCATGGCCATTCTTCATCGGCGCGCGTAACGGGCTGAAAGCCGGCGTCTTGAATATGAGCGTTCTTGTCACCTTGAGTGTCCTGGCCGGTTACATTTTCAGCGTGGCCGCGACCTTTTTATTTGAAGGCGAAGTCTTTTACGAAGCGGCAGCGATGCTCGTCACCTTCGTCCTCTTCGGCCATTGGATGGAAATGCGCGCCCGCTCCGGCACGAATCAGGCCATCGAAAAACTGCTGACGCTGGCTCCGCCTATGGCCCGCGTGGAGCGGGATGGGCAAGAAATGGAAATCCCCACCGATGACGTGCAGGTGAATGATATCGTCATCATCCGTCCCGGCGACAAGATTCCGGTGGATGGCATCGTCATTGAAGGTTCTTCCAACATCAACGAAAGCGCCCTCACTGGCGAAAGCCGCCCCGTGTCCAAAGCCAAAGGTGACAACGTCATCAGCGCCACCATTAACCAG
>JBNKZT010000601.1:0-2667 GCA_050301775.1 Promineifilaceae bacterium (SeqCode)
ATGGCCATGTGTGCCCACATATTTCAACAACGTCAGGACACCATCCTGCAAATTTTGATAGGGACCTTCGTAAATAAGCGCGGCAGCCAGTTCTGCCGGGGGCAGTTCTTGAAACGCCAGATCGGCAACGGTGGGCGGCGACTGGACAATACGGGGTAACACGGTAACGCCCATCTCTACGTCCAAATCTGTTTCGCTGTACTCTGTGGCATGGTAAATGGTGATTTCGGGTTGGAGGGGGGTGATGTTTAGTTCGGCCAGGCGGCGGTAGAGACGGCCGTACACCACATCACAGTAATACCCAAACTCAGCAATCGTGGGCACAATCTGCCGGATAGACGCCAGCGACTGGGCCGGAACCGGTTTCACGACCACTTCGTAAGGTGACGGCTGGCCTTCCTGCTCGATCTGGCGCAATCGGGCTTCCACCTGGACGAGCTGCGTCCGCTTTTCCTGCAACTCCTGGGCCAGATCGGCCTGACGCATCCGCAGCATCCCGCGTAGTTCAGCTGCGGGTAGAGCATCTCCATCGGCCAGCAAATTGGTGATTTGTTCCAGCGATAGCCCCATATCTTTCAGGGCGATGATGCGGTGCAGGCGGGGCAGTTGATCAATGGTATAGTAGCGATAGCCGGTCCATTCGTCGGTGTGACTGGGGGTGAGCAGTCCCAGCTTGTCATAATGGCGCAGCATTCGCGTCGATACCTGTCCCAATTTGGAAAAATCACCTATTTTGAACATCGCCAGTCCTCTTTACTGATTCTATAAAGCCGGGGCCTGGGAGCACCTCTGCATCTCCGTGGGCAGGCCACCCTGGCTTGCTTGGATACAAAATTGGTCCTTGACTTTGACACTGTGTCAACCTGTAAGATGGGTCAACGATAACAAATTGGAGACGAACAAACAATGACAATCTTACAATCAGAGCAAAATGTGATCCTGGGAACCGGTCCTTTGGGATTGGCGGTGATGGATGAGTTGGTGGCGCGGGGTCGCCAGGTAACACTGGTCAACCGGCGCGGCCAGGTGACCGAATCGCTGCCGGCCGGAGTGAAAGTTGTGGCCGGCGACGTGACCAATCGTGATGACGTGGCCCGCCTTTGCATTGAGGCGGATGTGGTTTTCCAATGTGCCCAGCCCCATTATTACGAATGGCCGGAAAAATTTCCGCCGATTATCGACGGCATCATTAGCGGCATTAGCCGGACGACGGCGCGGCTGGTGGTCGGCGACAATTTGTACATGTATGGCCCGACCGGCGGCGCGCCTATCCACGAGGATATGCCTTATGCGGCAAACAGCCGTAAAGGACGCACGCGGGCACTGTTGGCCCAAAAGTTGCTGGATGCCCACGCTGCGGGACAAATTCAGGTGACGATTGGCCGGGCTTCCGATTTTTACGGGCCGCGCGTGCGAGATTCGGCGGCAGGTGAATTGGTGTTTGCGGCGGCGCTGGCTGGCAAGGCGATCAATGTTATGGGCGATCCCGATCAGCCGCACACCTATACCTTCATCCGCGATTTTGCTCGGGCGTTGGTGACGCTGAGCGAGCGGTCCGAGGCGTTTGGCCGGGCCTGGCACGTGCCCAGTGCGCCGACGGTGACGACGCGGGCGTTTGTGGCGATGGTGGGGGAGGTGGTGTCGGACAGTTGCCGTCCGCAACGGCCGTTAACAATCCGCCCGGCCGGCAAGTTCATGGTGTCATTACTGGGCCTGTTCAACGCCAATTTGCGCGAGTTCAAGGAGATGATGTACGAATTCGAGGAACCATACGTCGTTGATCACAGCCAATACCAGGCGGTGTTCGGCAATGGAGCCACGCTGCACGAAGCCGCCATCGCCGAAACCGTTGCCTGGTACCGGGCATCTTCTTAATTAATCGTTTGGTGGTTTCTCCCCGTAAATGATTTCGGAAGGAAACGTCATCTGGCTGATGAACTCGCGGCTGACTTGCTGGAATCCGGCGCGTTCGACGTAGCTATGCAGGGCGACTCCCCGGCAGCCGCCCATCCAACCCGGCTGAATACGATAAACGGCGTCCCAGATTTGGTTGTACCAACGGCCGTCCCGGGCCATATTCACCAACACCA
This sequence comes from Promineifilaceae bacterium (SeqCode), assembly GCA_050301775.1. Lineage (GTDB taxonomy): Bacteria > Chloroflexota > Anaerolineae > Promineifilales > Promineifilaceae > JACKCC01. The sequence continues at coordinate 2,091 of JBNKZT010000601.1, forward strand.
TCCGCCCGCCCGGTTTGAGGACGCGCCCTAACTCGGACAAAATGGACGGGAAATCGGCTTCGGGCAGCAAATCAAACATGTAGTTGTTGATGAGTACGTCAAATGAACTGTCGGCAAAATCGAGGGCATAGGCGTCGCCGGGGCGCAAACGGTAATTGGTTGTGCCTGATTGGGCCGCCTTTTGCCGGGCTTTGGCCAGCATCGCCTCTGTCAGGTCAATGCCTTCGTTGATCCCGGAAGGATTGTGCTGCAAGATGCGGCTGAAGGTCAGGCCCGTGCCTACAGCGACCTCCAAGACAGCTTCGCCATCTTGAACGGCTGCCAACTGGACACAGCGGCGCTGGGCTTTGGACTCGGTCAAGCGGCCCCAAATGTCGTAGACGGCCGCTTTGCTTTTGTAAACGTCGGCGACCTGAGATTTGGTCAGTTTGGCAGCAAGGATGTTTGTTGTGTGTGTTGCATTACTATTCATGGGACGGCCTCTGGCCAATGGCCACAAATATACTCAGGGCGATGTCATTGCCGGTTGGAGCCGTGCAGTCGCACGTGCCTTCAGCGCAATCAATGTCTACGGCCG
>JBNKZT010000602.1:0-2657 GCA_050301775.1 Promineifilaceae bacterium (SeqCode)
ACCGCCGCACCCAACACGTCAGCCAGTTCCTGCACCGGCGCAAACCCTTCCGGGCCGCCCACGCCGCGCCCGCCGCTGACAATGATGCTGGCGTCGGTAAGGCTGACGCCGCCATCCTTACCGGCAAAGCCAACAACCTTGGTGGGAATGTCGTCTTCGGCGACTGCCGGGCTGACCCATTCGGCCGTGCCCGTTTTGCCCGTCGATTCGGCCTGGGGAAAGGCCCGACTGCGCAGGGTAATGACCTGCGGGCCTTCGGTGACGAAGACGGTTGCTAGCAGTTTACTAGCATAGACCGACCGGGTTAGTTTGACTGTGCCATCTTCAACAGTAACGGCCGTGCCATCACCCGCCAATCCTGCATCCAAATCTGCCGCCACCCAGGCCGCCAAATCACGGCCGCGCACCGACGCCCCAGCCATGATGACTGCCGGGCCTCTATCCTGGGCCAGTTTGACCACCAGCGGCCCGTACGCTTCCACGCGAAAATTAGCCAGACTGGCGTCGTCACAGCCCAACACAGCATCGGCGCCCAAATCAAAGGCGGCATCGGCCACAGCACCCACGTTTTGCCCCAAAACCAAGGCAGTTAGCGGCTGGCCCAAACCATCGGCAACGGTACGGGCCGCGCCCAACACTTCACTGCTGATCGCGCTCATCGCGCCATCGCTATTTTCAATCCAAACCCATATGCCGCTCATATCACTTTCTCCTCAAACAACTTGTCCACAAGCATGCGGGCCTGCTCTTCCACACTGTCGGCGGCGATGATTTCCACTTCGCCTTCGCGGGCGGGCATGGCGTAAATATGCGACCAATCGACTTTACTGGCCGCCGCACCGGTGCCGCCGGAAACGGCCAAATCGGCTGCTCCCCAAACCGGGATATTGGCCCGGCTGGCTTTACGAATGCCCATGAAGGAAGGATAACGTGGCTCGTTGATCTCTTTAACGGTGCCAATGACCACCGGCAGCGGTGCAGTGATGGTTTCTTTGCCATCGTCCAGCAGGCGCTCGACGGTGATACGGCCGTCACCAATCTCTTTAATGGCCGAGACAAACGTCAACGGCGTCCAGCCCAACTTGCGGGCCGTCTGCACGATGGTTTGCCCGGTATCGCCATCAATGGCCTGCCGGCCGAAAACGGCAATCTGCACGTCACCAATTTTGTTGATCGCCGCCGCCAGAACGCGGGCTGTCCCCAGTGTGTCGGAGCCAACAAAGGCTTCATCGGAGACCAGGATGGCCTCGGTGCAGCCCATCGCCAACGCAGTTTTGAGGGCTTCTTTGTTTTCCTCGTCACCCATGCTCAAGGCGATGACGTCGGTCGCGCCGTGATTCTCTTTGAGCAGGATTCCCTCTTCAATCGCGTACTCATCCCAGGGGTTGACCACAGTGGGCTTGCCACCGGGATCGTCCCAGCTTACGTTGCCGGCATCATCAACAGAGATAACGGCCGTTGTGCTGGGGGTTTGTTTGGTACATACAACTACTTTCATCTAAACCTCCATAAATACGTGATGCGTGAAACGTGAAACGTAATACACGTCACACATCCATCAATAACGATTCATTCATTGCTTCAAAACGTTCAGCGAACGCCTGATTCACAAATTCAAAAGTCGTGGCCCGCCAGGAAAAGTCAACGATACCGGCTGACCGGCGAATGGCCTGTTTTTCCGGCAGCGTCGCATTTTGCCGGGCACGCTGGAAGAGAAGCAGAGTCAGTTGGCCCAACACCAATCCCAGAGCCAGGGCCACCAACAAACGCAGCAGCAGGGCAATTTCGCCTGGCGTCAGCAGCAGGACAAGCGCTGCGGCCACAACAAAAATAGTCCCGGCCGCCAGACGGCCGATTTTGCCTAAGCGCTCCTCATCGGCCGATTGGCGGTTTAATTCGCGGTGGCAGTCACGGCAAAGGGGCACGTCTACCAGTCGAGTGGTTCGGCCCGACCTTTTACGCAGCAGCATCGTCTCTGCCGCCGGTTGGGCACAATGAGCACAAATGCCAGGGAAGCGCACGACCTGCTTTGGCCTGACTTTGATCTTAATTTGAGCCATCAACTGCCTCCATCATCAATCGGATCGGGGCCTGGGGATCATCTGCTTCCAGAACCAGACTGCGCTGCAAATCGGGCCAGGTGTACATGCCAATGTCAAAATGGGAGATTGCGGCGTCCGGCCGGTCAAAGTCGGCCCAGGTAATGAGCGTATCACCTTCCTGCCAGGCCGAGGATGATGTGTAGACGTCGGTGATCAAATGCGGTCCATCTTCACCAGCAATGTACAGATGGTTGAACTGCTGAAAATGGCCTGACTGCGGCTTCTGGGTAAACTGCCAGCGGGTAATCAAACGCAGCTTGACCCCCTCTTCGATTTCCTGCACCTGCCAGCCTTGCAGCGCCGCGCCATTGGCCAATTGAATAGAATCAACCGGGGTAAAGCTGGTGAACTGGGCCGCATCAACCGTCAACGCCCAATAAGAAAGTTCCCCCTCGCGCCGGGGAAATTCCTGCACCGTGCCGGTCAGTCCGATGGTTTGGGCCACTTCCCAGGCCGGCAAATAATCATAGGTAAAAAAAAGGTGGGCCGGCTCGGCCGGAATGATGAGGGCGGAACGGGCATCGACGATCTGGCGCGGATAGTCCCAAAGCAGCA
>JBNKZT010000603.1:0-2645 GCA_050301775.1 Promineifilaceae bacterium (SeqCode)
CACCAGCCCCAACGGCGCCATCCCCGAAGCCAGGCTGCCCAACAAGGTAAAAACGCGTCCCTGCATCTCCGGCTCAATACAGGCCTGGAAAATCGCCATAATCGGTCCATTGGCCAACGACAGCATACTGCCGACCAAAACCGCGCCCACAACCGCCAGGAAAAACGAATTGGCCGGGGCAAACCCGATCAGTAGAGTCCCTGCCCCAATGCCAATAAGTCCAACCAACGACGTAAAAATACGCCGCTTAAAGCCGCCCCAGACCCCGAGCAAAAGCCCGCCAGCAATAATGCCTGCTCCCGCTGCCGCATCCAGGAACCCCAATTGCATCGCGTCGCCGCCAAAATGGTCTGTCACCAGCAGCGGCATCAAAGAAAACGTAGGCGATAAAACCAGATTAATCATCATCGCCATGCCCATCAGGACTAAAATGGCCGGCCAACCTTTGACGTAACGCAATCCGGCTTCCATGTCGGCCCAGAAGGAGGATTTTTTGTCGGGGGAATTCAGTTTCTTTTTGGGTTGGGAAACAGCAATGAAGAACAGAGGGGTGATGGCGAACACGGCCGTTACTACATCAATCGCCAAAATCCCCTGCATCGGCAGCATACCCAACAGCATTGCCCCCAAGGGGGCCGAAGCAATGTTCATCCCGCCATTCAACGCCTGATTCAACCCTTGAACGCGGGTTAACTGCGCCTCCGGCACCATCAACGACGTTGAAGACTGCATCGCTGGATGGTGGAAACCGCCGCCCAAGGCCCGGATGAACAAAATGACAAATACGTGCCAGGTTTGCACCGCGTCAACCCAAAACAGGTAAGCCAGGACGATGGTTGCCAGAGCAACGGCCGCATCGGCCAGCATCATCGTCAGACGGCGGTTCCAGCGATCCACCAGCACCCCCACAAACGGCCCCAACACCACTTGCGGCAGCATCCCGGCCAGGGAAGCCAACGCCAGCACCATCGCCGAACCGGTCGTTTGGGTCAGCCACCAGATCAGCGCAAACTGCACCAGTTGGCTGCCCAACAAAGAAATGGCCTGCCCCGTCCACAGCACAAAAAATGGTTTTAGAGATTTGTCAGTTTGTGTCATGACTAAAAAAGGGAAGTGCCAGGCAGTTTGGAACTGCCTGACACTTGATATTACATCACTTTGAACTCACCGCTGTCGTAAAACAACTCGTCATCGACCCAGATTTTGCCGCCATCACGCATATCGCAAATCATGTCCCAGTGAACGGCCGATTCATTCTTACCGCCAATTTCCGGGAAGCCGCGCCCCACCGCCATGTGCATCGTACCGCCAATTTTCTCGTCAAACAAAATCGACTTGGTGAACTGTTTGATGCCGTGATTGGTGCCGATGGCGAACTCGCCCAAATAACGAGCGCCCGCGTCCGTATCCAACTGGCTTAACAAAAATTCCTCGTTCTTTTGGGCGCTGGCTTCGACAACCTTGCCACCCTCAAAGCGCAGTTCAATGCCTTCTACCTCGCGCCCGCCGGTGATAGCCGGGTAGGTGAACCGCACCCAGCCGTTGACCGAATCTTCCACTGGGCTGGTAAAAATCTCGCCGCTGGGCATGTTTTTGTGGCCATCGGAGTTGATGAAGCCGCGGCCCTCAATAGATAGCGTCAAATCGGCATTCGGTCCTTTGACGGTGACATGCTTTTTTCCGGCCAACCAATCGACCAGTTTTTGCTGCTCGTCATGGATGCGATTCCATTCGGCCACGGGATCATCTTTGTCGGCGTAGCACGCGCCATAAACAAAATCGGCAAAATCACTCAGGGACATATCCGCATCCTGGGCATGGGCGTTGGTGGGATACAGTGCGCCTACCCAGCGTAGTTCGCCGGTGGCGCTGCGCCGCATCTGAGTGGCAAACAGTTCCGTTTGCGCTGCCTGAATCATTTGCTGGCGGGCCGGATCGACGCCAGACATGGCCCGTGTGTTTTCATCAGCCCATATGCCAATGGAACATTCGAAGGTTTCGATCATTATTTTGACGGGATCGGGAATAAATTTCAGTTGCGCGTCATTTCCTTCTTTTAGCAAAATCTCTTGCATCGCTGGTACCTGCCAAAAAGTCATTGGATGGCCACCGGCATGGATGACCTCGCGGTAAATTTCGGTGATGAGGGGGAGTGCGGGCATTCCACCGGAAATGAAGACCCGGTCGCCGGGTTTCACTTCAACGCAGTAGGAGACTAACAGATTGGCTAATTTTTTTGCACGTGGATCGATCATTTTTTCCTCTTTGAATATGGGTTGATAATGCAGGGGCGCTTCGCGAAGCGCTTCTGCGTCAGTTTATATTGGTAATGGTTCGGTTGTTTCTATCAATTCTTGGGCTGCTGGTTCGGGGGAACGGCCGTCTTCAATCCCCATCAACACCGGTATGAAAAAGCCCACCACTGCCATAACGGCCGTTAACACCCCTGTGACCATAAACCAGGCCCGAATACCGATGAGATCGGCTACCGGGCCGGCGATGATCAAACCGAGGGGAACTGTGCTGGAAATAAGGCTGCCAAAGAGCATCATCACCCGCCCTTGCAGTTCTGGCTCAATCGTCGCCTGTAAAATCGCCATAATAGGGCCATCAATCAGCGAAATCATCGCGCCGACAACAAAAGC
>JBNKZT010000604.1:0-2626 GCA_050301775.1 Promineifilaceae bacterium (SeqCode)
AAGGGATTAAATCAGTCACCAGTTGGCGCGCCTGCTCGGAACGCCGGGCCAAAACCTGCACCTGCCCACCGGCCGAAGCCAGCCCATAAGCCACCGCCCGCGCCGAACCGCCCGCACCCAAAACCAAACAATCCCTCCCCTTAACCGGCACGCCCAGCGCAGCCAAATCGGCCAAAAACCCTGACCAATCCGTATTGTAACCGATAGTCTTGTAGTCGCGTGGTCTGGTAGTCGCGTAGTCTCCAGTCCCCAATCTCTCAGTCTCCAATCTCTCAGTCTCCAATCTCCTAGTCTCCACGACAATCGTATTCACCGCTCCAATCGCCGCTGCTGCCGGATCAATCTCATCCAGCAGGGGCATGACGGCTTGTTTGTGGGGGATGGTGACGTTGACGCCGCGGAAGCCGAGGGTGGGCAGAGCGGGTACGGCCGTTACCACATCCTCCGGCCGTACCGGTAAAGGCACGTAGACATAGTCCAGTCCGACCGCCGCTGCCGCCGCATTGTGCATTGCTGGGCTGAAACTGTGGGCCACCGGCCAGCCGATGAGACCGATGAGTTGGGTACGGCCGTTAATCATGGGTCCACCTCTTACAAATTCTAAAACCTGCAACTGATTGTAACGGAACTGGGGAGATTATGCCTAAACTAAAAACCTCCCAATGGCACATTACCCGTCACTGGGAGGTTTGAGGGCAAAGAATGATTGGCGATTAGCTAGGCCAGGCCAAAGCCATTTGTTTGGATGACTTGCATCTCTTTGGTGACTAAATATGCTTCGGTGTAGTTGAGTTGGTTGATGAGTTTTAGCCCGGCTTGAGAACCGAGAACGGACACGGCCGTTGCCAATCCATCCGCCAGCATTACCGACGGCGCGGTAATCGTCACGCTGGCTAGTTCCGATGAAGAATACCCGGTACGTGGGTCTAAAATATGGTGCTGGCTCAAATCGGGCGTAAATGGCTGCATGTAGTCGCCAGAGGTTGCGGCGGCCTGATTATTTAAGTTGAATTTTGTCAGCACGGTTTCGGCCAGTGGTCGAGGTGATTGGATGCCAATCCGCCACGGCTGGGCCGCATCTTTCTCGCCGGAGGCCATCAGGTCGCCACCGGCTTCGACCATGACGTTTGTGAAGCCGTGTTGGCGCAGCACGGCCGTTCCCGCATCCACAATGTATCCTTTGGCAATCCCGTCCAATGAAATACCCATGCCCGGTTTGGCAAAGGCAATGGTCTGGCCGCTGACATTGATATTTTGGTAATTGACCAGTTGCAGGATTTGAGCAACGGCCGTTGCCGATGGCAGTTCATCTTGTTTTTGACAGGCCTGGTACAAATCCAGCAGCGGTTTCACCGTAATATCAAACGCGCCGTTGGAGATGTCGCTAATTTGGGCCGATTGGACAATCACATCCAGTAAAGGTTGGCTGGCATTGGTTAAACGGCCGTCCCGGTTCAGTCTTGATGATTCGCTGTCGGGCTGGTGGCGGCTGAGAATGGTTTCCAGTTCAGCCATGTGATTGAGGGTGGCGGCAACGGCCGTGTTCGCATCATTTCTATCCTGTCCAATCACCGTCAAATTTACAACCGTTCCCATCAAAACGCGGCTCTCGGCGATCTCAACCAAACCCAAATCGCGGCCGCTAAGGCCTAATTTCCAGGCTGCACCAGCGGCCGCACTTGCACCAATAATTTTCAAAACTTGTCTTCTTGAATAACGTTCCATAATCGATGAAGATCTGTCTAAAAGGTAGCAAAAACGTTGTTATATAATTCCACCAGCACCAGGATGATGCATAAGGTAATGATCGTAATCAAGATGGCATCTATGACGCTGCGGCTTTTCTTCTTGTTTTCTGCCATAATTCCAACACCCATCCCCTTACTAAACGAATGATGTCATACACCGGATCCAGTGGGCAAAGGAAATTACACCACGGCCGTTTCACAAACAACGACATTACCAACATAATTCCCAACACGGCAAAAAGTATGGATGAACCGGTAAAGCTGAACAACGTCCCAAACACTTCATAGCTGGTGATACCCGGATTGCGGAACAGCAGGGCGATCACAATCGCAGCCCAGGCCAAACCGCGCTGCAACCATAGGAATAAGCGGCGGTATTGACGCGGCCCGGTCAGCTTGGCCCCGCCAATGGCGCCCAGGCACTCCTGTGCCGCGCCAAAGGGACAGAACCAGGCGCAGTAGGCGTTTTTGTTATCGGCCGTTAAAACTAAGATGATGCCGCCTAGCAGGAAATACCAGTACAGATTCGTTTGCCACTGCGGCCAGAAACCAATCAAGAATGTATTGATTTTAGAAATGGTCAATGGCAGATTATGCCAGAAGCCCAGTACCACTAATCCGGTGAGTAACATCGCCCAGCGAGCTTGTTTCTTATATTTGAATTTACGTTGATGGGCAAAATAGCCCACTGCATACAGCGCCAAGACCGTAATTTCGGGAACACCAAAAACAATTTTCGGAGATGGAAGCGTTTCGACTTCCAGTCCTAACTGTTGGCTGGCAATATACTGCGTCCCTGCCAATGTGGCCTCGGCCAAGCCTCGCGCAGTGTAAGTTGCTCCGGTGATGCTGTCTAAATCTTTACCTAATTGAAAAGG
>JBNKZT010000605.1:0-2624 GCA_050301775.1 Promineifilaceae bacterium (SeqCode)
GCTGCTGCTGGCCCATTTAAGCCACGAAGCTGAAGACAATGGCGATTCTGACTTGATCAGCGGCATGTTAACCGCCATCCGCGACTTCGCCCAAGATTCGTTTGGCGACGGCTCGACAGACGGCAGTTTGGATGAGGTTCAGTACGGCGACGAACGCATCGTCATCCAAAGTGGACAGCATGTTTATTTGGCCGTCGTAACGACCGGCGTTGAACCGGAATGGTTCCGCGCCCAACTGCGTTCGTTTGTGTCGGAACTCCATATCCAACATGCACCGGCCCTGCGCGATTATAATGGCGACCCGGCCACACTGCCCGATTTGCCACCCATGCTGGCCGCTTTGTCCACCGATTTAACGCGCTCAAAGGTTGATGAACCGGCAGCGATGAGCCGGGGACAAAAGCTAATCCTGGCCGGCGGCGGCCTGATTGGGCTGCTTTTGCTGACGGCAGCCTGTTTCTATTTACAATTTACGATTGCGCTGTACCCGCTGGCTTTTGGTCAACCAACAGCAACGGCAACGACAGCCGCAACCATGACGGCCGTTCCCACCACAACACCTATGCCCACCGCAACGGCCGTTCCCCTGCCCACCAACACCCCGCCCCCCACCTTCACCCCTATGCCGACAGCCACGGCAACAGCCTTGCCCACCGCAACGGCCGTTCCTACCAGCACGCCGACAGCCACAGCAGAACCAACCGAGGAAACGGCCGTGACCAACGGCTCCATCTGGGCACGCCCCCAGCCCGATAATGCCATCGATCCCATCGCCGCCATCCCCATCAACACCGAAGTCACCATCGTCAGCCAACAAGGAGAATGGATGGAGGTGGAATGGTTAACCGGCAGCGGTCGGCTGCGCGGTTGGATACCGGTTCAATGGCTCGACATCCAAGGGGAGACAAATGGCTAACCCATTCCAACACAACCAAGAGGATTTTTCATGAGCGGACGTACTGTCCAAAAAAAGATTTGCCTGCTGGGCGATTTCGCCGTTGGCAAAACCAGTCTTATCCACCGCTTCGTCGAAGGTCGTTTTGACGACCGCTACCTCAGCACCATTGGCGTCAAAATCTCGCGCAAACCAATGGAGATGGCCGATCTTACCCTCAACCTGCTCATCTGGGACCTGGCCGGCGGTGATGATTTCAGCAAGTCCGGCGCCAGCTATTTACGCGGCGCTGTTGCCGCCCTTATCGTTTGCGATTTAACCCGCCCGGACACATTGGCCGGCTTTCAATTCTATACCAGCCAAATGCGTCAGATTAACCCCGGCGCAGCCCTGCTTTTTGCCGGCAACAAGGCTGATTTAGCCGAAGAACGCGCCATCTCCGACGAAGAACTACAAGCGGTCTGTCAAACGTTGGGCGGTACTTATCTGGACACCAGTGCCAAAACGGGCTATCAAGTCGAAGCTGCATTCCAACTGCTAGCCCAGCAAATCACGAGTTGACAATGAGCCAACCCCCTTTTAACCACGATCCCATCATTCTAGCCGCCCGCGTGGCCCAGGCCGTCACTGCTACCTACCAAATGGCCTATGCCCAATTAGCGCCAGATTTAACAGTCGCCCAATACTCCTCCAATTTTCCATCGCTGCTGCCTTTCAAAACGCCCCAAATAACTGGCCAACTCATAACCGATTTGCTGTGGGAATTGGTAGGCACAGAGGAAATTCTGGACGAAATCTTGCAAGGTCAACAAGCCTCTCATCGGCTGGAATACATCAATCGAGAATTGGCCGATGGCTCAACCGCTTACCTGAATTTTCAGGTTTTGCCGTTGGACACTGATGATCCCAGCCGGGGATTGCTGCTTTTGGTAGAGAATGAAACCGCATACGGCCGTCTCCAACAATCACTCGTGCAAGATCGCAACGAACTGCGTCTGCTAAAAGAAGAACTTACTGAAGCCAACGAAGAACTCGTCCGTCTCAACCGGCTCAAATCCCTCTTTTTATCCATATCCGCCCACGATTTGCGCACCCCGCTTACCGCTATCAGTGGTTACGCCAGCCTGATACTAGACATCTTGCCCAATGAGATTAATTCATCCATGCAGAATTATTTGAAAATTATCACACACCAGGCTGGACGGCTGAATGGTATGATCAGCGATTTTCTGGACCTGGATCAGATTGAAGAAGGGCGGTTAAAGCTCGAACCAGAGCCGCTCGATCTCCAGGGAATTGTTGAAGAGGTCACCCAGGTGATGCAAATCAACGCCAACAACCGCGAAACCGATTTGATAACCAATCTACCGGAAAAACCCCTTATTCTCTGGGCTGACCGGGATAAACTGTACCGCGTCGTTTACAATTTGGTGGGCAATGCCATCAAATATACGCCGCGCCAGGGCCGGGTTGAGGTGCAAGCCGAACCGGATGGTGACCAGATTGTCCTGCGTGTTGTTGATAACGGCCGTGGCATGACCGCAGAGCAGCTCGCCAACCTGTTTCAAATATATTACCGTACCGAAGACGCCCAAAAGAGCAAAACCCAGGGCACCGGCTTAGGCTTATACATCGTCAAGATGCTAGTAGAAGCCCACCAGGGACAAATTACCGTCGCCAGTCAACCCGAGCAAGGCTCCACATTTACCGTCATCCTGCCCAAGCAGCC
>JBNKZT010000606.1:0-2618 GCA_050301775.1 Promineifilaceae bacterium (SeqCode)
ATACCTTCCCAAACGGTTTCTTCTTGGCCGGAAGTGAGAATCCGATCCACGCCTAATTCAATGAGGGTTTCCAAAGCGGCGAATGGATCGCGCACCATATCAAAGGCGCGATGAAAAGTGACGCCCATGGGTTCGGCTAAGGCAATCAATTCTTGGGTGCGCTCGATGTCGATGGTTCCGTTGGCATTGAGAATGCCAATCACGATGCCATCAGCCCCCAAGTCTTTAGCGTGTTCGACATCATGTTTCATCACCGCGAATTCGGCATCGCTATAACAGAAATCGCCACCGCGCGGCCGAATAATGACGTTCATCGGAATTGCGAGCTGCTGCCGTGCCAGCCAGATGGTTCCACTGCTGGGGGTTATGCCGCCCTCGAGCAAATCGGCACACAGTTCTACACGGTTGGCGCCGCCTTTTTGCGCAGCAACGGCCGCTTCCACCGATTCCACACACGCTTCAAATAAAATTGAATTTGTCACGTTAATCTCCATTTGGAACAGTCGATGCTATTCTTAAAGTTTTGGAATCAACACCGGCGTGCGTTTTTTGTAAGCCTCGTAATCTTCCTGGCCGCCCCACTTTTCATCGGCGCGTTTTTCCAGCATGGGCACGCCGCTGACGCGGGTAAGCAGTAAAGTGACAAAGATCGGGGAAATCAATGTTATCCACTGCCAGCCTTGCAGGACGGGGATGGCGATAATGGCCACGCCAATCCAGAGGACGATCTCGCCAAAGTAGTTGGGATGGCGTGACCTGGCCCAGAGGCCAGTTTGGATGAATTTGCCTTTGTTGGCTGAATCCTCACGAAAGCGGTTTTTCTGATTATCGGCCACGACTTCAAACGCGAATCCGAAAATCCAAATGAGGAAGCCGATCAGGGCAACCCAGCCTAATTCCTTCCGGGTAGATGTGGTGATGGCGGCCAGTGCTGCCGCCATTGTGAATGTGACCCACAACCCTTGCAAGGTCCAGGTCATAAGGAAACGGAAGAAGGAAGTTTTGATTTCATCGAAACGGCCGTCTTTGCCCGCTTTGTGCACCCGACGGAACAGGAATGTACCCAGTCGACCGGCCCAGATCACCACCAGAACCAGCAGCAAGAGGGAACGGCCGTCTACCTTCGGGCTAAACAAAACAGCAATAATGACCACAGAAATATAGGTCAGGCTGCCGGTGATGTCGAAGAATTTTTCGGATTGTCGCAGGTAGGCGGGGATGAAAACCAACCATTGAATCACGAAGGCCAGCCCAACCGAGAAAGCAAACAGGGGGATACCGAAGATAGAGGCTCCACCCTGGCTGCCTGCCAAAGCGATTCCCAGACCAATCAAAATGATGATGGGAAGGGCAACGAGTGCATTACGATCTGCTTTTTTCATTTTATATCCTTTTTCTTTATGCTACGGTCTGTGACAAGTTGAGCGCTCGCTGCGCCAAAACTTCAATCATTCGGGAAAAGATGACACCGTGCAGCGGGTAAATACCATACCAGTATAACAAACCAAACAGTCCTTTGGGGGCAAAATAGGCGGTTTGCACCAAATTGGTACGGCCGTCTTCCTGTTGCCGGGCTTCAAATTGCAGCCAGCCCCGACCAGGCAGCTTCATTTCGGCGCGTAAACGGAGCAGATGATCGGCTTCTACTTTTTCCACACGCCAAAAGTCAAGAGCTTCGCCCTGACGCAGTTCATCAGGATGGCGACGGCCGCGCCGCATCCCTACCCCGCCCACCAGGCGATCCAGCAAACCACGTAGATGCCACAGCCAGTTAAATGGCGGCCAGCCCCGTTCGCCACCCAACCCGGAGAAGGCCCGGAAGACGGCCGTTACCGGGGCATCAACCGATTTTTGCCGTCGTTCAATGAGCATCCCCTGCTCCTGAGTCAGGTAAACAGGTTTAATATCCCCCTGACTGGAGGCGATGGCGTCGCTCCACAATGTTTCGATGTCCCCATTTTCTATCCGGGCCAGGGCCAGGCGCACGGCTGTTTTAAAATCGAGCGGCGCAATCTCAGGAAATAACGTTTTAGCAGAGTCGTCGCGGACGATTAGCTCATTACGCAGACCGGCAATCAGCGGGCGAGCCACGCTGGACGGCACTGGCGTTGTCCAATGCACCCAGTAAGATGATAAATGCGGCGTCAGAACCGGCACGGGGATGATGAAGCGGCGTAAGCCGCGAATGCGCGCATAGGCTTACATCATATCGGCGTTCCGCAGCACATCTGCGCCGCCGATTTCAATCATCTGATCGGCGCTTTCCGGCACATCTAACGCCTTGACCAGATAACTCAACACATCACGGATAGCGATGGGTTGGGTTCGGGAATAAACCCAGCGCGGGGCAATCATAATTGGCAGACGTTCGGTCAGATTACGCACCATCTCAAAAGAGAGGCTGCCTGATCCCACAATCATCCCGGCGCGAAATTCGGTCACAGGCACGCCAAATTGGCGTAGGGCGGTTCCCGTCTCCTGCCGCGAGCGTAAATGTTCCGACAAGACGCTGTTTGGGTCGCCCAGGCCGCCCAAATAGATGATGCGTTTCACGTTGGCCTCAGCCGCCGCCTGCGAGAAGTTGTGGGCGGCGGTGATGTCGCGCTGGCTGAATTCTT
>JBNKZT010000607.1:0-2615 GCA_050301775.1 Promineifilaceae bacterium (SeqCode)
AGGGTTTCGCAAACCCTAAGGGTCTCAATAACGATTTCTTAAAGTGAGCAGAACGGTGCCGGCTTACCCTTTTACAGAGCCTGCCAGCAAACCCCGCACAAAGTAACGCTGCAAGGAAAAGAACACCAATAACGGCAAAACCATCGACACAAACGCGCCGGAAGTCAACAAATGCCATTCACTACCACGTGAGCCGACAATTGCAGCCATGCGCTGTGTCACCAACTCGAACTCCGGATTGCCGCCCAAGAAGATCAAGGCCACCAGATAATCATTCCACACCCACAGGAATTGGAAGATAGCGAAGGAAGCCAAAGCCGGAACCGACAGCGGCAGAATCAACCGCACAAACACCGTGAAATGGGAAGCGCCGTCAATGAAAGCTGACTCCAACGTCTCCCGTGGCAGTTGGCTAACATAGTTGTAAAGTAAATAGGTGGCCAATGGCAGCCCAAAGCCGGTATGAGCCAGCCAGATAGCCAGGAACGTGCCATTAAGCTGCAATTTTGTGTAGTCACGCAAGATAGGTACCAGGGCGATCTGCAAAGGAACCACTAGCAAGGCAACCACCATAATAAAGAACCAGCGCCGTCCGGGGAAATTCATCCAGGCAAAGGCGTAGGCGGCAAATGCCGCTATCAAGATCGGGATGACGGTTGAAGGAACAGCAACAGCCAGGCTGTTTAAGAAGGCCCGAGTCATATTATCGCCGGGAACAATCTCAACTGTGCCATCTGGCTTGGTGAACTCAAAATCCTGGCCGCCTAAGACCTGTTTATAGTTGTCTAAAGAGAATTTCCAATCAACGGCCCAATTCTGTTTTTGAACTTCAATTCGCCCTAAGCGGCGGTTTCCAATCCAAATAACTCGCGTGTCCCCACTCTGTACACCATTTCGTAGTTCTTCGAACGTGCCACTCACACCCTCAACTTCCATCACACCGTTCGGGTCCAAACCCAGGTCGCCAGGACTCAATGTGGCTGTCGTTTCCCAATTTTTATGCGGCAGAATGTTCCACCAGGGCGTGTTGGCAATATCATCCCGGTTACGAAAGGAAGAGACAAATATCCCCAGGGTTGGAATGGTCCATACCAGAACAAGCAAAAGCAGTGTTCCATTAATAAAAAGACTGCCTAATTGTCGTTGTCTTTTTGCACTACCCATTTTAGAATGCCTCCTGTTCCCTAAACTGCTTCAGGTTATAAATCATTACTGGGATAACAGCGATCAGCAGCACAATAGCAATGGCTGACCCATAACCTGAATTTCGATTTGTAAACGACTGCCTGTAAAACTGAGTAGCGATTACGTGTGTACCAAATTGTCCACCGGTCATGACCCAAACCACATCGAATACCTTCAAGGTAAAGATAACAACAGTCGTCCAGACGGTGACGATTGTCCCTTGAATATAAGGGATCATGATCCGGAAAAAGATTTGGAACTCATTGGCCCCATCCACCCGGCTGGCTTCCATGAGTTCTTCCGGAATGCCTTTTAGCGCCGCCGAAAACAAGACCATGGCATAGCCGGCTTGCAGCCAAACGACAATGACAATGAGAAACAGGTTGTTCCAGGGATTGATGTCTACCCATTGCGCCCAGGCTCGAGGAATACCGCCCAAAGCAACTACGAATGAGTTCAATAAGCCGATCTGTGTCTGATCGACTGGCCGAAATTCGTAGATGAAGTTCCAAATGATGCTGGCCCCGACAAAAGAGATGGCCATGGGCAAAAAGATAAAGGACTTGGCCGTCTTTTCAAAACGGCTGCGATCAGCCAGGACAGCAATAATCAAGCCAAAAGCAACCGAGAAGGTGCTGCCGAAGATGATCCACATTAAGTTGTTACGGAAAGCTTCGACCATCAACCGTTCGGTAAAAACAGCCGCATAGTTGCTCAAGCCCACAAATTGATCGCTGGCAAGCTGCTGCAACATGTTAAGCCCCTGTTCCGGACCATCCCGGTCGAAAAGGCTAATCCAAAATGTTCGCAAAGTGGGGATTGCCAAATACCAGGCCAAAATCGCCATAGCTGGTCCCACAAAAACGAATGGCTGAAGCCGGGCCGTCCACTCATCTGATAATTTTTCGACGAGATTATTGAACACCCAATACAAAACGGCGACGCCGCCCACGCCCCACACAATGGCTACAAGGGCAATGACAACCCGCGACGCATCGCTGTCTCGCAGAAAAAGAAATCCCTGATAGAGTACGTAGAAAGCGATTATCGGAATACTAACCGCCAGCAGCACACGTCCAATGAAGGAAATAATTCTTGACCCTAGCGATTGGTTTATATCTTTTGCTCCGCTTAGAGAATCCACAAGCCTCCTCCTCAACACAACGTTGTGCCAGTCGCCTGCACAAGCGCCGTATTGTAAGAAGGCACCGGCTGACTCGGCCGGTGCCTCTTCTAATCACCTAAAACATTATCGTGGCCAGGAAGCGTCAATTTCTTGCATAGCGGTATCAAGGTCAATGGAACCGGCCACATAGCTGGAGATTTGCTCCCAGAAGGAGCCAGCGCCAACTTCGCCCGGCATCAGGTCCGAGCCGTCAAAGCGGAAACTGGTGGCTTCTGCTACCAACTCGGCGATACCTCGTTCCAGG
>JBNKZT010000608.1:0-2612 GCA_050301775.1 Promineifilaceae bacterium (SeqCode)
GTCACTGTTTTTGCGGCCGTACCTACCATGTACCAGATGCTGACACAGGCGCCCAACTGGCACGAAGCCGATCTCAGCAGTCTGCGATTTTGCACCAGCGGCGGCGCGCCCCTGCCCGTCCCTCTGGTGCAGCAGTACGCGCGACAAAAAGGTATCCGCTTCAAACAAGGCTTCGGCATGACCGAATACGGCCCCGGTCTTTTTGCCCTCCCTGCCGAAGATGCGATTCGCAAAGCAGGCAGTATCGGCCGTCCCAACTTTTTCGTCGATGTGCGCGTGGTCGATGACAACAACCATCCGCTTGGTCCCAACGAGGTCGGTGAACTGGTGTTGAAAGGCCCCAGCGGCTGCTCCGGCTACTGGAACAACCCCGAAGCCTCCGCCGCTGCCTATGATGACGAAGGCTGGTTCCATACCGGTGACCTTGTGCGTCACGACGAAGATTGGTACTTTTACGTGGTGGATCGCAAAAAGGATATGTTCATCTCTGGCGCGGAAAATGTGTACCCGGCCGAGATCGAAGCCGTTTTGTACAAACATCCCGCCGTCCACATGTGTGCCGTTGTGGGTATACCCGACGAAAAATGGGGTGAGGTTGGCAAGGCGTGTGTGATTTTGAAGGGGGATACGGCCGTTACCGAAACCGAACTCATCACCTTTTTACAAGACCGTCTAGCCCGCTACAAAGTCCCCAAAAGCGTCACCTTCATGACCGAATTCCCCATCTCCGGCGCGGGCAAGATTTTGAAGCGAGAGTTACGAGAAAATTTTGTTTAATAGGAGCGCGGACAGCCTGTCCGCGCTCCACTTTATTTAGAGAAGATTATGACTGACACCGTAGGCATTGTAAGCATCGGCACCTATTCGCCGGAAGGCCATTTGACAAGCGCAGAAATTGCGGAAGCGAGCGGGCTGCCGGAGTGGGTGGTGCGCGACAAGCTGGGCATCACCAAAAAGCATGTCGGTGGCCCCGATGATCAGCCCAATGAAATGGGCATCAAGGCCGCCATAGACTGCATTGAAAGCAGCGGCATTGATCCCAAAGAAATTGATGTCGTTCTGAACACCACTGAGGAGTGGCGTGAATATTTGCTGTGGACTTCCGGCATTCACATGGCCTACGAAGTGGGCGCAACCAACGCCTGGGCGATGGATGTTCACAATCGCTGTGCCACTACCGTTGGCGCGATGAAAATCGCCAAAGACATGATCATCGCCGATCCGGAAATTAACACGATTCTTATCGCCGGCGGCTACCGCGTCTCCGACTTCATCAACTTCAAAAACCCGCGCACCTCCTTTTTATGGAACATCGGCAGCGGCGGCGGCGCCATGCTGCTGCGTAAGAATCACCCCAGTAGCCATGTCCTGGGTGCTCATCTCATCACAGATGGCTTCATGAGCAAACATGTCATTGTTCCCGCCAGCGGCACGGCCGTATTCCCCAACCCGCAGGCAATGGCCAATCCACAGGGCGTCACCGAAGATGATTTCTATTTCGATTTGGTCGAGCCGGAAGCGATGAAAGGCCGCCTCAACGAAGTGAGCATGGACAACTGGATTCACTGTGTTGACGAGGCGTTACGCAAGAGCGGGACAAAACCAGATGGGACGCCTTACACCAAAGCCGATTTGGACTTTTTGAATATGGTCCTCATCAAACCATCCGGCCATCGCGACATGCTGGCCCGGCTGGACCTGACCGAGGAGCAAGCCGTTTACCTGGGCGACATCGGTCACACGGGTGAGCAGGACGCCATGTTTTGTATCCGCGAAGGCGTGGCTCAGGGGCGATTAAAAGATGGTGATTTGATGGCGATTGTGGCGGCCGGGATTGGCTACGTTTGGGCAGCGGGTATTGTACGCTGGGGTAAACAACCAGATTAATGAACAACCAGGACCTCCGAGGGTTGCGACGAATGTTGCTTGAAACCTCGGAAGTCTATAAGACAAAGGAGCTTAAGATGCGATTAAAAGATAGAGTAGCGCTCATTACCGGGGGGGCAGCGGGGATTGGTAAGGCAACGGCCGTTCGCTTTACTGAAGAAGGCGCAAAAGTTGTTATTTGTGATGTAAACGAAGCAGTAGGCCAGGCCGCCGCCGCTGAAATCGGGGCCGATTTTTACAAGGTAAATGTAGCCAACCGGCAGGATGTACAGAAGTGGGTGGATGCGGTGCTGGAGAAATACGGCCGTATCGACATACTCATCAACAATGCCGGCGTTTTGCGGGACGGAACCCTCGTCAAAGTCAAAGATGGCCAACTGGTCAAACAAATGTCCGAAGAAAACTTCGACCTTGTCATCAGCGTCAACCTCAAAGGCGTGTTCAACTGCACCCAGGCCGTCGCGCCCGTTATGATTAACCAGGGTGGCGGGGTTGTCCTCAACGCCACCTCCATCGTCGGCCTGGACGGTAATTTCGGCCAGACCAACTACGTTGCCACCAAATCGGGCGTCATTGGCATGACCAAGGTGTGGGCGCGGGAATTGGGTCGCAGCGGTATTCGTGTCAACGCCGTCGCCCCCGGCTTTACCGCAACGGAAATGGTCAAACAAATGCCCGACAAAATCCTCGATGGCATGAAAGCGCGCACACCGCTGGGTCGTCTG
>JBNKZT010000609.1:0-2606 GCA_050301775.1 Promineifilaceae bacterium (SeqCode)
CATGGAAAAGTGCTGCACCTCCATGAATGCCCGGCGGCTGATTGGCGGCTTCCATGTCCGGCACGTCAATTTGCTGCTGTCCTGTACCGGCAGGCGTGTCAAATGCGCCAATCAATCCGGCAGAGATATGATCCACGGCGTTGACAACAACCCGGATGTTAGCGTTGTTCACAATTTCCAGAATGAGCGTGGCCGCCGTTGTCGAACTGTTTCGTTGATTGCGAGGTTTGGTGGGGTCCACAAATACTTTGCCGTCAGAATCGAGATAGAATTCATACCCGGTCAATTCGTTGAGCATGTCAATGGCAATATCGGCATAAGGCCCTTTGATCCACAGCCCGCCTTCCAGCGAGTCCAACAGTTCAGCCACAACCGAGCGATAAATCGTTGCCGGACAGGCTCCCTGGCTAATTTGCACGGCCTGACCGGTGATGGCGGCAGCAGCGCCTGTGGAGGCTTCCCGCTCAGCCCCATTGGTCGGCGTACTCACTGCTTCTTGTTGAGCCGGGATTGTCCGGTGCTTTGCTTGAATGGTATGAATCAGCTCATGTGCCAATAATTGCTGCCCTTTCGCTGTATCAGGCGCATAGTTTCCGGCTCCAAATACAATGTCTTGTCCCAATGTGTAGGCGCGTGCCTTAAGTTGTCGGGCTGATTTTGCGGCTTCAGCATCCTTATGGATGCGCACTTCGCTCAAATCTTTGCCAAGTCGCGCTTCCATACGGGCACGCGTGGTGCCATCAAGCGGCTGCCCTTCAGTATCCAAAGCCGGCGGCACGTGTTCTGTAGACGGGCTGCCGAACTGTTCGCTAACGGCTTGATTACCGGCAGCTTGTTGGAGATCGCGTAAGGTTTTACGCGGATCGGGCGTTTTGGTGGTGGGTTCGGGGGGTAAACGGCCGTCTTTTTTTGATGCATCTTTCTGTGATTTTTTGGCAAAAGACCGGGACATCTTATCGCACTCCATTGGCAGCCGTTATGGAAGCTGCATCTGCATGGACGGGAAGCCGTGCCCGAAAATCAGTCAGTTCTTCTTCTGTGATGGTTTTGCCCATTTTTTGATATTCGCGGCGAATGGCATGGAAAAGATGTGTCATCGTGATCTCTGAGTCATCTTCGGCAGCCAGGAAGGCTGCTGCCAGCGCCACATTACGAATATTGCCACCGGACAACCGGAAAGTTTGCGCCAGAAAACCCAGATCGACTTCCGGCAGGAGGCGTTCGCGGTCCGGCCAGATGCCTTGCCAAATATGATGCCGACTTTCACCATCAGGGAAGGGGAAATGGACCATAAACGTGAGACGGCGGATGAAGGCGTCATCCAAATTTTGGCGCAAATTGGTGGCCAGGATAGCCACGCCGTCATACTCTTCCATTTTTTGCAGCAGGTAGGAAATCTCGATGTTGGCATACCGGTCATGTGAATCGCGCACTTCAGACCGTTTGCCAAAGAGGGCATCTGCTTCATCAAAAAAGAGAATGGCGTTGGCATTTTCGGCCGCAGTGAAGATGCGGTCCAGGTTCTTTTCTGTTTCGCCAATATATTTGCTGACCACGCCGGAGAGATCGATGCGGTACAGATCGAGTTCCAATTCATTGGCAATGATTTCGGCGGCCATTGTTTTGCCGGTGCCGCTGGGACCGGCAAAGAGGGCGTTGACCCCTTTGCCCCGCGCCAGTTTTTGGTCGAATGCCCATTCATGCAATACCTGATGCCGCTGATTTACCCGCTGCACCATCTCGCGCAGTTGTGAATGTGTATCGTCCGGGAGAATAATGTCGTCCCAATGATAGAGCGGGTCGATTTTCCGGGCCTGTTTTGCCAGATCATGCCCATTTTGGGAACGGGCAGCAGTGAACAGTTCTTCCAGGGTGGGGCGGTTTGATGTGTCTGGTGTGGTGGCTTGCCGCCATTGGGCCTGCTGTAAGGCCATATTGGTGGCATTGGTGATTTGGGTGAGCGTGAGGCGGTAGCGTCCTGCCAATGTGGCAAGGTCTGGTTCAGACAGTTGTAAACCGGCTGCGGCCAGGGTGCTTTGCCACGCTTCGCGCCGCTGCAGATAGTCGGGGGTGTCGATGGGCAGGGTGATGACACCAACGGCCGTTTTGGCAGACGGCTGCCATGTTTCACTGCCGGTGAGAAAGACAATGCCGCCATAGCCGGAGAGGGCAGTCAGCAGCTTTTCGCGAACAACTGCGTGTGACTCGCCATTCAGCTTGTCGAATCCGTCCAGCAAGAGCAGCGCGTTGTGGAACCACGCTTCACGAAATAACAGCGTCGGCAAACAGTCGCAAGATGGGTCTTGTGCGGCTGCCTGTGTGACGGCCTGTGCCAGATCGACAATGAGCAGAGAAGCATCTGCTTCCGCAGCCAGGGCAGCAACAATGGTATGACGGCCGTTTCCTTCCGGTCCTTGCAGGTAAATGCGTAACGGCCGTTCATCCTCCCAGGCATCACGCACCCAATCAGCGAGGGGTTCCCGTAAATTAGTCGGCAGCCAGAGCGCATCAACCGTCATTGTCGGCAAAATCAACTTGCTGAACGGAGCCAGACGTGCATCAATGGTCTGCCCGCCGAGCAGGAAATTCACAATTTGCTCATCCAA
>JBNKZT010000610.1:0-2541 GCA_050301775.1 Promineifilaceae bacterium (SeqCode)
GCCATACACGCCCAGACGCAGACGCATTTCCGGTTCGCTGTCTAGCCTGCCCATCACCGCATACAGGCGCACCCCCTGCTCATCGGCATTGTCAGTCTGGCTGAAAAAGGCACGCATGTTGCCGTGGGAATGCAGGTCACAAACGATGCTCGCATCATCGATGGCCGCATCATCCATACCACTCGCCAACACGCTGGTCGCTGTAGCCTCTTGGGCTGGTTTCTTCACCTGGACTTTCTGGACGTGATGATGGAACTGATACAGGACTTCATTGAGACCGCCGTCCGGTCGCCGGGCGCGGCGGGCATCGGCCAGGATGGTATCCAGCAGGCGGGCCGGTATCCGGGGAACTTTCAGCCGAAAGTGATGGGGCAGCGGCGCCAGGCCGCGTATGGTGCAAGAAGTGATGGGCAAAAGGGTGGTAAAGAAGCGTGTTTCGGTCCTGATAAAAACGCCGTTCCCGGCAGTGACATATTGGTAAGCGATAGCATCATAGAGCGGCAAGCAACGGCCGTCATATAAATGGTAGGTAACGAGGTTAGTGAACATAGGCTGCATTTTCCTGGTACGCTGAATGAAAACCGGCTAAAGTTGGCTACAACACAGCATTAAGCAATGAATAAGTTCTGAATGAGGCTAATTGGAGGCGCAACGAATGGATTCTTCCAAAAACATGATACGATGTACAATTGACTTCCTGCCGGATGAAGACGAATATGATGTGGTGATAGCCTTTCGCGCCAAAGGGGACGATGGTTGGCATGGCTGTCGTGAACAGCGTTTTAACACCTTGGAGGATGCCTGTATCTGGGTGAAGGAAACGCATCCGGATATAGTAACCGCCTGGAGTACCCGGCAAGAATCCGAGGTTGCCCCAGTGAAATCAGAAGAATCAGAAAATTCCGGTAGACCTCTCATCTTCATTTCGCCGTGGGCTTCACCCAAACAAGTACGTAAAAGTCTAAAAAAAGCGGGGACAACCAACCGTAACAAAAAGGGGAAAGGCGGTTAAGCGCCACTCACCTGGCTCTTGAATGGCCATATTCATACAGGTACCAGGACCTGCCACGCTAACTCTGCTGATTTACAGCAAACTTCGAAGCGCTCGCCCGCAAACAAGCAACTTCCACAGAGGAAAACGCTTTACGGCCATCCAGCTCCGCCCACAGTTTACGCATATCTTCTAGATGCGACCGGCACCTGCCCCGGCTGAGGTCAGCATTAAACAGACTGCCTTTCCGGGCCAGCGTCAAAGCAGTCTGGGCGTTCTATAACGAATCCTACCCACTCAACTCAGAATCCATCTGGGACATTGTGCGCAAGATTGCACCATACTTGCTCGCTTCTTGCCGGGCTGCCTCTGTAAAAGAGTGTCGGGTAAAGAACGCATAGTGTATCTGCCAACTTTCATCATCGGCTGCCAGATCAAGGAGTAATTGTGGCGTCTTGGTTAAAATCAAATCGGTGACTATTTGCCGACTCAACGGTCTATCCCCCCACTTACATTCGCCGACCAGAAGTTGTTTGTCCTGCCAATTTATGGCTACCACATCTATCTGGACATTTTTTGACCAGTGCGACCCGACGTTATCCGGCGCAAAGGGGAGCATGTTCTGCTGGGCTTGCCAGACCACCCATTCACGGCAGCGTTCCTCAAATTCCAGTCCGACAAAAGCACGAAAATTATCCTCTATCATTTGCCAGAGACGATTCGGTAGGCCACCCTGGATGAGGTGAAAATTGCGATCGATGAAACGATAGTAAAAGCGGAGGAAGGGATCCCGCAAGAAATAACGACTACGGCGGCTGGTCTTCAACTCATCCAGAGGAACGGTTGCCGGAATCCGCCGCTCTATCATATGCAGTGCCTCGAGTCGCGGCAGATAATGGCTCAGTGCAGTCGTCTTGATGGCGGCATTGGCCGCAATGTCCTCTCGGGAATGGTGGCCAGTTGCAATGGCTTTTAGGATAGCCTCATAATTGGTTGTCTCCCTTTCGGAGAGATCGCTGACCAAAACGAGCGCTTCGTTGTGAAACCAACCAGTACGCTGTAGAAACAGACGCTCCACATTGGCCTTGATTGTCTCTCGGTCTCGCCATCGTTCCAGATAGGCAGGGACACCCCCTAACATCGCGTAAACAGCCAGTCGCTGGTAGACATCATACTGCGGTAAGAAGTTAATGACATCACCGAACTTTAATGGAAAGAGGGGAAATTGAGCGGTAAGACGGCCATACAATGGCGCCTGGTATTGAATCAGGTCAGTTAACATGCCAATGTGCGAGCCGGAAAGGAATAACAAAACCTGCCTGTCCTTAAACAGATGATCCCAGGCCGCCTGGATATGGGAACCCAAGCCGCGGTCTTGTCGTAAGGCATAGGGAAGTTCATCCAGAATAACGATCGTCCGCCTGTCCCCAACTGCCTGCGCTAACATCTGAAACAATTGTTCCCAATCTTGCGGTTGTATAGGAACTGTTATGTCCGTATCATGTTGCCAGTTATAGAGGGCACGAGCCATATTGGCCATCAGTATTTCT
>JBNKZT010000611.1:0-2536 GCA_050301775.1 Promineifilaceae bacterium (SeqCode)
AGAGGGATCGGGGATCGGGGGTTGGGGGCTGGGAACTGGTTCGGGTAAAACTTCGGCAACGGGGGGGGCTGCAACTTCCGGTACAACCGGTTCGGGTTCAACTTTAGCAACTGGTGCTGGAACTGGTTCTACCGATTTTTCGACTTCGGCCGGTGCAGCGGTTTCCCCAACAGCTTCGACAACTTTAGGTTTTTCAGCCATTGCTTCTTCAACAACGGCTGCTGCCTGGTCCAATACCTCTTCGCGTTCCCCATTTTTGTGCAACTTCGATTCACGCGGGGCGCTCATCGGTGGCATCTCCAGCACCGGATGCCTCATCTCTTGCACCCACGCTTCCAACTCCTCAACCGTGGTTACCTTGTCGCTGTCGGCAATGCGATCAATCAGATCAGGAATGCCTTCCCGTTCGGCAGCAAACTTGAGTTCGTCGGCCATCGACTCTTTCAAGACCTTGCTCATCCAAACGATGCGCTTAAACCCACCATCAGCCGAGATAAACTTGGGGCTGATCAGGTAATATTTGCCGACACCCATCACACCGGGGGTTTGCACACCACCGCCGGCCATGCCGGCCAGCGTGCTGAACTTCATCCCCGCAGGCGTCATGCCCACATCTTCACGACTGACGATCATCACACCTTCCACTTCGGGAATGAACATGACGATGCACTCAAAACAGCCACACGCCGTCATTGGATTTTCCATAATGGAGTACATGGAAACGTCTTCGACTGCGCCATGTGACCCTTGCTTGGCGTAATCCAGAGTGCCTGTCCAGTAGCCAACCTCCTCATCAATTAGTTTGCCCAGCTTGATCGGCTGATTCGGGCCGGTGGGGTTGATGCTGAATGATGCTTTGCAGTCCAGCCAGTTGTACGCACCACACAGACCCAGTCGCTCCGGACTGACGATGCAAACGTGATCCGGGGCGAAGGATTGGCAGAGGGTGCAGGAGTAGAATTCGTTAACGGCCGTATCCGTCAAATCTGCCAGCCGTTCATTGCGGAACTGGTACGCCTCTCGCGCATCTGCCAACTGCTCACTAAATTGATCCGGATCCGTATAAATCGTCACCTGCACCTTATCCACAATCGCGCCAAAGTCTGCATGGAGACGAGCGTGTATGATTTTGCCGAAATGCTCCAGGTCAAACCCCTTCTCAGCCGCGTTGGTTGAAATACGCACCCAGGCAATGTCCCGTTGGCCGATGTGTTGAATACCGGAAGCACCATTGACGAAGTAGTGAATTTGCCGCTCCAGCACCGGCTCGAAATCTTTCTGCATTTCGCGCCCGGCCACATCCACCACAATGCCCAGGTCCATCGCTCCTTTATCCGCAACCTCGGAAAAGTCAGGACCAATAATGTCAATCTTGCCGTCGGTAACGTCGCCCATATCGACCATACGCAAGAACTCGAAGCAGCGCGAATATTTGCCGCCAAATTCGACGCGCATATCGTTTTTGCGCACAACTTCGCCTTCAAAGGCAGAGCCATACGGAACGGGAACGGGAACATCGGTCAACTTAATCTTGATGCCGCGAATTTCGATACATTTTTGTACCAGTCGTTCGGCCCGTTCCAGATCGTCTGCCCCTTCAATTTCGTTGAACGGCATACTGACGACGTGTTCGTAAGTGGTGACGCCGGTCGGCAAAATTTCGGGAATGACCGTGTCGGCAATGACCGGGAAGCCAAAGTTGATGGCTCCGGCAGCGGCGGCATATTTCAGGTCGTCCACTTCACCCAGCGCCAGCACAAAAGCGAACACGCGCTCTTTGTTGTAGAGCAAGATGTCCCGGGCCTGTCCTGCCTTGAGACCGCCAAAGGTTAGCGCAGATCGGGTGGCAAAGCCTAAAGCATAAATGGCGCTCAAGGTGTCAGTGCCAAACGGAACAGTATAGGTGTCGTAACCGAGTTCGACGCCTTCTTCTTGCAGTTGGTGAATGATGGAACGGCCGTTGACATTCCCGGCCAAAAAGGTGAGAATATTTCGCTTTTGCAGCTCACGGATCAGTTTCACCGCCACTTCGTTGGACTTGGCACAGCCCACGATGGCCGCGAAACCGGGCATACGGCCGTCTACCAGCGAAATCCCCCACGACCGCAATTGAATATCGTCAATCGGTCCGTTAAGATGCCCCACCAGACCATCCCCATTGCTGCCGTAGTTGGTGCCGCCGGCCAATTCAAAACCGGGCATCCGTTCTGGCTGTGCGTCATACACAAACCGAATCGCTTCAATGATTTCGGCGGCAAGCAAGGTAGACATGCCGCCGTCAAGCGTTTCACCCAGATAGGGGGTCCAATTGTGCTGGGACGGCATCGGGTGTAACATTTCCCGCGCATGATCAAGTGCCGGTTTTAGCTGCCCCAGCGTTTCCACTTTATTGCCCGTCATGCCATAAATGAACGGTAAAAAGTAGGCGGTGTTGGGAAACGATACCGGCGTGTCCGGCCCCTTTTCCCGCAACGCCTTTTCCAGCACCAACCCCGCTTCATGAACCAGGGCATTTTCCCCCCGGATTGCTCTTTTT
>JBNKZT010000612.1:0-2530 GCA_050301775.1 Promineifilaceae bacterium (SeqCode)
AATTAAAACCAGTTTACAATCAACTCTTTGCCAATGCTGCCGAAACACTAAAAACGTTTGGCCAACTCTATCTGAACGGTAAAATCGGCTTTACGGCCATCTTGCACATGTGGGACAGACACTCATGGGGCATATCTATTTGCACTGCATTGTCATTGGCGGCGCGTTAACATCGAGACGGCGACGGAACCGGTGGCCACAGAGGCGTTGTTGGCTGAAATGTTGGGACACGACCCGGCGCAATGTCCGCTGTGTGGGTTGAGTATCACAGTCGTAGTAAAGAAATGAGACTCTTTTGGGGTTTCCTGCAACAGGGTTTACAATCCGCCTATGTCCACCCCAATTTTAGCCACCAAATTCTATATCCCCCCTACCCGTCCCGAACTCGTCTCTCGCCCGCACCTGATCGAACGACTGAACAAAGGTTTCCTTTCGGGCCGAAAACTGACGCTCATCTCTGCCCCGGCTGGCTTTGGCAAAACAACATTGGCTGGCGCTTGGTTGCGACAGCTAAACGTACCCGTCGCCTGGGTGTCGTTAGATGAAAGTGACAACGACCCAACCTCCTTCCTGACCTACTTCATCACTGCTTTCCATCAGATTGACCCCTCTATTGGTCAGGCGGCCTTAGCGATGCTTCAGTCTCCCCAATCGCCTCCTCTTGAAACATTGATAACGACCCTCATCAACGACATTGTAGCTGCCTTCACCGACACCCGGTGTGTTTTTGTTCTCGACGACTACCACGTCATTGAGGCCCAACCCGTCCACGATGCCCTCACCTTTCTGCTCGATCACCTGCCGCCCCAGATGCATCTGATCATCATCACGCGCTCCGACCCGTTCTTGCCCTTGTCCCGTTTACGCGCCCGGGGCCAAGTGACCGACATCCGAGCGCACGACTTGCGCTTCTCACTCCAGGAAACAACGACCTTCCTCAACCAGGTGATGGGTCTGACGCTATCCAATAATCAAGTTACCATTTTGGAAACCCGCACTGAAGGCTGGATTGCCGGGCTGCAACTGGCCGCGCTTGCCCTACAAGCGCCGTCTGCTCTGTCGTCACAAGGATCGTCGCCAGGAATATTTTCCAGGTCGGATCAAGGGAATGTCACCGAGTTCATTTCCACATTCTCCGGCGATGATCGTTATATTGCGGATTATTTGGTTGATGAAGTTCTGGCTCGATGCCCGCAGGATACTAAGGACTTTTTACTAAAAACGTCCGTTCTTAATCAAATGACCGGCCCACTCTGTGATGCTGTCACTGGCCGCGAGGATGGTCAAAAAACACTGGGAGAGTTAGAGCGGCGCAACCTGTTCATTGTGCCACTGGACCACCGGCGGCAATGGTATCGCTACCACCACCTGTTTGCCGATTTGCTGCGCCGGCGTTTGCATGAAACTGAACCGGACCGTATTCCCCAATTACATCGCCGGGTCGCTGATTGGTTCGCCAAACAGGGATTAAACCGTGAAGCCTTGTATCATTCTCTGGCGGCAAAAGATTATCAACGGGCGGCTGACTTGCTGAAAATCCTGGCCCTTGAAATTTTGGAGAGAGGTGAACACATCACCGTTTCCGGCTGGATCAACGCCCTTCCTGAAAATTTGGTGCGGGCACGACCCTATTTGTGCGTTATTCACGCCTGGACGCTGCACCTGGCCGGGCAGTTTGAGGCCGCCGAAGCCCGGTTGTCGGATGCCGAAACCGCAATGGCTAATCTTGATCAAGAAAACGATGCAGAGGCGGAAATCATTCGGGGGCATATTCACACCCACCGCGCTTACCTGACCTTTATCAGAGGTGAACACGCCAAAACAATCAGCTATGCTCGCCAAGCGTTGGCGGAGTTGCCGCCGGAGGCCACGGCGATCCGGGCGCAAACCGCTTTATATCTGGGCGTTGCTTACCGTCATCATGGTAAGCTTCAGGCAGCTCTGGACATTTTCACCGAGGCAGTAACAATCAGCCAGAAAATGGGTGGCAGCTTTATCGCAATGTTGAGTTTTTTCAATCTGGCCGGACTTTATGTGGATCAGGCTCATTTGCATCAGGCCAGAAGCATCTATGAGCAGGCGCTTCAATTTACCAAACGCCATACCGGCCAGCCGGATATGCCCTTTGTCGGGTCTGTTTATGTTGGCCTGGGCAGTATCTTGCGCCAATGGAATGAGTTGGACGATGCTTATCACTATATAACTAAAGGTGTCGCCTTAGATCGGGAGTGGAAGGTGGCGGAGTTGTTGGCCCTAAGCTGTATCGACCTGGCTCACATCCATCGTGCGCTTGGCAATGATGAACAGGCGGGCGAAGCGCTGCAAGAGGCAAAACAGATTTTTGCCGGCTTTTCTCCCTGGGGAGTGGCTATAGCAGCGGCCTATCAGGCTCGGTTAGACCTGGCGCGCGGAGAGGTGGAATCTGCAAAACGCTGGGCGCAGACCAGTGGTTTAAACATTGACGATGACCTTGAATTTCACCGGGAAGTTGAATACCTGACCCTGACCCGGGTGCTCCTGGCAAAAAATC
>JBNKZT010000613.1:0-2513 GCA_050301775.1 Promineifilaceae bacterium (SeqCode)
CACAAAGAAGTTGGTCAGGCCGTAGATGCTCCACAGCAAGATCGATAAGGCGACGGCTCCCGCCAGCGCCGACGGCCGTTCAAAGGCGTCTAAACTGCGCAAAAATTCAATGCCGATTGTTAACAAGCGCTGCCCTTTCATGTTCGGCCAACGCTGTGGAACGGCTTGTAACAGGCGAGTGATGGGGCGACGCGCCAGCGCCATCACGATCACGGCGATCACAGCCACAACGGCCGTTAACAACAACGCCTGCCCCGAATCCCGCCACCACACCGGCAGTGTGACCTGGAGCAGCATGATCAGGACTAAAACGGCCGTCATCAACAAATCAAGCGCTGTTTGCATTACCTGTGTGCCCAACACAAAAGCAGTGCGCTGCCCTTCCACCAGCGAAGCCCGCACAAAGTCTCCCAGGCGTGCCGGCGCTACCAGATTTACGGCTTGCCCGACCAGCATGGCGACGGTTAACTTGCCAATGGGAGGTCGATTTTCGTGGGGAAACACCAACTGCCAACGCCACGCACGAATAGGAATGGTTAACAAGTTGGAAAAAAGAGCCGCCAGCACCAGCCCATAATTGGCTTTTGCTAACGCGGCTCCGGTTGAGGGCCAGTCGGTTGTGGTAATCAGCCAGATGAGCGTGGCGGCCGTGAGAATGCCCCCCACCCACATCCGCCAATGCCGGCCGATTGATATGCGCTTTGGGGTTGTTTGCGAATTCTCAACCGACATAATCTTGACCCTGGAAACCGGGTTTTTGCAAAAACCCGGTTTCTTTGAAAGTTTTATTGCTCTATCAGCGGCGGATTATCAATCAGGTTGATCATGTTGTCAATTGGGCCTATTGGTGCCAGATGCACCCGAGGGTCGCCATCAAGCTGCACATAGTACGAACTGCCGGTGGGCGTTTTATTTCCAATCAGCAGCGTAATCCGCACAATAGAAATGTCATCCTGAAAGGCGGCGATGGAGATGTTGTACGCTGGTGCATCTAAACCATAGGTCGAGAGCGGGTTTTCGTCGCCGGCAAAGGAGCGGGTTGTTTGCATGTTGATTATGCCTGTCATGTACGTTTCCATGGTTTGGCTGATGACCTGCGTGGTGGTGGGCACGGTTTGTGCCCACGCACCTTGTTCTTCTCGCAAAAACTGCGCCTGTGTGCCGTCTTCGAGGTGTGTGACGTTCAGGCCTTGCACATTTTCCAGCGTGGTACGGATCAAACTGAAGCGTTCCGGGGTGGGTGGCGGCAGCGTGCCCACCGGCTCGGTTTCGGTCACTGTTTCCGGTTCTTGCTGATTTTGGTAGTAGATGTAGCCGCCCAATGCCAGCAAGATGACGAAGAGAACGGCCGTTGTGCGCCAGCTCATCGTGTTTGCCTCCGCGAAAACCAGACTGTAAAGCCAATGATGGCTGCGATGGCTGGTGTCAACAACAAAACTACCAGTTGAATCAGCCCCAACTGCGTCTGGCTAATTGTCAGCTCTCGAGTCACCGATTCTCTCGGTGTCAATTCGACAGAAAGCTCATCATCGGCCAGCCAGTTGAACGCATTCGTCATCAAAATGGAGTTGCCGTTTTGCAGCACCAACAGGTTGGAGAGGAAGTCGGTATCGCCAAACACAACCAGCCGTGCGCCGGTGGCTGTATTTTCCAGGCTGCTGCCGATTGCCAGCGGCCCGTTTGCGTCAAGCCCTTCATTTGGCTCGGCAACGCCGGCAGCCAGACCGTTGAAATCAGTTTCGCCCCACGCCTGTGGGCTGGTCATCACCAGATTGATGCGCGTGATGCCCTCAATCTCTTCCGTTTCAATGGAACGGGCAATGTCATACACTGTGCCGAATTGGTCTAAATCGCCGCCGGTGATGGTGCTGGCTCCGTAGCTGGCTCCGAGGAAAGTCAGCCCAAAGGACTGCCCTGCCTGTGCAAACACTTGTTCGATGATAAAGTCGGGTCGGAAGGTAACGCCCCATTCTGCTTGCAGCATCGCGGCCAGTGCATCACTGTTGGTTTGCAAATCCCCTTCGCTTTCCAGTGCATCGCGGGCAATGAACGCAGTGCCGCCGCTGGCCAGGTAGTTGCGGATGGCGGTTACTTCTTCCTCCGTCATTGGTGCCTGCTGGTCGATGATGGCGATGGCGGTGGCGTCGGCGGGAATTTCACCGGCGGTAAACAGATTGAGGGTGTCGGTATCGAATCCGGCTTCACCGAGCAGACGAACGGCCGTTCCCAATCCGTCTTCGGCAAACCCTTCAATATCGCGTTCTCCATGTCCGGTAACAAAGTAAACTTTCTTTTCGACCGGATTAATCACCTTCAGCAGGGCTGTATGGATGCTGGTTTCGTTAATCGGAACGGCCGCTTTCGCAAATGTCTCATTGTCGCCAGTGCCTTTTGTGAAAACCAGGGACCCATCAAACGTCAACTCGTATTTTTCAGCCAGCAGGGGGTTTTCATCCGGGTCTACAAATTCAAAGGTGAGCTGATCGGTGTATGCCTGCAAACTTTCTAGTTGG
>JBNKZT010000614.1:0-2490 GCA_050301775.1 Promineifilaceae bacterium (SeqCode)
CGTCACGCTGGTGATGCCTTTTTCGTAGCCAGCCTGGATGTCGGGAACTTTGGAATCGGCCAGGCCGGAGGAGTTGTAGACGGGCAGATTGTAATATTGGCCGATTTGGGCAACGGCCGCATGCATCAAAGCAAATTCCGGCGCGCCACCGACAAAATTGCCGGTCCGCAAATCGGAGACGGAAGGCACGTAGCCCAGGACAACCGGCGTACCCGGTTTGACCAATTGGCAGTAAGTCAGGCCGGACAGCTCTTCGGCGTTGATTTGGACCAGCGAACCGGCCAGCGCCGCCGGGCTGGTTGCCCCCGACTGCGGCGCGGAGGAGAGGAAGACCGGCATTTCCTGGCGCACAACTTCGGTGAGGACTTCGACCGTTTCCGGCGCGTAACGCAGCGGGCTGACAGTCCAGGAGGTGACGAATGAGAGAAACGGCCGTTCCCTCAACTTCTCAATCCCCCCCGCCACCATCGCCCCCATCTCAATCACACCCTTGAGTGACTGGACGGTAAAACAGTTGCCGGTGACGTGTTTCGTCGTGTTGGCCAGCGCTGCGTAATAGGTATTCAAATCGAGATTTTCCGAGGGAATATCCCGCGCCACACAGGAACGCAGGTAAAAATGGATATTGTCCAGCGCGTCCACCAACCGGCCAATTTGAGCCACGTCGGCCAGTGTCGTTTCTCTGGCCCGTTTGCTGTCCAAATCCAGAATTTTAACGGCCGCTCCCCCCGTCCCCATATAAACGCGCGTCCCGCCTAAAATCATATCGTGTTGGGGATCACGCCCGGCCAGGAACACCTCATGTTGTGCCGTACTCAAGGCATCTTCCACCATGCTTCGTGGAATGTAAACTCGATTTCGATCCGCGTCAATCCGCGCCCCGGCCTGTGCAAAAATATCGCGGCATTCCGAGGGCTGGACTTCAATGCCCACCCGCTCCAGCAGTTCAAGGGACGCCTCGCTAATGCGCCGCACATCCTCATCTTTGAGCGGTTTGTATTGGCCACCCAACAGTCCTGGCTGGACCACTTTCGGTTTGACCGGTTCTTCTCGTTTTTCCCGGTGGCGGCTTCTCGTTCTTTCTCGTGCCATCATAATCTCCCCATCACGTATCACGTGTCATGTGTCACGCTGCCTGCTTAATGGCCATGAACTTCTTGGCCGTTTCCACGGCAACGGCCGCATCCCGGCAGTAGGCGTCGGCTTCGATGTCTTCGGCAAAGGCTTCGTTCAACGGCGCGCCACCGACCAGGACGATGATGTCTTTGCGGATACCCTTCTCTTTCAGCGCGTTGATGACTACCCGCATGTAGGGCATCGTCGTCGTCAGCAGCGCGCTCATGCCCAGGATGTCGGCGTCGTGTTCCTCGATGGCGTTCAAGTAGGCTTCGGCGTCGTTGTTGATGCCGATGTTGAATACCTCGAAGCCAGCGCCTTCCATCATCATCGACACCAGGTTCTGGCCGATGTCGTGGATGTCGCCTTTGACGGTACCGATGACCAGCGTGCCGACTTTGGGCGCGCCGGTTTCGGCCAGTAACGGCCGTAAAATGGCCATCCCCGCCTTCATCGCCTTGGCCGCCATCAACACCTCCGGCACAAACAGGATGCCATCGCGGAAATCCACACCGACGATGTCCATCCCGGCCACCAGCCCTTTGGTCAGCACTTCGTAGGGGGTCATGCCACGGGAGAGGGCCTCGTTGACTTCTTCGACCACTTCATCGGCATAACCATCGTACAGATCTTCGCCCATCAATTCTAACAGTTCGTCAGTGGGCATTTCCTGAATATTAATTTCGTCGCTCATAGATCACCTCGATAAAGATTGTCTTACTTCTAGCGGAGATTAGGGGATTAGGGGATAAAAGGAAAATCCCTCAATCTCCAAATCCCCGCTTTTCATTCGTTGTGGTAGGCATTTGCTCGTGCCGTCTTTTCAGAAATTGCCGGTTGGGCGTTGCGGTCCGGCGCCGCATTAAGCTGCTGTTGGATCATGGCAATCTGGTTGAGATGTTGGCTGTCGTGATCAACCAGATATTGGACGAGGAATTGGAAAGTCACTTCACCCTGGGTTTCGTGTACGGCCGTTCGCCCCCAACCTTCATCAGCCACATCACGCAAAAAAGCCAGCGTCTCCAGGCGCGCGGCCTCAAATTGGGCCAATAATTCCGTTGGTGAAACCTGCCGATTGTAGGTTGTGGGATCGGGGAGAATAGCGGGGAGATACGGCCGTTCCTCCACCAAAACACGCCGCAGCCGCTGATAATACTGTTTTTCAACGCTAATCAAATGATTCAATACATCGGCCATCGACCACCCATCGGACGAGAGCCGCCGGCGAAACATGTCACGATCAACATCCTCCAACATTCGCCCTAAAATCGACATCGTCGCTGCCAATGCTTGAAGCAAAACAATGCGTTTACTCACTTAGTAACCGTCCAACAATTACTTCCCTTTTTGGAAGGACGGTTACTCGATGGTCAT
>JBNKZT010000615.1:0-2477 GCA_050301775.1 Promineifilaceae bacterium (SeqCode)
CCTTGGCGACGACCGTTGAACAACTGAATGCTGACCACAGGGAGATAACAGGCGAGAATATGCCCGTCGTCGTTAATCGCCCGCACATGCACGCCAACACTGGCCGTGCGTAATCCGGGAATCTGCGCCGAAACGCTTTCCGTCACGTCCAATGCGGCTACACGTACGACGCTGCCCCGGCATGACGGCT
This sequence comes from Promineifilaceae bacterium (SeqCode), assembly GCA_050301775.1. Taxonomy (GTDB): domain Bacteria; phylum Chloroflexota; class Anaerolineae; order Promineifilales; family Promineifilaceae; genus JACKCC01. The sequence continues at coordinate 191 of JBNKZT010000615.1, forward strand.
CGGCAACAAATTCTTCTAACTGACCAAATTGAATCACGTGGGTTTTCATTGTTCGCTCCTCACAAAAAACGCCAGCAAAATGCCAGCGCCATCAGGGTAGGGAAGTAACTCGGGGGTAATCGTCAGGGGTTAGAGCCGGTAGGATTTTCCCCTCTATCATTACATCTTTACCGGTTCCCATTGACTGCCATAACCGGTCCAGCGGGTTCTGATACGGCCTGCACTGAGCGGATCAACGCCGCTGAGCTTGCCGGCGTAGTCGTCAAATCTTCAACTTCAATCACCGGCAGGCCGAAAAACGCGCCGGTCGAACCGTTGCCCTGGGCGCGGGAGATCTCGTCCAGCGTGTTCTCCCAAACCGAAGCCCACATGCGTTCCAGGGCCATATGCAGTTCGCCGGGACTGTGGGAAACGTGCCTTAAGTCGGCCCAGTCGGTGTAGCCGGGCGTGATCGAGTTGTAATCCCCCAGATTCACCTTATACACCAGATTAACGCTGACGGTGCGGATGAAAATAGGGTCTTCGCCACCATTCGCCAGTGGCGGCAAGCCCAGAAAAACAATTTCGTTGTTCCCTTGATGTCGCTGCCACTGACTTCTCACGTTTTCCCTGGCCATCTGGCGCACGCGCCGCTTGCAATCGTGCAGGTCAAACGCGGCTCCTTCGGGCACGCGGGTTTTGACCCAGATAGTAACGGCTGGAGAAAAGGACTCGAAATTCCCCAGATTGAATTTTCTGTCGTAAGTAACCTGCAGTCCCTTAACCCACACTGGCTCTTCTTTCAACACGAAACCGGTTTGATCAGGTACAAAGTGGGCCGATTCAAACTTGTCCTCAAAAGGATTGTCTAACGTATCGTATTGAGGATCCCCCAGAAAAGTGGACGCAAGAAATTTAGAAATTGAGTACACTTTTTTTGGAGGAAACAGATGAAAAAACAGAAACGAGAATACCCGGATGAATTCAAAGAGCAGGCGATCAATTTACTGCGGACAACCGACCGTTCTGCGTCGGATATTGAGCGGGAGTTGGGCATCACGCAGGGTTTGCTCTCCCGCTGGAACCGCAAAAAAGCGGCGGCGGAAGGGACACCAATTGCACCCCGAGCCAAACGCCCGTTGCAGGGTGACGAGTCGATGGTGGAGCAGATCCGGCAGCTGGAACAGGAGAATGCACGACTGCGACAAGAAAAAGAAATCTTAAAAAAAGCAGTCGCCATCTTCACGCACCCAAGCCAATGAGATATACCTTCATTGAGCAGCATCGCGACCGGTGGGAAGTCAGCACAATGTGTCGGCTCCTGCAGGTCTCACGCAGCGGGTATTACGCCTGGCGGACGCGGCCCGTCAGTCAGCGGGAGATGGCCAACCAGGAGTTGTTGGCCGCGATTGAGAAGGCGTTTGCGGCTAGCGACGGCACATACGGCAGCCCACGCATCTACGAAGAGGTGAAGAATCAGGTCGCCTGCAGCATTCACCGGGTCGCCCGGCTGATGCGGCAGCATGGAATCCGTGCTAAACAGCCACGGCGTTACAAGGTGACGACGAAACAGAAGGACGGCCATCAGGCGGCACCGAATCATTTACAACAGACATTTACAGCGACGCAACCGGCGGAGAAATGGTGTGGTGACATTACCTACATCTGGACCGCCGCTGGCTGGTTGTACCTGGCGGTGATCATCGACCTGTTTTCGCGGCGCATTGTCGGCTGGGCGATGGATCGACGGATGACCGCCACGCTCGTTAGCGATGCGTTTCGCATGGCCTGGCGGCAAACCCGCCCGGAGGCCGGCTTACTCTTTCACTCCGACCGGGGGAGTCAGTACACCAGCCAGCCGTATCGGCAACTGCTCGCCGCGCACAAAGTACAAGTCAGTATGAGCGGCACGGGCAACTGCTACGACAACGCGGTGGTGGAAAGCTTCTTTGGCACGCTGAAAATGGAGCGGGTGCATCAGGCCCATTACCAAACACGCGAGGAGGCAAAGACCGACATTTTCTTTTACATCGAAGGCTTCTATAATCGCCGCCGACGGCATTCCTCGTTGGGCTATCTCAGTCCACTCGCCTACGAGGCGTCCTACCACGAACAGGCAGCAGCCATGGACCACTGTTTGCGTCCACTAAATTAGGGGAACCTCACTTAGTGTTTCACGTCGGGTTGTGAATTGCCAGCCGTTTACAAATATTCCTTCTGTAGGTGACCGTTCTTCTGATTCTGTTGATGTCTTTGGCCGGTAGATTACCAATGCTGTTAACTGGCTTTTTGCTGGTTCTACTCCTAA
>JBNKZT010000616.1:0-2477 GCA_050301775.1 Promineifilaceae bacterium (SeqCode)
TGGGCCGGCAACTTTTTTTCGACCTTTAATTGGCCGCTGCTGCCCGGTTTGCAGGCACTGCTGATCTGGGGAGAGGGCGGCGGCTGGTGCAATCCGACCTGCTACAACCAGGGTTTGTTCCTGCTGTCGCCGGTGCTGCTGCTGGCGCTGCCCGGCTTCTGGCTCTATTTCCGCCGTGCCCGCCGCCCGTTCTGGCTGACGACGACGGTTTTCCTCGTCTACCTGCTCCTGTTTGCCAAACATTTTACGTCACATGGGTTTACGGGAGACGGCCGTTACCTAATCCCCTACCTCAGCCTGCTAGCCATCCCCCTGGCCTACGCTGTCGATTGGCTGTTAAGCCCGGCGCAAAATCCGCTCCGGCTGACCATCTTCGCCTTTATCGCTTACGGCTTGTTTTTCCTCTCCCTACACAATATGCTGCTACACATCGGCTTTTCCTACAATTACAACCTCGATTTGAGCCAGATCAGCCCCATGATCGCCAGCCCACAAAACTGGCGCTATCTGGCCGGCGTCATCTTTCCCAATCGCGGTAATTTGCCCCTGCTTTGGCTGCTGCAAACGGTAGCTGGCGTCATTAGCATCCTCTGGCTGCGGCTACGAAAAAGCAGATCCCCTGCCTCAATAAATTCTGAGTAACTTTGTGAATCAGGGAGCGATATGCTAAAATCTTTGGCTGTCTGGCGCAATCCTATTGCGCTTTATTTTTGTACAACACAAATGCCAGGTCCATCTTGGCTTTGTGGAGGAAGAGTGAGATGAAATTTAGAACAATGGCCTTATTGGTCATATTGGCCATCATGGTAGCCTTCATTGGTTCGGCTGCTGTGGAAGAAACGGCCGCTCAAACACAAGGTTCGCAAAATCTGCTGGTTAATCCCGGCTTTGAAGAAGGTAACCATCATCAAGACCAAATTGCGGAAATTGTCGTCCCCGATGGCTGGAAGCTCCATTGGCTGGATGGCGTGACTTTCCCCGGCGCATGGGACAACCTGCCGGCTGGCCGGCCAGAATCAACCGTCTGGAATAGCCAAGGCGGCATCCCCGAAGGTGAGGAAATCTTGTGGCGCGACGGCATCTATACACTGAAAGTGTTCAAAGCGTGGACGCCCATGTACGCCGCCCTTTCCCAGGACGTCTCTGGCCTGGAAGTTGGCCGCCGCTATCGCCTGGTAGCCCCCGTTTATCCCGACATTGTGATGGATTACGACGGTGCGAAGAAGATACCACCTGATCGCCCCGATGTCGGTCAGGTTCGTTTAGGAGCTGGCCCTGTTGGCGCGGCCTGGCGTGATGAAGGGGCAATTGCCTACAGTGGCTGGTGGACCGGCGCAACCGTTTCGCCATTTTACCAGTCATTCGTAACCTTTGTTCATGATTTCACGGCCACCCAGGAAAATATGACCGTGTGGATCGAGTTCCGCTCCACATATCCTTACCCCAACAACGGTTTTTTCATGGATACGATAGGCCTTTACACGCTAGATGCGGTCGATCCTTCCGTCAATAATCCAGCCCCGGCTGGCGGCGGCGGGGCAGCGGCTGTACCGGCCGGTCCTACCTCAACCCCCATGCCCACGCCCACACCCAGGGCTGATGGCGCTGTTGTCCACATTGTCCAGGCGGGGGATACGTTATGGACCATTGCCATCCGTTATGCGGAAACGATGGGTCTGTCCCCAGAAGAGGCTTTGCCGGCTATCATGGAATTGAATAATAATCCGGCTTTTATCAATGCGGGCCAGGAATTGATGATCGTGCCGCCAGGTCAGGCAGCGCCGGTTGAAGAAGAAGTGGCGACTGAAGAAGCCGCAACCTCCGATGCGGAAACGGCCGTTGAAGAACCAACGCCTGAACCCACGGCCGTACCAGCTGAAGAACCCGCCGCCGAAACATCACCCACCGCCAATGCGATTTGCGTAGCCGCCTTTAATGATACCGACGGTAATGGCCAACGCGATCTTGCCGAGGGCTTAATGGCTGACGCCGCTATCAGTGTGTTCCGAAACGGGGCGAACGTAGCCACTTACGTTACCGATGGCATCAACGAACCTTACTGCTTCCCCGATCTGGAAGATGACACCTACCAGGTCCAAATCTTCCCGCCGGCCGATTACGTGATGACAACGACCGGCAGTTGGGCGGTGGCCGTCTCTAATGGTATGTCCATTGCCGTCGAATTTGGTACGAAGTTTGACGCCAATGCCGGTGCGGTGGCGGTGGCTGATGCGGGTGTTGCGGAAACGGCCGTGCCCGCCACTGCCCCAGCGACAGCCGAACCCGCATCTGGCAGTTCCAACATCGGGTTCATCGTTTTGGGTGCGGCCGTGGTGTTGATTCTGCTGGCTGGAGTTGGCGTCTTCCTGCTGCGCCAAAGCTAAAAACACATTTAGTTCTCAATCGAATCATGAAAAGCCCTGCATCTGCGGGGCTTTTTTGTTGCCACGTCAGCCTGATTGCCAACTACACCATTT
>JBNKZT010000617.1:0-2472 GCA_050301775.1 Promineifilaceae bacterium (SeqCode)
AAGTCCAGGATGCTTTCGATCAATTGGGCCAATCTTGCTGCCTGGTTCTTGAGAACGTCGAGATATTTTTCGATTTTTTCCGGGCTACCTACGTCTAAAAGGTCCAGGTACATTAGTAAATTGGTGACCGGTGTACGTAGTTCGTGCGATACGTCGGAGACGAACTTGGATTTAAGACGATCCAGTTCTTGCAAGTGCAAATTGGCAATTTCCAACTCTTGGGTCCGGGTGGCCACGCGTTCCTCCAAGTTTTCCGCATAGGTTCGCAGTTGGTCATAAAGTTGGGCATTATTAATCGCGATGGACGCCCTGGCAGCGAAGGCCATGGCCACTTGAGCATGACTCTCTGTATAAAAGTCCGGTTCGTGAGCGTCCAAAGTTAACATGCCAAGCATCTGGTCGCCAAAAATCAGCGGGACTCCCAGCCAGGAACGGATGGTAGCTGCATAGGGATCAATGTTGAAATCGCTGTATGTCTTCACAGGATCGGTCAAGATAAGGGCCGTGTGACTCTGGGCTATTTTCCGATTAGGGTTGTCGCCGGTTACGATATCAAAGGTTATTCCTTTCAGTACATCCGGATTGGGAAACCCGTAACTGCCAACGTTTTTCATCTTGTCCCCTACCGTCTGCCAAATCGAAGCCGTATCGTAAGGAACGACTTGATGCAGTTCACTCAAGATAAGGTTGAGCACTTGCTCCAGGTCCAGTGTTTTTATCAGCGCCTCGGTCGCCACCTGCAGTGCTTCTGATTGCATTTGGGCCGATTGTTGGGACTTGAACAACCGGGTGCTCTTTATGGCCGTGGCCGTCAAGTTGGCCAGCGATTGCAACATCAGAATGCGTTCTTCTGTAAAATGGTTGGCTACGCCCGAGTAGGCGTTTAGGGTTCCTAGCACCCGGTCGTTGTGGAGCAGAGGTACCGCTGCCGAAGAACGAAAGCCGTACTTCATGGCTTTGCTGCGCCAGGGAGCGAAAGCGGGGTCTGTCTCAATCTGATTCGTAACGGCTGCCCTGGCGGTCCGAATGGCCGTGCCTGTGGCGCCGCGCCCCAAATCGCTGCTGTTCCAGGTGATTTGAACGAGATCCAGGTATTCTTTTCCTGGACCGCTGACAGCGACTGGCTGCACAACATAGCTCCCCTCTTCGACGAGTCCAATCCAGGCTAATTTGAAGTCGAGTTGGTCGACTATTAGGTCACAAAGCGTGTCAAGGATGATCTCTTCATCTAGTTGGCTTAAATATATCTGCGAGGCTTGGTAGAGCAAACTCCAGTATTTTTTCATACACCCACCTATCTCAAAACACAAAGTGAAAAGCTATAAAGTTCCTATCTAAAACCGTGTAATGTGTTCTGGCCAGGCTTATAAGAGATTGTAACGCTTTGTGATTGCTATAGTCAATTGATGTGATTTCCTGTTACATCTCTCTTCTTTGCCCCTGTTTGCGCACCGACAAGAAGTTCAGACTGTCAAAGAAATTGGTTACAAAATTGCCATTGCCTTAGACGAAAACCTTTGTTATGATTTACTCAGGTTGGGTCGGGAGCAGGCTGATAAAAGACTCCTCCTTGTCCCAAACTGGCACGAGAAACGCGACTGGAACAACAACCCGGCCTAACCTAGGGCATCACGAACCCTCCCTTTTATCAGTCTGGTGTATGTCTGAATTACCGCCCTTCGGGGCGGTTTTTTTTGTGTGGTAAACGGCCGTTCCCCCTCCCCTCTCGTTTGCGCGCCAACAAAACGAAAGGCCCACCTGGTGGGGCGGGCCTTTCTGTTCCAATTTCGCTACCACTTTGGCAAATGGCTGCTGACAAAGATTATACAACGGCCGTTACCCAACCTCAACCTCCAAATCAAACGGCCGTAAAAAACCCCCCACTTCCTTCAGCCGCTCCTCCACCTGGGCCAGGTCGCCGACGTACCCCCAGTCCAACGGCCGTTCCCCCTGCATCTCACCATGGGCATCCACCAGGTGGCCGAGCGACGCCAGCAGCTCCCTCACGGCCGTTTGCTTTTCCGCATACACCTCACCAGCCGTCACCCGTTGCGCCACCCCGTTCATAGCGCCTCCAATGCGGCCGAAGCCGTCTCAGCGATGAAGCGCAGCGCCGCTTCCGTCGTATCGCCGGCATTGTGGACGTCCAGCCACAGCTGGTAAATGTCGTCGGCCCGCGTCGAGGCCACGTTGCGGATGCTGGTCAGCCGGCCGCGCAGCGACTCTTCGCTGATTTCCCCAACGATGCCGCCGGCGCCTTCAATGGCCGCCAATGCCGCCATCGCCGTGGCCCTGGGCAGGGTTTCGGCCTGGGCGCTGTATTCGGCCGTGCGCGTGGCAAACGTGGCCTTGGCCGGCCGATCCGGCGTGCAGAAGTTGGTGCCGTTCCACCAGAAACCCCGCTGGCGCATGGCGCTGATGAGCATGGACATCGCCTCCCAGTTGGAAGAAAAGCGAGGCATGCCCATCTTA
>JBNKZT010000618.1:0-2466 GCA_050301775.1 Promineifilaceae bacterium (SeqCode)
ATTCCGAAGGCGATGTTCGTGTTGCCGCAGGACGCTCGCCCATCAGCCAGTTGGCTATACGCTGCAAGTTAATGCCAGCCGCTGTGGCAAGATGCTGCAAATGCGTTCGCATCAAACCGCGATAGCGATTGCGACGCGCCCCTTTTCCATTTACTGCTTGTCCAACTGTGCCTTCAATGCCGACACGTCGCTGATACAATTCTTTGAAACCTTCTTTTGTTTCTCGTTGACGTGCCTGCTGCAACACTTCATAAATCTCTTGTGGCGGAACCCATTGTGTCAATATAGAGTGAGACACTTCAAGCTTAGAAATTAGAGTAGAATCTGAGGGCGAAGAGGAAAATCATGACACATAATCAGGCAGACAAACGCAGCGAAAATGGAAGCAGACCAATTCATCGACCCGACCCGGAAGTGTTGCCCAAAGCGAAACGGCGCATTTATACGGCGAGATATAAATTGTGGGTGTTGGAAGAAGCAGATAAATGCCGGGAACAACCAGGTCAAGTCGGCGCGTTGCTGAGACGGGAGGGATTGTACTCGTCCCACTTAACCACCTGGGGTCGGCAACGAGATGCGGGTCAGATGGCCGGGCTAAAGCCACAAAAACGGGGTCGCAAAGGCAACGAAGAAGAAGCAGAAATGACCCAATTACGCCGAGAAAACAAACGATTAACCCGCCAACTGGAACAGGCGGAACTGATCATCGAGGCTCAAAAAAACTCTCGGAGATATTGGGTATTACCCTGGAACGGCCGCAGGACGGCGAGAAGTGAGGGCCACCGTGGCGCAATTGGCGCAGAAAACAAGCACGAAACAGGCCTGCGACCAGCTGGCCTATCCGCGCAGCAGCTACTATCGACAGCAACAAGCCAAAGCGGCTGTTACGCAACCACGTCCGGCAACGCCATCACCACGCGCTTTGCCGCCGGCAGAGCGGGACGCCGTGCTGGGGATGCTCAACGGCGAACGCTTTGTCGATAGCTCTCCACGGCAGATGTATGGCACTTTGTTAGATGAAGGGCAGTATCTCTGCTCAGTGAGCACGATGTACCGCATACTCAAAGACCATGATGCAATACGGGAACGGCGTAACCAGAGGCGGCATCCCGCTTATAAGAAGCCGGAACTACTGGCGACGGCACCCAATCAAGTGTGGTCCTGGGATATCACCAAGCTGCGGGGTCCTGTGCCGCATGTTTACTATCATATGTACACGATTCTGGACATCTTCAGCCGGTACGTGGTCGGGTATATGATTGCTACGCAGGAATTGGCTTATTTGGCGCGTCAATTGGTGGCAGAGAGCTGCATGAAGCAGGGGATTGAACCAGCACAACTGATTCTGCATGCCGACCGCGGCAGTTCTATGACCAGTAAGACACTGGCTTTGCTACTGGCTGACTTGGGAGTAGGAAAAAGTCATTCCCGACCATATACCTCTGATGATAATCCATTCTCGGAGGCCCAATTCAAAACGATGAAGTATCGTCCAAACTATCCTGACCGGTTCGGGTCACTGCAAGATGCGCGTGCCTGGGCACCCCCCTTCTTTCACTGGTACAACAACGAACACCGGCATACCGGTTTGGGACTGATGACACCGGCCACTGTCCATTATGGATTGGCGGCACAATTGACCGTCGAGCGGCAGGTGACTTTGCAAGCTGCCTATGAAAAGCATCCGGAGCGGTTTGTGAACGGGCAGCCCATTGCCCCGAAACTGCCCACAGCGGTTTGGATTAATCCGCCGTTGGAAAAAAGTGAGGAAATGTAATCGTCGTAGTGGCTGTGGGTAAGTGGGTAACTCGGAGTCCGCGGAGAGTTATCCACTTATCCAGCAGCCTGGTGAGCGAAGAATTGCTCACTAATTTATTGATTTTGGTGTCTCATTTCTATTGACACATTCCGGAACGGTTTTCTTTATTGCCACCGTTGACCCGGATTGTTATAATTCAAGCTCATTCGGGCGTGTAGCTCAGTTGGTTAGAGCGCACGGTTCACATCCGTGAGGTCCCGGGTTCGAGTCCCAGCACGCCCACTATTTCACTCCTTTTGCATACGCAAAAGGAGTTTTTTTCTGCAAACAGGTTCGTTGGGTTTCATGTAATGGTTATACGGCCGTTCACCCCCACAGACACCCTGGCATGGTCCAATTTACTGGCTGTATCCTTCAATCGGCATGCCAGTGACATGGGCCAACTATTACAATTCTTGCAGGCGGCCGCGCCATTGCTGGCTTATGGGGCTTGGGATGGCCCATATTTGGCGGCACAGTATAGCTGTTTATTGCGGCAGATTTGCATCCCCAACACCTCTGACTCAGTTCTGGTCGGCCTCAGCCTCAATATGGCCGTTCATCCCGATTACCGGGGGCGTGGTCTTGTGAAGCAAGTGGCTGCACCTGTTTATGAAGCGGTACAAGCGGCGGGGGGCATAGCCGGTGTCGGTTTCTCGAACGCCGAA